>CAVGTC010000077.1:0-14081 GCA_963632255.1 Lachnospiraceae bacterium | reverse complement strand
GGGGTGCGGCTTGGCCTTCAAAGTACCGCGGTATCTTGTCACCGAAGTGCAGGCTTGGCTTCAAAAAGGGTGCACCGGGCCGCTACAGGCCGCCGACACCGTTAAACTTTCCTAAAAGTTGTCCTCCTTTCGCTGCGGCGCGTTTTGACATTTTGCTCGCTTTTGCCTGTAAAATGCGACATTCTGATTTTTCGGCGTTACTCGCACGCTGTCGTGTTTTGCGGCATGCCGTCCAGATTTCGTAGGGTGTTTTTTGGGGGGCGTAAGTGCGTGCTTCTTGTGAAAGAGTTTCGCGTGAGCCGTGGCATCCCGTTTACCCCTTTGCGCGGCTTGTGTGGGGCGGGTCGGCGCGTGTGTACGCCTTTTTTCTTGGGCTAATGCGCTCGTGGTCGCGCGAAAAGGGAATAAACAGCGGCAAGTCTGGGTGTTAATCTTCTTTTTCCGTTGGCGGCTGCTAAATTCTGTCGAAAATGTGTTGGGAATCAATGTGCTTAGCAACCTGTATAAGTGCGGCCGTCCTTGCTTTTGTATGCGAGGAAAGCGTGGTAGTGCATTGTTTTTTCAGCCATGGAAACCTGTGGAAAAGCATTTTTTTAAGGGCTTGCTCAAAAAAAACGGCGGAAGCCTTGCGGATTTACAAGAAGGTGCTACCTTTGCACTCGCAAACAGCAAGGGTGCTGATGCAAAGACTTGAAAGTTTGGGGTATGGTGTAATTGGCAACACAACAGATTCTGGTCCTGTTTTTTCTGGTTCGAGTCCGGATACCCCAACACTGCGGCCGCCCATTCCGAAAGGAGTAGGGCGGTCGTTTTTTGTATGGATGTACCGCGCTGAACGTGTGCGCGGGTGTCGCTTGGGCTTGCGGGTGTAAAGTTCCGTTCCCCAGTTTCCGGATGCACATTTCCCGCAGAGGGTGATTGCACAAACAGCGTTTTCCGTTTGCGCCGGATGGCAAATGCGGATGTTCGCAGTACCCTTCCCCAAGTCCAAAAGGCAAAGGGAGGAGTGCCGCCGTCTGCGGGGCATAGGTGCGGAGTGAAGTGGGGGAGGGGTGGCGTGTCAGTGTGCGGCGTTGGCGTTTGGACACAAGAAAGGCTGCATCGGTGATGTGATGAAACTCCGAGAAAATAGGATTTGAGGGTTATGCAGTCGCTGTAATCCGACCCTACGTACGGAGGGGTACGCATATCGGCACGCCATTGAGCGGCATAACTGTCTCGGTTTTTCGTTCTGTTATTGATGAGTATCCCAATCTAACCGATGCAGCCGTAGGCTTCGCTTTCGGCAGTGCGGCCACGGAGGGCGCTCCCGCCTCTCCACTTCCCTTTTCGGGGTGTCCGCCTTGCTTCCGGCTTGTTTTGATAATGCAAATATACACACACCGTCACGGCTGCAAAAGGTTTTTTGCATTTTGTTGTCTGCCGCGTGTTTTTTCGCCCTATTGCCCCGCCGTGTGCGTGCGTGCGGCGGGAATTGCCTATATTAGCGGGCTTTTGGCGCGGCAGCCCCCGCCGTGAAAAACGCGGGCGGGTGCATGGGCACGCCGCGCTTGGCATTATTGTATATAGGTGGGTTCTATAAATTCCCGCCGTAATATCATTAAACTATGGGTCACGTTTTGTCATCTTACGACCTTTTTCCGGTTCAATTCGTCTGTTCGTTCAGTTGTATAGCCCGTTATACTCCTTCACTCGCAGACAAATTGTCCTCGAAAATAGTCCCGTAATATGACAAGGCCAATTTATAGAACCCACCTATATATGGAGAAAACACTTCGTTTCAGCATACCCTACCACACCGAGTGGGGGGAAAGTCTGCAGCTCGTCCTTTCGGCGGAAGGTGCCGCGCCGCACCACCTGCCTTGCCACACCGCCGACGGCGAAACATGGGAGGCACTTGTCACCCTGCCTGCGACGGCGCGCTCAGTGCGCTGGGCCTACCGTGTCGTGCGGACCGACGGCAGCGTGGCACGCGTGGAGCATAACAGCTGGCGCGTCTTTCCACTGGATGGGCGCGAGACGGTGTCGTTTTGTGACTGCTGGGCGGAAGACGCGCTCCCCGCGCTGTTGCACCGCACCGCTTTCTCACAATGCGTTATGCGCGGCGTGGAGGGTGTCGAACCCGACACTGGCGTGTTTGCGGCGGACAACCTCCTCATGCTGACCGCCCTGCCCCCCCGGGACGGACGGCTCTGGGCTGTGTGCGGCTCGTCCCCCGCGTTGGGCGTCTGGGACACGGTCCACGCAGCGCGCATGCGGCGTGTGGGGACATACGAGTGGGCTCTGCCGCTCGCCCCCGCAGATGTGCGCGTGGGGGTGGAGTACAAATACCTGCTTGTCGACCCGCAGGGACTGCGGCCAGCGGAGTGGGAGGGTGGCGCAAACCGCCGGTTTCCCGCCGTGACGGACGGTTGCGGCGCGGTGCGGCTGGACAACAATCCCGCCGTGCCGCAACCGGCGTGGCACGGTGCGGGGTGTGTTGTGCCCGTCTTCTCGCTGCGCAGTGAGGGAAGTCTCGGTGCGGGCGACTTCGGCGACCTGCTGCACTTTGTGCGCTGGACCGCGTCGTGCGGACTGCGGGCTGTGCAGCTGCTGCCCGTCAACGACACCGACAAGGGCGGCACATGGCGCGACTCTTACCCGTACAACGGCATCTCCGTCTTCGCGCTCCACCCGCTCTACCTTGACGCGCGGGAGTGGGACGGCACCGCCGCCTACGCCCTTGTGCGGGCGGAGGGGCGCGAGCTCAACGCCCTGCCGCAGATGGACTACGAGCAGGCGTTCGCCCTCAAGCGCCGCTTCATCAAGGCACTCTATGCGGAGATAGGCGCGCAGGTGACAAGCTCGGCGGGCTACGCGGCTTTCTGCGCCGACAACGCCGACTGGCTGCCGCATTACTCCCGTTTCTGCCTCCTGCGCGACACCCACGGCACGGCGTGCTGGCGCGACTGGCCCGCCGGCGGCGCGGCTGCCGGCGGGGAAACGGACGGGGCGGAGAAAGTGTACCGCTTCACGCAGTACCTGCTCCACCGCCAGATGTCGCGTGCCCACGAGGAGGCGCGGCGGCTCGGCGTGATACTGAAAGGCGACATCCCCATCGGCGTGTGCCCCGACAGTGTGGCGGCGTGGCGCGACGGGCGGCTCTTCCACTTCGACGGGCAGGCGGGCGCGCCTCCGGACGATTTCGCCGTGCGCGGGCAGAACTGGGGCTTCCCCACCTACAACTGGGAGGAGATGGAGCGAGACGGCTACAGCTGGTGGCGCCGCCGCCTTGCGCACATGGGGCAGTACTTCGACGCCTACCGCATCGACCACGTGCTGGGCTTCTTCCGCATATGGGAAGTGCCGCAGGGGCAAGTGTACGGTGTGCTGGGGCATTTCCGTCCCGCGTTGCCCTACACGCGCGGGGAGATAGCCGCGTACGGCTTCACTGCCGACCCCTCAGCGCTGACGCTGCCCCGGGTGGGGGCGGGGCGCATGGCGCAACTCGCCGCGCGGTGGGGAGCGGACTTCCCCCGTGTGTATTTCACGCGCGAGGGGGACGGTTACATCCTCCGCCCGCAGTACCGGAAGCAGCGCGACATACGCCGCATCGTGCAGGACGGGGCGTTGTGCGACGAGCTGTGCGACATCGCCGCCGAGGTGCTTTTCGTGTCCGACCCTGACAAACCGGAGCTGTTCCATCCCCGCGTGTGCGGCCGCCTCACCTTTGTGTACCGTGATTTGCCGGAGGCGCAGCGGAAGGCTTTCGACCGCCTGCACGACGCGTTTTTCTACGAGCGGCACAACGCCTTTTGGGCGGAGGGGGCGATGCGCAAGCTGCCCGCCATCACCGGCTCGCACGACAACCGCAGCGACGAGCCGCAGCTGCGCCCGGTGGGTGACGGCGGCATGCTGGTGTGCGCCGAGGACCTCGGCATGGTGCCGGCGGGCGTGAAGGAGACACTTGCGCGACTGGACATCCTCTCCCTTGAGATACAGCGCATGCCCAAGGAGGGCGGGCGGCGTTTCGCCGACCTTTCGCATAACCCCTACCTCTCTGTTGCCACCGTCTCCACGCACGACATGCCGCCGCTGCGCCTGTGGTGGGCGCAGGACCGCGGGCGGGCGGAGGCTTTCTGGCGCGAGGCGCTTGGACACGCCTCGCCCGCGCCCGGCGAGGCGACGCCGGAGGTGTGCGAGGAGGTGCTGTCGCGCCACCTGCACTGCCCCTCCATGCTCTGCCTCATCGCTTTGCAGAACCTGCTCGCCGTCTCGCCGCGCCTGCGCGACCCGCACCCTGAGGACGAGCAGATAAACGACCCCGCCAACCCCGACCAGCACTGGCAGTACCGTATGCCGCTCACCATCGAGGCACTGGTGCAGGACAGCGGCTTCGCGGAGAAGCTGCGCGCGCTTGTTTCGCGGCGAGGTTGAGAATGCGGGGCGGAACGGGAGTCGCAGTTTCTTCCTGCCCGTGTCCTGTCCCCTTTTCCGCCGTCCTATTCTGAATTCCGCCCAAACATGCCCCCGCACTGCTCGTACACCATATATATATAATGTGTGCGGTGGGGTGTTCGCGTGATATTATGGTGCAGTGGGCGGTTTTTCGTACTTTTGCAAAGAAAGCGGACTGCGCCTTGCCGCGCGTACCCGCACAGACAATGGAAGCACGACTGTACGCCGCCCCTCCAGCGGCGGGTGACAACGAAAATATGCAGGAAGACACAATGGCCGCGCAGGGCGGCACGCGTGCGGAGTTTGCGCAGGTGCTGCGTGACTGCCGCGCCCTCTTCGAGAAGAAGCTGCACGACTACGGCGCGGCGTGGCGCGTGATGCGCCCGCAGACAATGACGGACCAGCTGATGATTAAGGCGGCGCGCATCCGCTCGCTGCAGATGACGGGCGAGGCATGCGTGGACGAGGGCATTGTGCCCGAGTTTGTGGGCATTGTCAACTATTCCGTCATAGCCCTCATTCAGCTGGAGCGCGGCGCGGCCGACGGGGAAGACCTCACGCCCGCGGAGGCGCTCGCGCTTTACGACGCTCGCACGGCGGAGGCTCTTGAGCTGATGCTGCGCAAAAACCACGACTATGGAGAGGCGTGGCGCGGCATGCGCGTCTCGTCCCTGGCAGACATCATTTACATGAAGATGTTCCGCACGAAGCAGATAGAAGACCTCGGCGGCGACACGCTGGTGAGCGAGGGCGTGGCGGCCAACTATATGGATATGCTCAACTACGCCGTCTTCGCGCTTATCAAGCTGACGATAGAGAACTGTGGCGAGTAAGGCGGCTAAATATTTGCTTACAGGGCTTTGCGCCACGGCGCGGGGACTGCTTGGCGGCACGCTGGTGTTTTCGGGTTTCGTGAAGATAACCGACCCGATGGGCATGGCGCACAAGCTGCACGCCTACTGTGAGGCGTTGGGTGTCGCGGCGGCCGACGGCTCGCTCCCGCTGCAGGTGGCTGCGTCGGCGGTGGGCGTGCTGGAGTTTGTCACGGGTGTGTACCTGCTGCTTGCCGCGCGCCGCCGCGCCGCGACGGCTGTGGCCGCGCTGATGATGGCGGGCTTCACGGCGGTGACGGTGTGGACGTACCTGTACAACCCGGTGGCCGACTGCGGATGCTTCGGCGACGCCGTCACGCTGACACCGGGGCAGACACTGGTCAAAAATATCGTGCTGCTGTTTTGTGCCGCGCTGCTGCTTTTCCGCCATGAGGGCATGCGCCGCTTAGTGTCCGCCCGCAACAGCTGGCTTGTCACCGTATACTCGTGGGTGTACGCCGTGGGGATGTGCCTTTATACGCTGCACTACCAGCCGCTGATGGAGTACACGCCTTATGCCGTGGGGGCGGACTTGCGTGCCGCGCTGCGCGGCGAGCTTGACCCGCAGTCGCGTGCCGCGCGGCTGGCCAACTTTTACATGGAGGATGCCGCGACGGGCGGGGACCTGTCGCTCGCGGTGGCCGAGGACACGGGGCGCACTTTCATTCTTGCCGTGCCCGACGCAGCGACGGCCGACGACGGCTGTGCCGACCGCCTGAACGACATTGCGGACTGCTGCCGCGAGATGGGGGCGAAGTTTTATATGGCGACCCCCTCTCCCGCCGCCGATGTGGAGAAATGGCGTGACAGGACGGGCGCGGTGTACAAGGTGCTGTCGGCTGAGCGCACGGAACTTAACGCGATGACGCGCTCCAACCCGGGGCTGCTGCTCTTCTCGGACGGAAAGCTCGCGGCGAAATGGGGGAAAAACAACCTGCCCGACCCCGAAGTGGACGGGAAACGCCCCGAGCTGTGGGCGGCGGGGAGTCCGCGCGGCGGACTGCCGCGCCTCGTGCTGTGGTTTGTGTTGCCCTGCGCGGCGGTCATACTGCTCGACGGGCTTTGGACAGGAAGCAAATACTACAAACGACATATTCAAGCGAAACGTTTTAACTCAAAAGAAAAGATGAGAAAGAAAATCGTAGCAGGCAACTGGAAGATGAACAAGAACCTGCAGGAGGGCGTGGCTCTCGCCAAGGAACTCAACGAGGCTCTCACCGCCGACAAACCCAACTGCGGCGTGGTGATTTGCACCCCGTACATCCACCTTGCCTCCGTGGCCGCCGTGCTCGACCAGAGCATCATCGGTCTGGGTGCCGAGAACTGCGCTGACAAGGAGAAGGGCGCGTACACCGGCGAGGTTTCTGCCGAAATGGTGAAGAGCACGGGCGCGGGTTACGTCATCCTCGGACACAGCGAGCGCCGCGCGTACTACCATGAGACCCCGGAGATTCTCCGCGAGAAGGTGAACCTTGCGCTCGCCAATGGGCTGGAGGTTATCTTCTGCATCGGTGAGGTGCTTGAGGAGCGCGAGGCCAACAAGCAGAACGACGTGGTAAAGGCACAGCTCGAGGGCTCGCTCTTCGGTCTGACGGCAGAGCAGTTCTCTCACATCATCCTTGCTTACGAGCCTGTGTGGGCCATCGGTACGGGCAAGACCGCCACGGCCGAGCAGGCTGAGGAGATGCACGCTTTCATCCGCGCAACCATCGCCGGGAAGTTTGGCGCAGAGGCTGCAGAGAACGTGACCATTCTTTACGGTGGCAGCTGCAAGCCGGGTAACGCCAAGGAGCTTTTCTCGAAGCCCGACGTGGACGGCGGACTCATCGGCGGCGCCGCGCTCAAGGCCGCTGACTTCAAGGGCATCATCGACGCCTGGAAATAAGACATCCCCAATCCGCGCGCCGCACTGAGAGGCGGGGTGTGGATTCCCAACCAGATTTGCGGCCGGAGACGGCGATACGTCCCCGGCCGCTTGTTTTCAAATCTACACAACCCATACACTGTCCGTCATTATGCTCACGCTTAAAACCATTGTCACGACCCTTTGTGCCGCCTGCGCCTGCGCGGCTGCCTCCGCGCAGTCATCCTACACGGCAAACCTGCGCAAGAGTGAGCCGGGGAAAGGGACGGTGGTGATTGTGCAGAGCGACGAGATAGAGCGTATAGTCAACGCGTCGCAGTCACGTGGCGCAGCGGCCGGCGCAAAGGCGAAGACCGCGAAGGGAAATTCCGCCGCCGCGCGGAAAGACAACGGCGGCAAGAAAGCCCCGAAGGACACAAAACAGCAGAAATCCGCCACACCGTCAACAGACATGCACGACAAAGACGGCGTGGCGAAGAAGGAGGCGGACACGGCAAAGGGACACACGCCGGCACCCCCCGCCGCACCCTCGCGGGAGCAGGGGCACAACATACTGCCCGAAGTAAGCAAGTCGGTGCATGTGGACAAATATGAGGGCGGCTACTATGTGGCACGCCAGCGGCACAAGGCGCAGGGATACCGCATCTGCATCTACACGGGCGGCAACTCGCGCAAAGACCGCGAGGCAGCTGTGAGGATGGGAAACACGTGCCGCAGTTATTTCAGCGAACTTGCTGCGTACACATCCTTTGAGAGCCCGCGCTGGGTGACGCACGTCGGGGACTTCCGCACAAAGGAGGAGGCGCAGAAGTACGTAAAGCTCATCCGCCGCAAGAGATTCACCTACGAGACGCGCGTGGTGCGCAGCACCGTCAACCTGCCAGACTGACACGCGGGGTGCGTTCTCTCCCGCATGTGCCCTCTCGCCGCCGCGGCTTTGGGGCGGCACGCGCGTGGATTGCGGGTGTTACGGCGGCGGCCACTGCCGGCTTGACCTTTGCACCGGCGAGCCGTCCCGCACAACATACAACAAATGGACACGGAAAAGACAGAACAGCTTCAGCGGCACTACCACGAGATATTGCGTCTGTTGGGTGAGAACCCGTCACGCGAAGGACTGCTCAAGACACCGCTGCGCGTGGCAAAGGCCATGCAGGATCTCACGCGCGGTTACGGCATGAATCCCGTGGATGTGCTCAACTCGGCCAAGTTCAGCGAGCCGTACAACCAGATGGTCATCGTAAAGGACATAAATTTCTACTCACTTTGCGAGCACCACATGCTTCCGTTCTACGGAAAGGCGCACGTAGCCTACATTCCCAACGGATACATCACGGGACTTTCCAAGATAGCCCGCGTGGTGGACATCTTTTCCCACCGTCTGCAGGTGCAGGAGCGGATGACGACACAGATAAAGGAGTGCATCAATGAGGCGCTCACCCCGTTGGGCGTGATGGTGGTGGTGGAAGCCCGCCATATGTGCATGCAGATGCGGGGCATAGAGAAGGACAACTCCGTCACCACTACCTCCGACTTCTGCGGGGCTTTCACGCAGGCCAAGACAAGGACGGAGTTCCTGCAGCTTATCACGCACAAGTGACGGACTGCGGGTGGTAAAGAGAGAGACGATGCAGCATAACGACAATCGCACCGCCGCCGGGGCGGACAGCTTCAAGGTTGTTTACGACAGCCAGATATTCGACGCGCAGGTGTTCGGCGGGATATCACGCTATTTCTGTGAGATAATCACGCGGCTGAGCCTTCCTTGCGAGGTGGTGGCGGGCTTTTCGCGCAACCATTACCTTAACGCTTGCGGACTTTGCCGTTCCCTGCCGCCGCTTCCCAAGTTTTTGAAGCGCATAATGTGGAAACGCTCCGCGCGGCGCAGCCGCCGCGAGTGTCTGCGCGTGCTTTCCGGCACGGATGACCTTGTCTTCCACCCCACATATTACGACCCTTATTTCCTCGCACAACCGCTCTGCCACCCTTATGTGGTGACCGTGCACGACATGATTTACGAGCGCGTGCCGGGACTCCCCTGCGCGGAGGAGGTGATGCGGCAGAAGCGCGAAACCATCCTCGGAGCCGAGCGCGTCATAGCCATCAGCGAGTACACAAAGCGCGACGTGGTGGACTTGCTGCATGTGCCCGAGGACAAGATTGACGTGGTTTACCATTCCACGAGTCTGCGCCCCAACAAGACGATCGGGCTTAAAATAACTTTCCGTTACATACTCTACGTGGGTGACCGTTCCGCAAACTACAAGAATTTCGCCCGTCTCTTCGCCGCATTCCGCAAGCTGCATGTGGCGGATGCGCGGCTGCATCTCGTCTGCACGGGGCGTAAATTCACCGGGACGGAGGCCGAACTCATCAACGGGGCGGGACTTTCGTCCTGTGTACACCATATCGCCGCGTCAGACAAGGCACTTGCCGACCTCTACCAGCAGGCCGAGGTATTCGTCTACCCATCCTTTTATGAAGGTTTCGGTATCCCCATCCTCGAGGCGTACGCCTGCGGCTGTCCTGCCGCGTTGAGCCGTGCCACGTGCTTCCCTGAGATAGCCGGCGAGGCGGGAGAGTATTTTGACCCGAAAGACGAGGACGACATGGCCCGTGCCATCGGAGCTGTGGTGTACGACAAGGAGCGGCGTGCCGCGCTTGTCGCGGCGGGACAGCACCGGCTCTCGCTCTTTTCATGGGAAAAGGCGGCGGAGCAGACGCAGGATACCTACCGCAAGGCGGCACGTAGCTTTGCCCGGCGCACGCAGAACGGACAGGGGGCATGACACGCGTCGCCCCGCAGCGCGGCAAGCCGGAAAAACGGGGCAGTGCGGCAATAGGAGGAGAAACGACGAAATGCGGCCTTTGCGCCTCCCGGCAGTCGGGGCGCCCGGCACGCACACATTATTATATATAGGACGATTTCATTATGCAGGGATAAGGTGGCGGCCGACTCCCCCGACGTTGTCCGTAAAAAAGCCAACACTATGAAGAAAAACCTTGGCACACTTTGCGTGCATGGCGGGTGGAAACCCGCGAAAGGGGAGCCGCAGCAGCTTCCTGTATACCAGAGCACCACTTTCCGCTATGAGACGAGCGAGCAGATGGCGCGCCTTTTCGACCTTGAGGACTCTGGATATTTCTATACTCGTCTCGCCAACCCCACCAACGACGCCGTGGCGAAGAAAATCGCCGCGTTGGAGGGCGGGGTGGGGGCTGTGCTTACCTCAAGCGGACAGGCCGCCAACTTCTACGCGGTCTTCAACATCTGCGAGGCGGGCGGGCATTTCCTCACATCCTCCAACATATACGGCGGCACGTTCAACCTCTTTGGCGTGACGATGGCGAAGCTTGGCATCGAGTGCACCTATGTCGACCCCGAGTGGGACGACGAGCGCATCGAGGCTTGCTTCCGTCCGGAGACGAAGTGCTTCTTCGGCGAAACCATATCCAACCCCGGCGGGAAAATTTTTGACATAGAGCGCTTCGCCGCCATGGCACACCGCCACGGCGTTCCGCTCATTGTGGACAACACGTTTGCCACGCCGGTAAACTGCCGTCCTTTTGAGTGGGGGGCGGACATCGTGACGCACTCCACCACAAAGTACATGGACGGCCACGCCGCGCAGGTGGGCGGCGCGGTGGTCGACTCCGGCAACTTCGACTGGGACGCTAACGCCGCACGCTTCCCGGGGCTTACGACACCGGACGAGAGCTACCACGGACTGACGTACACGCGCAAGTTTGGGCGGATGGCCTACCTCACCAAGATGGTATCGCAGCTGATGCGCGACCTCGGCTCAATCCCCGCGCCGCAGAACTCTTTCCTTCTCAATCTCGGGCTGGAAACGCTGCACCTGCGCATGCGCCAGCACTGCGCCAACGCGCAGCGGGTGGCGGAGTGGCTCAGCGGGCGCGAGGAGGTGGCGTGGGTGAACTACTGCGGACTGCCCTCCGACAAGTACTACGAACTCGGGCGGAAATACCTTCCCGAAGGTTCGTGCGGCGTGATTGCCTTCGGACTGCGCGGCACGCGCGACGACGCGGTGCGCTTTATGGACAACCTCGACTTCATCTCCATAGTGACCCACGTGGCCGACGCACGCACCTGTGTGCTGCATCCCGCCAGCCACACCCACCGCCAGCTCTCCGACGAGCAGTTGCGTGAGGCAGGCGTCGCTCCTGACCTCATCCGCCTTTCCGTGGGCATTGAGGACGCGGAGGACATCATAGCCGACCTCGCGCAGGCCTTGAAACGCAGCGCGAAAGGCTGAGGCAAGGGCGTTTCGTGAAAAACCGCCGCGACACTTGCGGCAAAAAAGGCAAAACACTATCTTTGCAGCCGATTTTCGGGGTGAAGTGTACACCAACGGCACGCGCCGGGCGTTTCCGCGCGCGGCAGTTCGCACGGAAAAGAGCTTGAAATGGCGGCTTCTGGTGTGCCACCCGGCGAAGATTAAACCTAAACCACAACCAAGACATTTAATGCCAGCACCGCAAAGAACACGCCGCGGCCGCAACGTGCCACAGCACCGTATTAACGAGCAGATTCGCACCCGTGAGGTGCGCATCGTGGGCGATGATGTGGAGTCGGAAGTGATGGGCACACGGCAAGCCTTGCAGCTTGCGCGGGAGAAGGGTGTCGACCTGGTGGAGATTTCCCCCAACGCCGTTCCGCCCGTCTGCCGTCTCATCAACTATTCCAAGTACCTTTACCAGCAGAAGAAGAAGCAAAAGGAGCTGAAAGCAAAGCAGGTTAAGGTGGAGGTGAAAGAAATACGCTTCGGACCGCAGACCGACGACCACGACTACAACTTCAAGCTCAAGCACGCCCGTGAGTTTCTCTCCGAGGGTGACAAGGTGAAGGCGTACGTGTTTTTCCGCGGACGTTCCATCCTTTTCAAGGAACAGGGCGAGGTGCTCCTGCTGCGTTTCGCCAACGACTTGGAGGAGTACGGCAAGGTGGAGCATATGCCTGTGCTTGAGGGTAAGCGTATGACCATATTCATCGCGCCAAAGAAGACGGCTGTGAAGAAGGCAGAAGAGGCTGAGGAAACCGCCGTTCCCGTTGAGGAGGAGAAGCCCAAAGCCCCCAAGGCAATGCCCAAGCAGAAAGCTCCGAAAGAATATCTCGGTCCCAAAGTGGAAGGAGACGATTTCTGACAAGCCCCGCGCCGCGTTTTGCGGCGTAACATCAAAAGGAAAGTGACTCGCGCGTCCGTGTTCGGTATCTCACGCGGCCGCAGTCTTTTAATACAACCAACAACACACAAAGAAAATGCCAAAAGTAAAGACTAATTCCAGTGCGAAAAAGCGTTTTACGCTCACCGGAACGGGTAAGATCAAAAGACGCCACGCTTACCACAGCCACATCCTCACCAAGAAGACCAAGAAGCAGAAGCGTAACCTCGACCACGTTGCCCTTGTAGATGGGACCAACAAGCGCCAGGTGCGTGAGCTCCTCTGCCTTCGCTAAACCCACCCGTGAGGGGAAACTGGGAAGCAGGCTCAAAACCTCTTTATCCACAAAAGTCTAATCGGATGCTTAGCCCGAAAGTCCGCCGGGCGGGAAACACCCCTGGAGGCGCTAACTTCCAAAACTTACAAACAAAATGCCAAGATCAGTAAACCACGTAGCTTCAAGAGCAAAACGTAAGAGAATCCTCAAACTCACGCGCGGCTATTTCGGCGCACGCAAAAACGTATGGACCGTTGCCAAGAACACTTGGGAGAAGGGTCTCACCTACGCTTTCCGTGACCGCCGCAACAAGAAGCGCACTTTCCGCGCGCTTTGGATACAGCGTATCAACGCCGCCGCTCGCCTTGAGGGTCTTTCCTACTCGCAGCTGATGGGCGCGCTCCACAAGGCCGGCATTGAGATCAACCGCAAGGTGCTCGCCGACCTCGCCGTGAACAACCCCGAGGCGTTCAAGGCTATCGTAGCCAAGGTGAAGTAAGCAACTGCTCGCAGAAAAGAAAGATATTTCGCGGACACCCTCGTGCTGTACACAGCGCGGGGGTGTCTTTTTTGATTTGCCGGGGCGGCGGTGGTGTTGTAGACAGGGATGATACCTTTAAGGGACATTGCCAGTCCCCAGCCAAATAACTGATGTTTTTATGAGATTGTTTTTTGCAGTGGGGGCGCTGTTTGCACTTGCCGCCTGCGGCGGGGCGGGGGCGAACGGAACCGCGAATTCAGACGCCACGGCATGCGTCGATGTGGCTGCAGGCTGTGTCACGCTTGAAAACACCGACTCCCTCTGCGAGGCGGCGGGGGACAGCCTGAGCGGCATTTACAAAGTCGTATTCGCGTGGTACACCCGCGCAGAAAACGACGGGGATTTATTGCACAATAGCACCCCAGACTTTGAGAAACTCTATATGTCCGCGGACTACAATGCAGTTTATCGTCGGGTGTGCGCGGCGGATTCGGTAGATGCGGAACACGGATTGGTAGGTTTTTTCGATTATGACCATTGGGTGTGCGGGCAGGATTTCCAGGGACTTTCCGCCGAGATGCGGAACGTGTCACCCTGCGGGAACGGAAAATTGCTTGCCGATGTGGCTGTGACCAACTGCGGCACAGTCACCCTTGTCGGCGTGTTGCTCGTACGTGAGGGCGGACGGTGGAAAATAGACGATTTCCTTACGGACGGGAAGTCTGAGAAAACCCGTATGTCGCAGTATCTGAAAGGAAAATGACTTGCTTTGGGTTGACCGAGCGTCAGGTGGAAAAGTGTATCCCGCGCCGCCGGTTCTGGTTAGTTTCGCCCTCTCCAGCCGCCGGCTGCTTTAAGAGGTAGCTCCCAAACCTTTCCGCATCCTTGAACGGCTGCACGGCTTCCGTTGACTCCTCAGAGAGGTTCTTGCCGAGTATGTCGGCGAGACCCTCAATCTCGGTCTGG
>CAVGTC010000076.1:0-14255 GCA_963632255.1 Lachnospiraceae bacterium | reverse complement strand
TGCGGCTTGGCCTTCAAAGTACCGCGGCATCTTGTCACCGAAGTGCGGCTTGGCTTCAAAAAGGGCGCACCGGGCCGCTACAGGCCGCCGACGCCGTTAAATTTCCTTAAAGTTTTGCTTGTTCTTCCCGCCGCCCGTTTTGACAAATTGTCAGATTTTCGGGCAAAATCCTGACATTCCAGGAAATCCGTCCATACCGAGGAAAGCAGCCCAACTAACGGAAGGGGAAACGCGGATAATCTCGCCGTTGCATTCCATTTCATCCCCGCGCGCACTATCACGCTCCAAGGTGAAGACAGGCGGCGGCTCTGCAGTGAAAAAGGGAGAAAACGCGTTTCCTCCCTTTACACTGCACTCGCCTTGCACTATCTTTGCAGACAAATTGTAAGGAAAACGACAATGCTGCGACTTTTTGCTGTACTGCTTCTCGCACTCCCGCTGCGGCTGGCGGCGCAACTGCCGTCGGTGAGCCCGGTGATGGTTTACGCTGGAGAAAACGGCGCGGAGACAGAGGGGACGGACTACGACGGCGACGCCCCGTTTGCCGCCACCTTCAAGGCATGCCCCGAAAACGTGGGCGAGTACACCGCCATATACGAGTGGCAGTTCACCCGGCAGGGCGAAAGCACGCCTTTCCTGCGCCGATACGAGGAGGATACGCAATATACCTTCAACCAGTCGGGCTCGTACACCGTGCAGCTGCTCGCCACCTTTGTGCTGGGCGCGGACACGGTGCAGTACAGCCAGGCGGAGACGGGGGAGGCTTTCTCCGTGGCCATCAGCGAGTCGAAGCTGGAAGTGCCCAACGCCTTCACCCCAAACGGTGACGGCGTAAACGACGTCTTCGCCGTAAAAGAGGGCTACAAAAGCATCATCTCCTTCAAAGCCCGCATCTTCGACCGCTGGGGAAAGAAACTGTACGAGTGGACCAACCCCGCCGGGGGCTGGAACGGCCGCTCGTCCGGCGGAAAGGCTCCGGACGGCGCGTACTACCTCAACATCGAGGCGAAAGGGGCGGACGGAAAGCAGTACAACATAAAGAAAGTGATAAACCTGCTGCGCGGGTACACGGACAAGGACAGCGCAAACTGAGCGCGGACGTACGGATTGCGGGATGACACTGCGCACTACAAGAATGGAGAGCGAAGGAAAAGACACACAGCCGGCGATAGAGGTGTACGGCGCGAGGGTACACAACCTGAAAAACGTGGACGTGACCCTGCCGCGCTACAGCCTCAGCGTGGTGACGGGACTGAGCGGCTCGGGCAAGAGCTCGCTGGCCTTTGACACGCTGTACGCGGAGGGGCAGCGGCGGTATATCGAGACTTTCTCGGCCTACGCCCGCAACTTCCTTGACAACCTTGAGCGCCCCGACGTGGACAAGATAACCGGCCTGAGCCCGGTCATCAGCATCGAGCAGAAAACCACCAACAAGAATCCGCGCTCCACCGTGGGCACGGTGACGGAGATATACGACTTCCTGCGCCTGCTTTACGCGCGGGCGGCCGACGCTTACTCGTACGCCACGGGCGAGAGGATGGTGAAATACACGGAAGAGCGCATCGTCGACCTCATACTCAGCGAGTACGAGGGGAAGCGCGTCTACCTGCTGGCTCCGCTGGTGCGCTCGCGCAAGGGCCACTACAAAGAAGTCTTCGAAAGCGTGCGCCGCAAGGGCTTCCTCACGGTGCGCGTGGACGGCGAGCTGCGAGAGGCGGAGCCGGGCATGAAGCTCGACCGCTACCGCAACCACGACATAGAGGTGGTGGTGGACAAGCTCGCAGTGAAAGCGAAGGACGGCGAGCGGCTGCGCAAAAGCGTGGTGGAAACGCTCTCGCAGGGCGGCGGACTGATGATGCTGCTTGACGCGGGTACGGGGAAGGCGCGTTTTTACTCGAAACATCTGATGTGCCCCACCACGGGCATCTCCTACAAGGAGCCTGCGCCGCACAACTTCTCGTTCAACTCGGCTCAGGGGGCGTGCCCCAAGTGCAAGGGGCTGGGCTATGTGAGCGTGCCGGACCGCAGCAAGGTGGTGCCGGACGACAGCCTTTCCATAAAGGCGGGCGGACTCGCGCCACTGGGAAAGTACCGCAACGCGCTTATCTTTTGGGAAGTGGGGGCTGTGCTTGAGAAATACGGCTGCGACCTCACCACCCCGGTGCGCGACATACCTGAGGAGGCGATGGACGAGCTGCTCAACGGCTCGACGGAACGCCTGCGCATCCCCGCTAAGACGGCGCACACGACGGACGACTATTACGTCGACTTTGACGGCCTTGCGAAGTACATACGCCAATTGGCCGAGGCGGAAACCACGGCGGCGGCGCAGCGCTGGGCGGAGCAGTTCTCGAAAGAGGCGGTCTGCCCCGAATGCCACGGGGCGCGGCTCAACCGCGAGGCACTCTCCTACCGTCTCGCTGGAAAAGGCATCGCCGAGCTGGCCGCAATGGACATAGCCGAGCTGTACGACTGGCTTGGCGGCGTGGAGGAGAAACTGGAAAAGAAAAGCCGCGCCATAGCGCACGAAATTCTGAAAGAGCTGCTGGCACGCCTGCGCTTCCTGCTTGACGTGGGGCTCGACTACCTGTCGCTGGACCGCTCGTCGGTGACGCTGAGCGGCGGCGAGAGCCAGCGCATAAGGCTCGCCACGCAGATAGGCTCGCAGCTTGTCAACGTGCTGTACATCCTCGACGAGCCGAGCATCGGCCTGCACCAGCGCGACAATATACGCCTCATTCGCTCGCTTGAACGCTTGCGCGACACGGGCAACACGGTGGTGGTGGTCGAGCATGACAAGGACATGATGCTTGCCGCCGACTACGTGGTTGACATGGGACCGCGCGCGGGCCGCCTCGGCGGCGAGGTGGTATTCCAGGGTACGCCGGCGGAAATGATGAAGCGCGACACGCTCACGGCGCAGTACCTGCGCGGAGAGCGTCGCATAGAGGTGCCCGCCGCCCGCCGCAAGGGCAAGGGAAAGCTGCGCCTCATCGGCGCCACGGGCAACAACCTGCGCGATGTGACGGCGGAGTTTCCGCTCGGCACGCTCATCTGCGTGACGGGCGTGTCGGGCAGCGGGAAGTCCACCCTCGTCAACGAGACGCTGCGCCCCGCCCTCTCCCGCCACTTCTACCACTCGCTACAGGAGCCGCTACCCTACAAAAAGCTGGAAGGGCTTGACCTGGTAGACAAGGTGGTGGCCGTCGACCAGAGTCCGCTGGGACGCACGCCGCGCTCTAACCCCGCCACCTACACGGGGGTATTTTCCGACATACGCTCGCTCTTCGTCAACCTGCCCGAGGCGAAGGCACGCGGCTACAAGCCGGGACGCTTCAGCTTTAACGTGAAAGGCGGGCGCTGCGAGACGTGCCGCGGCAACGGGTTCAAAAACATCGAGATGAACTTCCTGCCCGATGTGCTGGTGCCCTGCGAGGCGTGCCACGGCAAGCGGTACAACCACGAGACGCTGGAGGTGCGCTTCAAGGGGAAGAGCATAGCCGACGTGCTTGACATGACCATCAACCAGGCAGTAGACTTCTTCGCCAGCGTGCCGTCCATCTTGCACAAGATAAAGGTGTTGCAGGATGTGGGTCTGGGATACATAAAGCTGGGGCAGAGCTCCACCACGCTGTCAGGCGGCGAGAGCCAGCGCGTGAAACTCGCCACAGAGCTTTCCAAGCGCGACACGGGACACACAGTCTACATTCTCGACGAGCCGACGACGGGACTGCACTTCGAGGACATACGCGTGCTGCTCTCGGTGCTGCAGCGCCTGGTGGACAAGGGCAACACGGTGATAGTAATCGAGCACAACCTTGACGTGGTGAAGACTGCGGACTACCTCATAGACATGGGACCCGAGGGTGGGCGGGGCGGCGGGCAGGTGCTTTTCTCCGGCACGCCGGAGGCTCTCGCCGCAAGCGGCGTGGGGCACACGGCGGGCTTTCTGCGCGAGTGCCTCGCCTGACGGCGCACGCTTGCGTGCCGCACCGTCACACTTACGGGCGGCGGCTTCACCTGCCAGAGACAAGGAAAGGAATTAAAACGCAATACAATTACAAAAACAACCATCTATGTTTGAAGGACAACCCAAAGGGCTTTACGCCCTGGCCCTTGCCAACACGGGCGAGCGTTTCGGCTACTACACCATGCTCGCCATCTTCACCCTCTTCATGCAGGCCAAGTTCGGGTGGACGGAGTCCACTTCGGGGCAGATTTACTCTATCTTCCTCGCCGTGGTGTACTTCTCGCCGCTCTTCGGCGGCATGCTTGCCGACAAGATAGGCTACGGAAAGTGCGTCACCATAGGCTTCGCCACGATGTTCCTTGGATACCTCGGCCTTGCGGTGCCCACCGGCGCCGACACGACGGGAATGGTGGCGATGTTTGCCGGACTTGCCTGCGTGTCGCTCGGCACGGGACTTTTCAAGGGCAACCTGCAGGTGCTTGTGGGCAACCTCTACGACGATCCGTTCTACGCGCCGCGCCGCGACTCGGCTTTCAGCCTCTTCTACATGGCCATCAATATCGGCGCGATGTTCGCCCCGGGCATGGCGAAATGGATTACCAACCTCTACCTCGGGCAGCACGGCTTCGTGTACGACGCCGCAAACCAGTCGCCCGACTACCTTACGGCGCTTTACGGCGCGTACGGCCTGTGCTTCGGCGTGGCCTGCGTGTCGCTGATTATCTCCGCCTTCATCTACTTCGCCTTCCGCGGGTGGTTCAAGCACGCTGACGTGACGGCAAAGCAGGCCACGGCAAGCGACAGCACGGCCGAGCTGCTCACGCCGAAGCAGACGCGCGACCGCATCACGGCCCTGCTGCTTGTCTTCGCCGTGGTGATATTCTTCTGGATGGCGTTCCACCAAAACGGCTCCGCGCTCACGTTCTTCGCAAAGAAGTACACCAACCTCACGGTAAGCGGCGGCATGCGCTTCTGGTTCAACATATTCAGTCTCGCCCTCGTGGCAGTGGCAGTGTACACGGGGTTCAGCGCATTCCAGGCCAAGACGCTCAAGGCGCGTGTCCTCTCGGGCGTGGCCACGGTGGCTCTGGTAGCCGGCGCGGTGGCTCTCTTCATGGGCATGGACGACCCCACTGCGGCGCAGCCGTCCGACTTCCAGCAGTTCAACCCGTTCTTCGTCGTGGCGCTCACGCCGTTCAGCATGCTTTTCTTCGGCACGCTGGAGAAGAAAGGACACGCCGTGAGCGCGCCCGCCCGCATTGGCTGGGGTATGCTTGTGGCGGCACTGGGCTTCGGGGTCATCACGCTGTCCTCCACCGGCCTCATCTCGCCGATGGCCCTTGGCGACAAGACGCAGAGCATCCTTTCCCCCAACTGGCTTATCTCCACTTACTTCACCCTTACGCTGGCTGAGTTGCTGCTCTCGCCGATGGGCATCTCTTTCGTGTCAAAGGTTGCGCCCCCGAAGTACAAGGGGCTGATGATGGGCGGGTGGTTCGTCGCCACGGCAATAGGCAACTACCTCAGCTCCATCCCCTCCATGCTGTGGAACCGCATCCCGCTTATGTACAACTGGGGCATACTCATCGCGCTCTGCCTCATAAGCGCGCTGGTGATGTTCGCCCTGCTGAGGAAGCTTAACAAAATGACGGCCTGACCGCCGCCAACAGATAAATCCATCCCCCCCCCAAAAAAAAAGAGAGGACGGGCTGGCCTGGCGCGACACACACGCCGGCCGGTCCGTCCGTCTTACGACAAGTCATGTGGAAATACTACGCACTGCTGTCCGCGCTCTTCGCCGCGCTGACGGCCATCTTCGCGAAAGTGGGCGTTAGGGACGTCAACTCCGACCTTGCCACCGCCATACGCACCACCGTCATACTCTTCATCACCTGGGGCATAGCCATTTGCGGCGGACACCTCGGCGAGACGAAAGCCATCGGCGGACACACCTGGCTCTTCCTGCTGCTATCCGGCGCGGCGACGGGGCTGTCGTGGCTTTTTTACTTCAAGGCGCTGCAGTGCGGCGACGTGTCGCGCGTGGCACCGGTGGACAAGCTGAGCGTAGTGATGACCATCTGTCTGTCGTTCCTTTTCCTCAAAGAGCCCGCCACGCCGCGTGTGGTCGTCGGCGCGCTGCTCATCACGGCGGGCAGCATCGTGATGCTGGCAAAGTGACGCGCCGCACGCCTTATGTAAAGGAAGCACGCCTTGCCGCAGGGAGAAACTTAAACCTGACGGTGATACTGATACGGCTCGCGGGGGCGGAACAGCACTATGGCTGTTCCGCCCCCGCGAGCCGTCTTAGTGGTTTTCCCGTCCCGACGGTTAATCCGCGAAAGGCAGCGGGACCTCCCCCAGTCCGCCGAACGAGCGGCGGTGGAAAGGCGTGAGCCCGTGGCGCAAGATACCCTCACGGTGTTCATTCGTGGGGTAACCTGCGTTATGATCCCAGCCGTAGTAAGGGAAATCGGCGTGCAGCCGCCGCATGTAGTCGTCGCGGTAAGTCTTGGCAAGTATGCTGGCGGCGGCGATGGAGAGGTACTTTCCGTCCCCTTTCACTATGGTGGCGTAGGGCGTGACGCCGTAAGGCTTGAAGCGGTTGCCGTCCACAATGACAAAACCCGGGCGCACGGAAAGTTTGTCCAACGCGCGGTGCATGGCAAGTATGGAAGCGTTGAGTATGTTGATGCGGTCAATCTCCTCCGGTGCCACCTCCGCCACAGCCCACGCCACGGCATCGCGCTCCACCACCTCCCGCAAGGCGTAACGGCGGCGTGCGGTCAGCTGCTTCGAGTCGTTAAGGTCGGCATTGGCGTAGCCGGGCGGAAACACCACCGCCGCCGCGAAGACACTGCCCGCAAGGCAGCCCCGCCCCGCCTCGTCACATCCTGCCTCTACAAGCCCCTCATTATTATATATGGAGCAAAGCATCGTTTTACTTTCCCTGGTCATTTGTTTTTCTCCTCCCGTGTCCCGTCCGCCGTCCCTCGGCGCGGGCGTGCGGCATGCGGCAGCTGGAAATTTCACTCAAAACATCCGCATCACACGCTCTATGCCCTCGGCCAGCGCGTCCACCTCCGCACGCGTGTTGTAGAGGGCGAACGACGCGCGTGCCATGCTCTCCACGCCGCAGCGCCGCATCAGCGGCTGGGCGCAGTGATGCCCCGTGCGTATCGCCACGCCGAGGCGGTCGAGCAGCGTGCCGAGGTCGAGCGGGTGGATGTCACCCACATTGAACGACACCACCGCGTCTTTCTCCGCCGCCGTGCCGTAGAGCCGGAGGTCGGGTATGGCGGACAGCCGCTCCATGGCGTAGCGCGTGAGCTCCGCCTCATGCGGGCGTATGGCATCCCACCCTATGGCGGACACATAGCCGAGCGCGACGGCCAGCGCGTGCGAGCCTACATAGTCAGGCGTGCCAGCCTCAAACTTGAAAGGCAGCCGCTCGTACGTGGTCCCCTCAAAAGACACGCGGGCTATCATCTCGCCGCCGCCCTGGTAGGGCGGCATCTTCTCCAGCAGCTCCTCGCGCCCGTAAAGCACACCTATGCCCGTCGGGCAGTAAATCTTGTGTCCCGAGAAAACGAGGAAGTCGCAGTCTAACTCCTGCACATCCACCGGCATGTGCGGCACGCTCTGCGCCCCGTCCACAAGGAAATGCGCCCCGTGCGCGTGCGCCGTCCGCGCCATTTCCCGCACGGGATTCACCGTACCCAGCACATTGCTTACGTGAGCCGCGCACACCAGCCGCGTGCGCGGTGTGAAAAGGCGGTCGTAAGCCTCCAAGTCCAGCGTGCCGTCGTCATGCATCGGAATAACTTTCAGCACGATGCCGCGCCGCTCGCGCAGTAGCTGCCACGGCACGATGTCGCTGTGGTGTTCCATCACCGTGAGAAGCACCTCGTCCCCCTCGCGCAGGAATGCCTCCCCGTAGGAGTTTGCCACGAGGTTAAGGCTCTCTGTCGTGCCGCGAGTGAATACCACCTCCGCCGTGCCACGCGCGTTGATGAAGGCACGCACAGCCTCCCGCGCCGCCTCGTGCAGCTCGGTGGCCTGCTGGGAAAGGTAGTGTACGCCGCGGTGTACGTTGGCGTTGACCGAATAGTACTCGTCGGCAATCGCCTCGACGACGCAGCGCGGCTTCTGCGTGGTGGCCGCGTTGTCAAGGTACACAAGCGGCCGCCCGTACACCTCGCGCGAGAGTATCGGGAAGTCGGCCCGCACTTTCTCTATATCAAGCATTATCTTATAGTGCTGCGGGACACCCCGCCGCGCCGCAGGAAGCGGCAGCCGCGCCGGGACACCCGCAATAGTTTTCTGTAAGGAATATAATCGAGGGAAACACGTCCGCACCCGTCACTTGCACGCGCGGCAGCCCCGGCAGTGTCCGAGCTCGCCGCGGAAGCGCAGGTCGACAAGGTGGGATAGCCGCTCCTGCAGGCGCGGGATGGACACGTGGCGCAGCACCTCGTTGACGAAAGCGTGCTGCAGCATCAGCCGCGCCTCGGCCTCGGGTATGCCGCGCTGGCGCATATACAGTAGCGCCCCCTCGTCCAGCCGCCCCGTGCTTGAGCCGTGGTTGCAGCGCACGTCGTCGGCGTATATCTCCAGCATAGGCTGCGAGAAAGCCCGCGCGGCGGGCGAGGCACAGATGTTGGCGTTGGTCTGGCGCGAGACAGTGCGCTGCGCGTCTTTCTCCACGTACACTTTCCCCGCGAAAGCCCCCACGCTCTGCCCGTCAAGCACATACTTGTAAAGCATGTCACTCTCGCACCCCGGCGCGAGGTGCTCGACAAGAATGTTGTTGTCCACACGCTGCCCGCCGTCGGCAATTACCGCACCGTAGAGGGCGGTACGCGCCCCCTCGCCCCGCAGCCGCACGTCAAGGCGGTTGCGCGTGCGGCCGCAGGTCAGCGTCACGCCGTCGTAGTTGACGCTGCTGCGTGCCTCCTGCTCCACATACACGGTGCTGAAGCGCGTCGTCGCGTCGTTGGTCTCCTCCACGCTGAACACACCCACCGTGGAGTCCTCCGCCGCGTACACCTCAGCTACCTGCGTGGTGAGGTAGCGCGCCCCCTCCTCCGAGTGGTCGCAAAGCAGCAGCGAAAGCTCCGCCCCGCGCCCCACCACGACAAGCAGGCGGCGCGAGCTGAGCATATCGGCACGCGCGGCGTTGACATTGACAATCTGCACGGGCTGCGGCACGCGCACGCCATCCGGCACATACACCACAAGTCCGTCCTGCGCCAGCAGCGTGTTGAGCAGCGTCACACCGTCATGCCCCGAGCGGAAGCCGCGGTCGGCGGCGGCGCGGCCGTAGAAATCTTGCAGCAGCTGCGGGCGGCTCTGCGCCACCGCGCGTATGCTGTCCACCACAACGCCCTCCGGCAGCTGCGCCAGCGAGGCGGGGGCGGCGGGGCACGGCACGTCGTTCACCACGAAGAAGAGCGCGGTACTGAGGTTTGGCACGCTGCAGCGGTAGACAGTGTAAGGGTCGCGCCCGTCGGTGAGGCGGCGCAGGTTGACACCGTAGTCGGGGGCGAAAGCCTCCCGCGCGTCGGTGTATTTGTACCTCTCCTCGTTCCGCCCGGGCAGTCCGCCCGCCTCCAGCAGGACCGCCGCACCGTCGCGCAGGGCGTTCATCGCCTCGCAGCTGTTGGCACGCAGCACCGCCGCGTGCTCGCGGTATAGGTCAAGGTATTGTCTCTCGCTGTCCATGCTCACAACGCCTCCTTTATCCAGTCAAAGCCCTTCTCTTCAATCTCGTAGCCAAGCTCCGCGCCGCCTTCGCGTACGATGCGCCCGTCGACAAGCACATGCACAAAGTCCGGCTTGAGGTAGTCGAGCATGCGCTGGTAGTGTGTGATGACCATCGCGCTGGTGCGCGGCGTGCGCAGCATATTGAAACCCTCCGCCACCGTACGCAGTGCGTCCACGTCCAGCCCCGAATCCGTCTCGTCGAGAATGGAGAAAAGCGGCTCCAGCACGGCCATCTGGAATATCTCGTTGCGCTTCCTCTCGCCGCCCGAGAAGCCCTCGTTCACGCCGCGGCTCATGAAGTGCGCGTCAAGCCCCACGAGTTTGCGTTTCTCTTTGAGCAGTTTGAGGAAGTCGCCGGCGGGCATCGGCTCCTGACCGAAATACTTGCGTTTTGCGTTGAGCGCGGCACGCATGAAGTTGGTCATCGACACGCCGGGGATCTCCGTCGGAGCCTGGAAGGACATGAAAACTCCCTCGTGCGAGCGATCCTCGGGCGCGAGGGCGAGCAAGTCTTTCCCGTTGAACGTGACGCTGCCGCCGGTCACCTCGTATTTGGGGTTGCCCACCAGCACGTTGCTGAGCGTGCTTTTGCCCGAGCCGTTGGGTCCCATCAGCACATGCACCTCGCCGTCGCGTATGGTGAGGTTCACCCCGCGCAGTATCTCTTTCCCCTCCACGCAGGCGTGGAGGTCTTTTATCTCTAACATTTCCTTTTGATGTTGGTTAGGGGGCGGCGGCTGTTTGCCAAGGCCGCCTAAGGCAAAGCAAAGTTACTCAAAAGTTTTCAGTCCCGCCCGCGCCGGTGGCGGCGAGGGTATTTACCCGCAAAAAGACTAACTTTGCCCGCGTTATGGCAGAAGACACATTCGACATACGCGCCGAGCAGCAGGGACCCGCCGCCACCGAGCGCGACTTTGAGAACGCGCTGCGCCCGCTGCGCTTTGACGACTTCAGCGGGCAACGCAAGGTGGTGGACAACCTGCGTGTCTTTGTGGAGGCGGCGAAATACCGAGGTGAGCCGCTCGACCACACGCTGCTGCACGGTCCGCCGGGACTGGGAAAGACCACGCTGTCCAACATCATCGCCAACGAGCTTGGCGTGGGCTTCAAGCTCACCTCGGGACCGGTGCTTGACAAGCCGGGCGACCTCGCCGGATTGCTCACCGCGCTCGAGCCAAACGACGTGCTCTTCATTGACGAGATACATCGCCTCTCCCCCGTGGTGGAGGAATACCTCTACTCGGCAATGGAAGATTACCGCATTGACATCATGATTGACAAGGGACCGGCGGCACGCAGCATACAGATTGACCTCAGCCCATTCACCCTTGTGGGAGCCACCACGCGCAGCGGCCTGCTCACGGCCCCGCTACGCGCCCGCTTCGGCATAAACCTGCACCTCGAGTACTACGACGCCTCCACGCTGCAGCGCATTGTGGAGCGTTCGGCCGGCATTCTCAACGTGCCGATAGAGCCGGCGGCGGCGGCGGAGATAGCGGGACGCTCACGCGGCACGCCGCGTATAGCCAACGCGCTGCTGCGCCGCGTGCGCGACTTTGCGCAGGTGAAAGGAACGGGGCGCATTGACCTTTCCATTGCCACCTACGCCCTCGAGGCGCTAAACATCGACGCGTACGGACTTGACGAGATAGACAACAAGATACTGCTTACCATCATCGACAAGTTCAAGGGCGGTCCCGTGGGCATTACCACCATCGCCACCGCCATCGGCGAGGACGCGGGTACGGTGGAGGAGGTGTACGAGCCTTTCCTCATAAAGGAGGGCTTCATACGCCGCACGCCGCGCGGACGCGAGGTGACGGAACTTGCTTTCAAGCATCTCGGCCGCCCCGTCACGCCCACGCAGGGAATGACGGAACGCTCGCTCTTCGACTGAGCGGGGCGGCTTCCGGACCGGCAGACACGACACACTGACTATGACAAGAAGACTGATACTCACTTTCGCGACCGCCCTCTGTCTCAGCGCGTCGGAGGCGCAGACGGCACGCATTGGCGCAAAATGTCCCACCGCCGCCGCACGGGAGCTGGTCAAGAAAGCCCCGGCGCGCATCAACGTGCCAAAGGGGGACGACCCTATCTACGACCCCGCAGGGACGGCGAAACATTACATCATGGCGTATACCGACAACAACGGGATGACCGAAACGGCGTACGCTAACGGAAAGGTGGAGGCTCGCGTGTCGGAGGACGGAAAGACGATCTACCTCAACGGACTCACGCCGGGCTTCAACCGCGCCGCGAAAGGTGACGCGGAGACTTGGCTGGCGGGCACACTTGAAAATGACACGCTCACCGTAAAGGCGGGGCAGGTGCTGTACAAGGCGGGAGAGCGCGTGCTATACTTCGAAGCGGTGCAGACTGATGCGCAGGGTTACGCCTCCACTTTCAAGGACGCGATGCGCTTCGCCGTGTCGGCGGATGGGAAAATCACGCAGGCCGACCCGGACGACATCGCCGCCGTCTTCATTGACGGGGAGACGGAGGCGGAGGCGGGCTTCTACGGCTTCTTTTACGGCTACGCGCTGGAGGACATGGGCGAAATCACGGCATACGCCTTCCCCGAGGGTGCCGTGCCGGCGGAATACATACTGCGCGGGGTGAAGAAGTCGGGTGGCACGGCGGACTTCCGCAAGGCTTCGGTGTGCTTTGACGCTGACGGCAGCTGCTACGCCGCCGGCCTGTGCCTATCCTCGCCCGACGAGGTGGTGCGCGGCACGGTAAGCGGCACGACGGTGACTTTCCCGAAATTTTACATCATACAGGGGGCGGACCTCTTTTATTACCGCCTTGTGGGAGGCGGCACGCCCGGCGACGACGGCGACCTTCCGCTGCAGGACATCACCTTCACGCTTGACAGCGGCACGAAGGCACTCACCATGCCGTCCTCCGACTACCTTCTGGAGACAGACTACGCCATAGAGAACGTGAACGCGTACCTCACCGAGGTGTCGCTCACGCCCTACGCCGGCGACTCTCCCGCCACGCCCGCCGCGCCGGAGGTGGTTTACTATGACTCTGACAACGTCGCGCTCTACGTGAGCGTGCCCGCCACGGACGCCGGTGGCAACTACATCAACGCGGACAAACTTTCCTACCGCTTCTACGCCGACGGTGAGCCGTACACCTTCACGACGGACAATTATACGCACCTCACGGAGGACATGACGGACATTCCGTTCGGCTTCACGGACAGCTACGACATATTTAGCAACACGGGCTACAAGGTGGTGTTCTTCCACAACCTCACAGCCAAGGTACTCGGCGTAGAGAGCGTGTACACGGTGGACGGCACGACCTCGGTATCTGCCCGCGCCGTGTGCGACATCACGGCGGGCATAGCCCCTGCCACAACCTCCGCGCGACCCGTAAGCGTGACCTATACCGACCTCGCGGGACGGCGCACCGCCGCGCCGGTGAAGCACGGCGTGACCATCGTCACCACCACCTACTCGGACGGGACGGTGAGAATGGAGAAACGGATTTGACCCTGACGGGACACAGACATAACACAGAGAAAAAAATGATTTCCTACAACACGATAGACATCAAGATGCCCGCCATCCCTCACCGCGAGACAAGCGCGTGGGTGCGTGAGGTGGCGGCCTCGTACGGAAAGCGCGTGGGCGAGGTTGCCTACGTTTTCTGCGGCGACGAGAAGATACTGGAAGTGAACCGCCAATACCTCCAGCACGACTACTACACGGACATCATCACCTTCGACTACTGCGAGGGGGACGTAGTCTCAGGCGACCTCTTCATCAGCCTAGACACGGTGCGCACCAACGCCGAGCAGTTTGGCAAGGACTATGACGAGGAGCTGCACAGGGTCATCATTCACGGTATACTGCACCTTTGCGGCATCAACGACAAGGGCCCCGGCGAGCGCGAAATAATGGAGGCGGCGGAGGATTGCGCCCTCGCGCTCTGGCGGACAAAGGGGGCGTAAGGCTCTTCCGCCCTGGCTGTGCGACCGCCCCAAAGGCAAATGCTGCGCCCCGCACGACAAATGTTGTGCGGGGCGCAGATTTCGTTTTGTGCGGCTTACGCGGGGAAAAAACACGATGTCACTTTTTGGCCTGTAAGACAGTTTAATAATTACCCCCCCCAAAAAAAAATGGTGTTTTTCTGACGCGGGGTGTGTACAAAAGCACAGACAGCACTAAGTCCTGCCTTGTTTTGCGGCTGGTGTTCCTGTGAAAAACGCGGTGCGCATCGGTTGCCGCGGTTGTTGCTGCGGCTTTTCTCAGTCGCTGAGTGCCGTGAAACGTGTCTTAGCGTGCCTGCCCCGGCTTTCGGACCAGGCACGCGAAATCCCAGAATGCAAGCAAAATGCGCGAAAAACTGACACTTTGATTTTTCGCCCCCGTTTTAACACATTTGGAATCCGCCCGGAAATGCATTATCTTTGCACTGCAAGATAGGGACATCCCGCGAGGAATGTCCCTATATTTTTGCCTGTATTGATTTTCAGCCACTTATGAGTCAAAACGCCTGCACTTGG
>CAVGTC010000075.1:0-14269 GCA_963632255.1 Lachnospiraceae bacterium | reverse complement strand
ATAGGCAAAAATAAAGGGACATTCCTCTCGGGATGTCCCTATCTTGTAGTACAAAGATACAACATTTTTCCGCCGAAAGCAAGAAATGTTAAAACGCCGGCGAAATCAAAATGTCAGTTTTTCGCGAAAAATCTGACATTCTGATTTTCCAGGTTCTCACGGGGCGGTCTTTCGGCGGCGCGGAAAGGGTGAAAGCCCGCCGCCGTACCTGTCCCTTGCGGACAGGGGGGCATAGTCGCCGGGGCTGTCGCCTCCATCCGGCGTTGAGTCCCGCGCGGGTTGCGGCCGTACCCTGTCCGTCCGGTCGCCAGTACGTTTTGTTGAAAAAGACACTCCTTATTGTTCGGCTCGCGTGCGGGCGTTTGTGCCGCGCATCGGGCGCGTTTGTCGTCCGTTGCGCCACGTTCGCCGTCAAGGCCGCGCCAGTGCAGTACAGTGGCGGCGGGCGCGGAGTGCGTTCCGCCCTTTACAAAATGCGCTTGCGGTGAGAAAAATACAGATTTTGTGCGTACTTTTGCCACGCAAAGTCCGTCCCTGCCTGCCTTTCCGCCGACGGCGGCGGGCGCACGGGGCGGAAAGGCACGCACCGACATAAGACAAACGATGGCGAAAAAGAAGATATACAGGCTGATGCTGCTGGCAGTGGCGTTGGTGGCCGGCGTCACGCTGGCGGCGTGCTCGGACGACAACACCGACAGCACCTCCACCTCCACCAACGACTGCCTTGTCTCGAAAGTGACGCTCGGCAGCCTGAAGCGCACCATACACACCACCGGCTCGCAGGGGCAGGACAGCACCTATGTGGTGGGTGTGACCGGCTCGCTGTACCCCATGTACATCGACCAGCGCAACAACCTCATCTACAACAACGACTCGCTGCCCGTGGGCACCAACGTGCGGCGCGTGGTGTTCAGCACGCTCACCTCGTCGGGCAGCACGCTCTCCATACGCAGCCTTGTCACGGGTACGGACACGGTGTTCGCCAGCACGGACAGCACGGACTTCAGCGTGCCGCGCATGGTGAAAGCCTACTCTTCGGACGGAAACTCGGCACGCACCTACGAGATGCGCGTCAACGTACACCAGCAGGAGGGCGACTCCGCCTCGTGGAAGCAGTACGCGGGGGCTTTTGCAAAAGGCTACACCAAACTCCGCGTGCTTTGCGTGGACAACTCCTTATATATATATGGCAAGGACGAAAACGGCGTGCGGCTCACCGTCACGCCGTCCGCCGAGCCCGATTTCGCTGCGCAGGCGGTGGAAGTGACAACGGACGGCGGCGAGCTTGACGTGCGCTCCGTGCGGTGGTTCAAGGAGGCTTTCCACGCCCTTTCCGGCGGGAAGCCTGTCGTTTCGCGCGACGGCGGCCGCACTTTCGTGGCGGCTGGCGGCACGCGGACCTTTGACGCTTACGCGGGCCAGGGCAGTGACAGCCTGTATGCCGTCAGCGGCGGCGTGTTCTACGCGTCGGCGGACGGTGCGGAGTGGACGCCTTGCACCGCCGACGAGGAGGGCTTCCGCCCAGTCTCCGATGTGGACGGCGTGCTTGTCCCCTCGCGGGTGAACAGCCGGAGCGAGAGCGTGCTGGCAGTGGGACACACTGCGGACGGCGCGGCGTGCGTGTGGAAGCATGACATCGACCGCAGCGGCAGCTTCACCTACCCGTGGATGTACCTGCCGCAGACCGACGAGATAGACGGGTATACCTGCCCCGCGCTGCACAACAGCGTGCTTTTCCGCTACGACAGCGCCACGGTGCTGGCCGGCACTGACGCAAACGGGGCGGCGCAGCCTTTCTACGTGAGCCGTGACAACGGCCGCACGTGGGCGAAAGGCGGCATCAGCCACCCTGCATGGGGCGATGTGTCCGCGCTCGGGGCGGCCGTGGACGGCGACAACCACATCTGGGTTGTTTGCGGCGGCACGGGCGAAGTGTGGCGCGGACGCGTCAACCGCCTCGGGTGGCAGGAGGACCAGATGGTATACACAAAGTCCGTCGGGATGTGACCCAGGCGCGCACAGGCATACACACACATAGCGGGAGGACACAGCCTTGCCGGTGACAAAAGCACTCATATCCATCGCTGCGGCGCTGCTGCTCGCCGTCCTGCCCGCAAAGGCGCAGGACGATGAGCTGGTGTACCGGCTGGAGCTGGGAGCCGGCGCGGGGGCTAACTTCGGCTTCTATGACGTAAACGCCAAGGTGGGGCTCTCCGGCTCGGCGATAGCGCGTTTCCCGCTCAACCCGCGCATGGCGGTGAAGGCGCAGTTAGGCTACGCCACGGTGAAAGGCAGTACGGACGGGGTGGCTGATTTCTACCCCGCCGACACCAACGCGCCGGGCGACGCGCGGCTTGCGTACAGCGTGAGCAGCGGGCTGTACACGCTCGGGGCGATGTACGAGCTGCATTTCCTGCCTTACGGCTATGTGGGGGGCTACCAGGGGTACAAGCGCGTCACGCCGTTTGTGCAGCTTGGGCTGAGCGTCTCCTACGCGGCGGCGGGAAAGGCTGTGGCACTTGGCGTGCCAATCGGCGCGGGGGTGAAATACAAGGCGGGACCGAGGCTCAACCTCGCGCTCGACTGGGTTACGCACTTCACGCTCTCCGACAAAATAGACGGACTCTCCGCCCCGCACGGCATAAAGACAACGGGTTTCCGCGGGAAAGACCATTTCTCCACGCTGCAGTTCACCCTCACATACGACCTTTGCCCGCGCTGCCCCACATGCAACCGCGACTGACGGGCGAGGGGGACGAATACATTCCGCAACGAGATGGACAGACAACAACTTGACCCGCGACGGATACCCGCGCACATCGCCATCATCATGGACGGCAACGGGCGCTGGGCCAAGGCACGCGGACTCGACCGCAGCATGGGGCACCAGGAGGGCGTGGTGGCCGTGAGGGAAATCACCACGGCTTGCTCGCGGCTCGGGGTGAGGTTTCTCACACTCTACACTTTCTCCACCGAAAACTGGAACCGCCCTGCGGCGGAGGTGGCGGCACTGATGTCGCTCATACTCACTTCGCTGGAGGAAGAGCTCTTTATGGAGAACAATGTGCGGCTGCGCATCATCGGCGACCTGCGGCGCGTGCCGGAGGTGGTGCGGGAGTCCATACTCGGGCTGCAGCAACGCACGGCGGGCAACACGGGCATGACAATGGTGATAGCCCTGAGTTACAGCGCGCGCTGGGAGATAACAGAGGCGGTGCGAACCGTCGCAGAGAAAGCGGCGGCGGGTGCGCTCCGCCCGGAGGATGTCACCGAGGACACCGTCAGCGGACTGCTCTCCACGTCCTTTATGCCCGACCCCGACCTGCTCATACGCACGGGCGGCGAGCTGCGCCTCAGCAACTACCTGCTGTGGCAGTGCGCCTACACGGAGCTTTACTTCTGCGACACTTTCTGGCCCGACTTCGGCGAAAGCCAGCTTTACGAGGCCATTGCCGAATACCAGGGGCGCGAGCGCCGCTTCGGGAAAACCAGCGAACAGATGGACGGCGCGAAAGACGCGCCCGCAACAGAGAAAACAGACATACAATGAGATATATCCCCCGACTCTTACTCCTCTTACTCACAGGCCTTCCCGCCGCCGCCTTGGCGCAGAGCGAGGGCACGGCGCAAGCGGAGCCGGAAATAGTCTACACCACAAGCCACCAGCATTACATTCTGGGCGGCCTGGCCGTTGATGGGGTGAGCGACTATGACGACGATCTCCTCATCAGCATATCCGGACTGACCGTGGGGCAGACCTACGAGGTGCCGGGACCCGAGATGTCGGAGGCGGTGCGCCGCTACTGGGACTCAAAGATGTTTGCCAACGTGCAGCTTGAGGCTGACAGCATCGTGGGCAGCCGCATATACCTGCACATCAAGCTCACGGCGCATCCGCGCATCTCCAGCATCAACTACACCGGCGTGAAGAAAAGCGAGCGCGAGGACTGCGAGAAGATTATCGGACTCGCGCCAGGCAGCCAGCTGACCACCGACATCGTAAACCGCGCCGAGCACTACATAAAGAAGCACTTCGTGGACAAGGGCTTCAAAAACTGCGAGGTGCAAATCACGCAGCGCGAGGATGTCACGGCGGAAAACAAGGTGCTGGTGGACATCGACATCAAGAAGAACGAGAAGATTAAGGTAGGGAAGATATTCATTTCGGGTGCGGACAAGGCACACGTGGGCAAGCTCAAGCGCGCAATGAAGAAAACGCACGAGAAGAGCTTCCGCAACATGTTCCGCTCAAAGAAGTTCCTCCCCGAGAAGTACGAGGAGGACAAGGGGTATCTTGTCGACAAACTCAACGAGTGGGGCTACCGCGACGCCCTCGTGACCGCAGACAGCGTGGAGACCGTTGACGAGAAGCACGTCAACATACACCTCAGCGTGTACGAGGGACAGAAGTACTACCTGCGCAACGTGTCGTGGGTGGGAAACACGGTATACACCTCCGACTTCCTTGAGCGCGTGCTGCAGATGAAACGCGGCGACGTGTACAACCAGAAGATAATGAACAAGCGCCTGCGCGAGGACGATGACGCCATAGGCAACCTTTACTACAACAACGGCTACGTCTTCTACAACCTCGACCCCGTGGAGGTGAACATAGACAAAGATTCCGTCGACCTTGAGATGCGCGTGCAGGAGGGGCAGCAGGCTACGTTCAACCGCATACGCATCGCGGGAAACGACCGCGTCTACGAGAATGTCATACGCCGCGAGCTGCGCACCAAGCCGGGTGACCTCTTTTCAATGGAGGCCATAAAGCGTTCGATGCAGGACCTCGCGCAGATGAACCAGTTTGACGCCGAGGCACTTGCCAGCCAGCTGCAGGAGAACATACGCCCCGACGCGGCGAGCGGTACGGTGGACATGACATACCCCCTCGTGACGAAGGGCGGCGACCAGGTTGAGCTGTCAGCCGGCTGGGGACAGACCGGCATCGTGGGGCGCGTGGGACTCAAGTTTACCAACTTCTCCGTGCAGAACCTCTTCCGCAAGGGCTACAAGCGTGCGGGCTTCATCCCGCAGGGTGACGGACAGACGCTCTCCTTGCAGGTGCAGACAAACGGTACGTACTATCAGAACTACTCGCTCTCTTTCCTTGAGCCGTGGCTCGGGGGCAAGCGCCCCAACCAGCTCTCGCTCTCCATCTACTACAGCAAGATGAGTGACGTGAACTCGCAGTACTACAACAACAACTACTACCAGAACATGTACAGCTACATGTACGGTTCGTCGTCAAGCTACTACAACTACACCAACTACTACGACCCCAACAAGTACGTCAAGATGTTGGGCGTGAGCCTCGGCTTTGGAAAACGTCTGCGCTGGCCCGACGACTACTTCACCTTTATGGCGGAGCTGTCCTACACGCGCTACATGCTGAAGTCGTGGCAGTACTTCCTCATCACGGACGGAAACTGCAACAACGTGAACCTCACGCTTTCCCTCTCGCGCAACTCGACGGACAACACGTTCTACCCGAGGCGCGGCTCCGAGCTGCTGTTGCAGGTGACGGCCACGCCGCCCTACTCGCTGTGGAACGGAAAGGACTACTCCAAGCTGGCGCAGAATTCCTATAGCTCCACTTACCAGAAGGAGGCGCAGGAGAAGTACCGCTGGATTGAGTACAACAAGTGGAAGTTCAAGTTCCGCAATTTCACCGCCCTATCCAGCTCCGTCAAGGCTCCCGTGCTGATGACGCGTGTGGAGTTCGGTCTGCTCGGCTCTTACAAGAAAGGGCTTAAGTCACCGTTCGAGACTTTCTATGTCGGCGGTGACGGTATGTCGGGCTACACCTCGGGTTACGCCACCGAGACCATCGGACTGCGCGGTTACGACAACGGCTCGCTCGCCGGCAACGGCGTGTCGGAGGGTTACGCCTACTCGCGCATGACCCTTGAGCTGCGCTACCCGCTGATGTTGGAGACAAGCACCAGCATCTTCGCCCTCGCCTTTGTGGAGGGGGGTAACGCGTGGTACAACGTAAAGAACTTCAACCCGTTCAACATGAAACGTTCCGCCGGCGTGGGCGTGCGCATCCTGCTGCCAATGGTGGGTTTGATGGGCGTGGACTGGGCTTACGGTTTCCAGAAGTACATCAACGGTCAGAAAGCCGGCGGCTCGCAGTTCCACTTCATCATCGGGCAGGAGTTCTAAGCCCGTCCCGTGCCGGCTAATTCCGCGTCGCGGCGCGTGTTGCAGCGTGACGGCAAAACGTAAAAACAAACATACCATAAAGGAAAAGACACTATGAAGAGAATACTCACTTTGCTCTTTGTGCTGTGCGCCTGCACCATGGGCGCGTCGGCGCAGAAGTTCGCCCTTGTGGACATGGAGTACATCATGGGCAACATCCCCGCGTACGAGCGTGCAAACGAGCAGCTCAACCAGACCTCCAAGTCGTGGCAGGCTGAGGTGGAGGCACTCAACAACGCGGCGCAGACACTCTACAAAAACTACCAGAACGAGGCGGTCTTCCTCTCCGAGGCGCAGAAAAAAGAGCGCGAGAAAGCCATCGTTGACAAGGAAAAGGAGGCGACTGAGCTTAAGAAGAAGTACTTTGGTCCCGAGGGCGAGCTCTACAAGAAACGCCAGAGTCTCATTGAACCCATACAGGACGAGATATACAACGCCGTGAAGAGCATCGCGCAGCAGAAGGGCTTCCAGCTTATCCTTGACCGCGCCTCCGACAACGGCATCATCTTCGCCTCGCCCTCCATCGACATCAGCAACGATGTGCTCTCCAAGCTCGGCTACGCGCAGTAAGGCACTGCTGGGGCGGGGACGGCACGCCGCCGCTAACACTGACACAGGAATACAAACAAACCAATCAACAAACACACAAGATGATCAAGAAACTGTTGGTGCTTGCGTTCTTCATAGCACCGTTCAGCCTCTGCGCGCAGAAGTTCGCCCAGTTTGACTACACCGGCATCATGCAGGCTATGCCCGAGTACAAGAAGGCGCAGACCGAGCTGGAGACCCTCTACAAGCAGTACCAGAGTGAACTGGAAAGCATGCAGAAAGAGCTGCAGACGAAGTACGACAAGTACCAGAAGGAGGACACCGACCAGACACCGCAGAACATTCGCGAGCGTCACGCCCAGGAGATTTCCGAGATGTCGCAGCGTCTCCAGCAGGCTCAGCAGGACAACACCGACAATATGCAGAAGGCTCAGCAGCAGAAGATGCAGCCCATCGTGCAGAAGGTGATGGACGCGGTCAACGCAGTTGCAAAGGAGGGCGGCTACATCTATGTTGTTGACAAGACGGCCAGCCAGAGCGCGGGCATCGTCATCAACGACGCGCTCAGCACCGATGTTACCAGCGCGGTGATGAGCAAGCTTGGCGTTACCGCCTCCGCAGCGACTTCCGCCGCAAAGAAATGACATAACCCTAAGCGGAAGGATTTTCGGTAAGAAACACCGGCACAGGGGACAATTGCGCCTTTGTGCCGGTTTGCCGTTAACTCCCGCCGCCTACCTCATGTCACGCGTTTTCCAAAAAGGTTTTTCCTCTTTCCAAAGAGACTTTCCCTTCCCCTGTGGTAATCTTTCTCTTTTCGGGACACTCCGTGGGGGTGTGCCTCCTGCCCGTGAGAGGGCGGCGTGTACACACAATACGCAAGTACGCAAATACGCCTTTGCGTTTCTCGCCTGAATCTATGCAGTTATGATTTCGCTACACGACATACACAAGTCCTTTGGCGCGTTGGAAGTGCTGAAAGGCATCGACCTCGGCATCGCCCCCCATGAGATAGTGAGTGTTGTGGGGCCGAGCGGCGCGGGCAAGACCACCCTCCTGCAGATAATGGGCACGCTCTACCGCCCCGACAGCGGGGAAGTGGAGATAGCCGGGGAGAACGTGCTGCGCCTGTCCAGCGCGAAGCTCTCTGCCTTTCGCTGCCGCCATCTGGGCTTTGTCTTCCAGTTTCACCAGCTTCTGCCCGAGTTCACCGCGCTGGAGAATGTGATGATACCGGGACTGATAGCCAAGGGGCGCGAGAGCGAGGTGAAACGCCGCGCCTTGGAGCTGCTTGACTTCCTCGGGCTTTCCTCGCGCGTGCAGCACAAGCCCGCCGAGCTGTCGGGTGGCGAGAAGCAGCGCGTGGCCGTGGCGCGTGCGTTGGTAAACCGCCCTGATGTGATACTTGCCGACGAGCCGTCGGGCAGCCTTGACACGCACAACAAGGAGGAATTGCACAGCCTCTTCTTCCGCCTCCGTGAGGAAATGGGGCAGACATTCGTCATCGTGACGCACGACGAGACGCTCGCCTCGCTCACCGACCGCACCATCCACCTACTTGACGGGCGGGTGGAACGAACCACTGCGGCTGCCGGGGCGGCGGACGGACAACAAAACGTGGGCGTGCCTGAGGACGGAAAGGTCTAAGGGAAAACACTTGCGGATATGTGGTTGGGGAACCCCCTTGTGGAATGTAATGGGAGGACTCTTTTGAAAAAGCGCGCGGGCGTATTCGGCGGTGCGTTGACTATGCGGCAGGAAATTGCTGCTGCGGCGTTTACGGCTGCCAAAAGATAACGAAATGATAAAGTTAGGAAACTACAACAAACTCACCGTGACGCGTTTCACCGACCACGGCGCATACCTTGACGGCGGGGACGAGTTGGGCGAGATACTGATGCCCAAAGCCTATGTGACGGACGATATGCACCCCGGTGACGAGGTGGAGGTCTTTGTGTACCTCGACCAGAGCAACAAACTCGTTGCCACGCTCGAGACACCGCTCGCCCGCGTGGGCGACTTCGCATGGCTGCGCGTGGCGTGGGTCAACGAGTACGGTGCTTTCCTTGACTGGGGACTGATGAAAGACCTCTTTGTGCCGTTCAGGGAGCAGAAAGTGCTGATGCAGCAGGGGCGCTGGTACATGGTGCATGTCCACGTTGACGAGGAGACCAGCCGCATTGTGGCGTCGGCAAAGGTGGAGCGTTATTTCACCGAGGCCAGCGGGGAAACCTGCACGCGCGGCCAGGAGATGGAAGTGACGGTTTACCAGCGCAGTCCGCTTGGTTACAAGGTCGTGGCGGACAACAAGTACAGCGGTTTGCTCTACGCCGACCAAGTGTACGGCGAGGAGCCGCGCCCCGGCGACTGCCTTACCGCCACTGTTGTCAACGTGCGGCCTGACGGCAAGCTCGACCTTTCGTTGCAAAGCCTCGGCACGAAGCGTTTCCGCGACTTTTCCGAGGTGCTCTTGGACGAGTTGCGTGCGGCCGGCGGCACGCTGCCCTTTACCGACAAATCGTCTCCCGTGCTGATAGAGACGCGCTTCCGCGTCAGCAAAAAGACATTCAAGCGGGCTGTCGGCACACTCTACCGGCAGCGGCTCATCACGCTCTCCGACGCGGGCATCTCCCTTGCCCCGCCAAAAAAGCCGGAAAAGCCGTCGCGCCCGCCGCGCCGTCCGCGTTGATGCCGGGCGGGGAGAAAAGCGGATAATAAAGGAAAACGGAGAGTAGCAGCAAAACGTAAGGAAAAGAGGAGGGCGTGCCATAATTGGCACGCCCTCCTCTGTGTGTCTGTGCGCCGGCTGTTGCGCCCGTGCGGTGTCGGGGCGGCTCCTGTTGTTGTGCGTGCCGGTGTCTTGGCTGCGCTTTCCGCTACCACGAGCCTTTCGGGCGGCTTGACGGAGCCTCGCGCGGCGGGATGCCGGTGGAGACTTGCGTAGTGTCGCCGGGGGCGGGGGACGGCGCGGCGGGTGCCGTGTCTTTGTCGCTCATCGGCATAAAGCCCTTTCCCTGCCGCACATGGTAGCTTGTGAGCTGACGGTTGATGATCGTGGCGCGGAACCAGTTGCCCTCTATCTCCTGGTCGGGCTCGATGAGGCGCGTGTGTACGTCCGAGCGCAGTTCGCCCGTGTTCATGTCCCAAAAAAGCTCCTGCGTGTAAAGCCGCGTACCCGCCGCCTCGTCGTGCAGCGTGACATGTCCGCGCAGCTCCCATAGCTTTTGGTTGTAAAGCCAGGCCGAGTCCGCCGTGATGTGTAGGTTCACCTTGAACTTGTCGTCGTAGCGTTCGAGGAAAACCCCCTTGGGGAACTCCCAGCGCGGCGGTGTCGTCTTGTCGTACACGCGCCACTCCTCCGCCACAATCTTGTAGCGCGTCACGCCCGAGTCGGAAATGAGCTTCGATACCCCCGTCGTCACCATCACGGGCAGTGAGTCGCGGTTCCTCACCGCGCTGCCCATGGGCGGCGCGTCGCTTCCGCAACCCGCGGCGGCAGTGGCCAGCGCGGCGGAAAGCGCCAGCGCGGGCAGTATGTGCAGTGTGGTTTGTGCCAAAGTCTCAGCGTGTGTGCGCCGTCAGGCGCGGCGGGGTGGGGGTCACTCCACCTTCCATTTCATAAACCAACGCTCGTTGAAGGTCAGACCGATGCTCAGGCGGAAATAGTTTTCGGCCACCATCCCCGATATCTTGGGCTGCACGCGCTCGTATTGCGCCGACACGTTGAGCACCGAGCGGTTGTTGTGCATGTTCATGATGGGCAGAGCCACACCGAGGCTTGCGGTGTAGTCGCGCGGTCCGTCCTGGCCTCCCACCTTGTAGTACGGCGTGGCGTAGGAGAAGCCCGCGCGGTAGCGCACGCGCTTGCGCCATTGCAGCCCTTCGGCGTTGGGCACGTACTCCAAGCCGAGGCTTATCTTGTGCATGTCGGTGAGCTGCCCTTTCGCGGCGCGGTATTCGAGTGTGCCGTATCCGTCGGCGTCGACAAGTGAGGGAGTCTTCACCGAGCCCCACTTTTGCAGCGTGTAGTCGGCTCCGATGAAGAGCGAGTTGCGGTGGTTCCAGGTAAGGCCCGCCCCGATGGTGTGCGGAAGCGAGTAAGCGTTGCGAACGTGCAGCGTGTCGGCCGCCTTGAGCGTGGACGACTCATACTTCTGGTTGTAGTAGTGCGCCGAGGCCGCCACGTCGTGGCCAAGCCCGTACACCACGCCGAGCGTCAGCCAGTCCTGCTTGCCTATGGCCTGCGTGTACTGCACACCGAAGTCCACCTTGTATGTGCGCACGTACGAGTTGTATTTCTGCTGGTTGGTGTTGATGGAGCTTTCGCTGAAAGCCATTTTCACCGTGTGCTCCATTTCGCCCCAGAGGTAGCCGGCTTTAAGTCCTATGGAAAACGGCTTGGCGGGCGCCCAGCCGAGTGAGTAGAACACCTCGTGCAGTCCGCCGTCGCCCGAGTACGTCTCCGTCTGCGTGGTGCCGTCCGTGCGTCCGCTCACGTCCTGCGTGCGCGTCGTTTTGTAGCCAATCGTGCTGTACGGCGCGAGTCCCACGGCCATGCCCAGACCTTTCGCGGCGCGGAAGCCCGCCGTCACGTAGTCTATTTCCGTGTTGTTGGCGCTCACGCTCTTGCCCCCTTGGCTGAAGGTGCCGCGCTGCAGCGACACGCCCAGGTCAAACACCAGTGAAAGAGAGTCGACGGCCGAGAGCGAGGCCGGGTTTTTCGTGTTGAGCTGTGAGCCGTAGCGGAAACCGTACGCCGTGCCCGCCATACCCTTGTTGAAGGCGTTGCCGCCGTCGGACAGCAGCCCCAGCCCGTAGCGCGAGTAGGGGGAGTTGCTGCCGTTGGTCTGCGCCGCGAGAGGCGCCGCCGTGAGCGCCAGCGCGAGGGTGGCCGCTATTCTGCTCTTTATTTTCATCGCCGAAAACGTTTGTCTCTGTGTATGTGTCTGTGCGCGGGCGGTGTCGTCACTCCTCCCGCGCCGCCGTGTTGGTGTTATCTTCTCGTGTCCCCCGCGTGGCGGGGCGGCGTGACGCTCAGCGCGCCGCCATGTTGTGCCGCAATATCGTGTCAAGCCCCGTCTCCACCAGCGCCTTGTGGTGGCGCACCCTTGGCGAGGCGAAGCGTGTCCCGTTGCCGCCGGTGGCAAATACCACGCCGCCCGCGTGCGTGTCAAGGAAGCGGCGCACGCAGCCCTCTATCTCCAGCCGCATGCCGTCCACCACGCCGCTGCGCACGGCCGTCTCCGTGTCATAGCCGCAAGCCGGTGTCTCGCCCTCCGCCGCCACGAGCGGCAGGCGGGCGGTGTGCTCGTGCAGGGCGCGCAGGCGCATGCCCAGCCCTGGGGATATGTTCCCGCCGAGGTAGCGTCCGTCCGCGCTCACATAGTCGTATGTGACGCAGGTGCCCGCGTCTGCCACCATAATGTCGCGCCCCGGCTCCAAAGCTGCCGCTCCCACAGCCGCCGCGAGGCGGTCGGCTCCGAGCGTGGCGGGCGTGCGGTAGTCGTTGCGCAGCGGCGTGGGTGTCTCCCCCGTCACGCGCAGCAGGCGCGGCGCGAAAAGCCGCAGTGTGTCCTCCAGCCCGTTGTACTCCGCGCCTACTATGGAGTAGGCGCAGGCCTGCGCGGTGCGTCCCTCCAAAAGGGCGTGCAGCGCGTCGGCGAGTCCGGTCTCAAAACGCGTGTGCGCCAACATGCGGCCGCCGTCAAACACGGCGGCCTTGGTGGTGGAGTTGCCGATGTCTACAATCAGGTTCATCAAGGGCGGGCGCAATTGCGTGGCAAAGGTACGGCGCGGCGGTTTACCGACAAAGTGAAATGTGTGAAATGCGGGCAACGGGGTGGGGCAGTGGACCAATTGCGCGAGAATGCGGGCTTCGCCGCCCGGCGTGACGCGGCGCCGCGTGCCGCAGTTGGCGGACACGGCACAGGCACGGTTTTTATATCTTCACGAAAATCTTGCGAGCGTACAGCCCCCACCCGCAAAGCCCCACGGCGACGGTCAGCGTGAGGGCGCAGGCGAAGGAGGCAAGCTCGCCGTCGCCAAGGACGCGGGCAAACGCCCCGTAAAACCACGTCTGCAGCGTCTCGCCGCTTACTTGGAAAGAGTTGAGTGCGATGTAAGGGAACTCCCCGAGGAGGTAGCACATCAGCGGATTGACCCCGAAGATAAGGAAAACCTTTTTCGGCATCTTCTTCCCCCTCACGTCAAGCACCGTCGTAAGCAGCGCGAGGGCAAGCAGCGACAGTCCGCAGGTGGCCAGCACAAACGTGGGCGACCACACCTTCTTGTTGACAGGCAGGAAGCTGTCCGCCAGCAGTCCGGCGAAAAGCAGCGCCGCGCCCCACGCCGCCAGCGACAGTGCCTTGTCGGCCACGGGGCGGGCGGACAGGGCGACAGCCCCCATGTAGTAGCCTGTCATCACGTGCGCCACGCTCGGCAGGGTGCTAAGCACGCCCTCGGGGTCTATGCCCCCGTCGCACATCATGTGCGGCCCGAGGCAGGCGCGGTCCGCCGCGGCGAGTATGCCGCCCCCGTCGTATGCGTAGCCGTCAAAGGCCAGCAGCATAACGGCGTACAGCACCAGCAGCCCCCACGCCGTGTGCAACATGCGGCGCGGCGATATCTGCGTGCCAAGCAGCGACACCGCGAGGTAGCACACGGCGAAGCGCTGCAGCACGCCCAGCACGCGCAGCTCGTGCAGGGAGGGCAGTCCCGCCGCCGTCCAGTTGACAAGAAGTCCGAGGGCGAAAAGCACAGCCGCCCTGCGCAACATCTTGAGCGCCAGACCGCCGGAGAGGGTGAAGGCGTGCTTGCGCAGGGAGATGTAGGTGGTCATCCCCATGATGAACATGAAGCACGGGAAAACCACGTCGGTCAGCGTCAGTCCGTTCCACGCCGAATGGCGCAGCGGCACCGCCACGTAGTCCCACGTGCCCGGGCTGTTCACCACCACCATCAGCATGATGGTCATCCCGCGCAGTATGTCTATCGAAAGCAGTCGTTGTTTCATGGTAAGGCTTGTATATTTATAAGGTGTGCGGGGCGTGGCTATGCCATGCCGCCGGCGCGGCAAAAAACGGGAAAAGGAGCAACCTGTTGTCTGTCCAACCTGTTGCTCCTTTGCCGCGTCGCGGAAAGAGAGGGATTCGAACCCCCGGAACAGTTACCCGTTCACCGCATTTCGAGTGCGGCCCGTTCGACCACTCCGGCATCTTTCCTTTTTCGCGGTGCAAAGGTACGTTTTTTTCGCGCCCCCGCAAGCCGGCGCAGGAAAAAACGTGCGTGTCGCGTGACCGAAGAGGGGGGAGGGACTGCGGCGTGGCGGTTTACCGTGTCCGCCAAAGCCGTAAAGCTCTTTCTTGCACCGAGGGGCGGAAATTCAAAATGTAAGTTATACGGGCGAAAAACTGACATTTTGATTTCGCCGGCGTTTTAACATTTCTTGCTTTCGGCGGGAAAATGTTGTATATTTGTACTACAAGATAGGGACATCCCGAGAGGAATGTCCCTT
>CAVGTC010000074.1:0-14421 GCA_963632255.1 Lachnospiraceae bacterium | reverse complement strand
CTGCACTTGGCCCACAAAGTACCGCGGTATCCCGTCACTGAAGTGCGGCTTGGCCTTCAAAGTTCCACGGCATCGGCGCTACAGGTCGGCGGCTTGCAAAAATTTGCCCGCCGACAGGCTTTGACGGGGTGCGGAAGTGTTAAAATCGCGTCGGGGCGCATTTTGTTATTTTGACCGTTTTTCGGCCTGAAAAGTGACATTATGTGTTCTGGCGGCAATGCGCCTCCCCCGCCGTCCGCAGCAGACACCGCGCCCAGCACGGCACACGGCGCTTGTGCCCGCCCGCGCCTTGCAAGAGCCGCCACACCCCGCCCCGCACGCGCTTTGCGGCACACGAAGCCGGCAAATGTGCGCCTTTTTGCCTACCTTTGCATAAAACAGGGGCGCCGCGCACGCGCGGGGCGGCATCCGCACCACAGCAAACAAGCGTGCCGCCGCACGCCCGCAGGACGGGGCGCGGCGGACAATACACACGACACATACCAACCAATGAGCGAACAGCAGAAAAAAATCAAGCAGCTCGTGGAGTTGCGCCAGAAAGCCCGTCTGGGCGGCGGCGAGAAAGCCATTGAGAAGCAGCACGCCAAAGGAAAGGCCACGGCACGCGAGCGCATAGAGATGCTCCTCGACGAGGGCTCGTTTGAGGAGATGGACATGTTCAAGCTCCACCGCTGCCACAACTTCGGCATGGAGAAGAAACAGTACCTCGGAGACGGCGTGGTGGCCGGAAGCGGAACGGTGAACGGACGCCTTGTCTATGTCTTCGCGCAGGACTTCACCGTCAACGGCGGCTCGCTGTCGGAAACCATGGCCGAGAAAATCTGCAAGGTGATGGATCAAAGCGTAAAGATGGGCGCGCCCTGCATCGGCATCAACGACTCGGGCGGCGCGCGCATTCAGGAGGGCATCAACGCCCTCGCCGGCTTCGGCAACATCTTCCAGCGCAACATCGAGGCCTCGGGCGTGGTGCCCCAAATCTCCGGCATCTGCGGCCCCTGCGCCGGCGGTGCGGTGTACTCGCCCGCACTGACGGACTTCGTGGTGATGCTCAAGGGCGTCAGCTACATGTTCCTCACAGGTCCCAAGGTGGTGAAGACCGTGACGGGAGAGGACGTGACGCAGGAGGACCTCGGCGGCTCGGGCGTGCACTCGTCAAAAAGCGGCGTGTGCCACTTCGTGGCGGACAGCGAGGAGGACTTCGCGCTCATCGTGCGCAAGCTGCTTTCCTACATCCCGCAAAACAACATGGAGCGCGCCCCGCACGTGAAGTGCACCGACCCCATCGACCGCAAGGAGGACCTGCTTAACGAGATTATCCCCGACAACCCCAACATGCCGTACGACATGTACAAGGTCATCGGCGCGGTGGTGGACAACGGCGAGTTCCTCGAGGTGCAGCGCAACTTCGCCCGCAACATCATCATAGGCTTCGCACGCTTCAACGGCGAGAGCGTGGGCGTGGTGGCCAACCAGCCCAGCGTGTACGCCGGCGTGCTCGACTGCAACGCCTCGCGCAAGGCGGCGCGCTTCGTGCGCTTCTGCGACTGCTTCAACATACCCATCGTCTCCCTCGTCGACGTGCCGGGCTTCCTCCCGGGCACGGGGCAGGAGTACAACGCCGTGATTGACCACGGGGCCAAGCTGCTCTACGCCTACGGCGAGGCCACCGTGCCCAAGGTGACGGTGACGCTGCGCAAAAGCTACGGCGGCTCGCACATCGTGATGGGCTGCAAGCAGCTGCGCGCCGACCTCAACTACGCGTGGCCCTCGGCCGAGATTGCCGTGATGGGAGCGGCGGGAGCCGTGGCCATCATCAACGGCAAGGAGGCCAAGACGAAGGATGACCCGAAGGCTTTCCTCGCCGAAAAGGAGAAAGAGTACAACGACCTCTTCACCAACCCCTACAAAGCGGCCGAGTACGGCTACGTGGACGACGTGATAGAGCCGCGCAACACGCGCTTCCGCATCTGCCGCGCCCTCGCGCAGCTGGCGGGCAAGCGTGAGACGCGCCCCGCGAAGAAGCACGGCAACATACCCTTGTAAGCAACCGGCACACGACAAGAGAAAGACACTGCGATGAAGACATTCAAGTACAACATCGGGGGACGGCAGCTCACCGTGCGCCTTGACGACAGGCGCGGCACGGTGGACGGACTGCTGCTTGACGGCGAGCCGGTGGGTCCCGCCGAGGAGGAGATGCCCGCCTACGCGGCCGTCATCGCCCTCGCGCTGATTGAGCACGAGGTGGAGGAGGTGCACGACGAGGAGACGGGGGTCATCACCCTGCGCCACCAGAAGACACCGTGGAACAGCCCCTCAGCCATGATGAACCGCCTCTGACACGCGGCGGAGACAAACTACCCAACATTCAAGAAAAGCGATGAAGCAATACAAGTATACCATCAACGGAGCACAGTATGATGTGACGATAGAGGGCATCAACGGCTCCAAGGCACAGGTGGCGGTAAACGGCATCCCCTTTGAGGTGGAGATGCACGGCTCCGCCCTCACCGAGGGCGACCTCCCCACGGTTTCGGCCGGCACGGAGGCTGCGCCCGCACCCGCCGCACCCGCGAAAGAGGAAAAGGCTGCGGCTCCCGCACCCGCCGCCGCGGGCGCGCCCGGAGCCGGCACCCCCGTCAAGGCGCCCCTCCCCGGCGTGGTGACGAAGGTGCTGGCGACAGCCGGACAGACCGTGAAGAAAGGCGACACCGTACTGGTGCTTGAGGCCATGAAGATGGAAAACAACATCACGTCCGAGGCGGACGGCACGGTGACGGGAGTCTGCGTAAGCGCGGGCGACAGCGTGATGGAGGGCACCACGCTCCTCACCATCGGCTGACCCGCCGCAAGGCGCACTGCGGAGCGGACGGGGACACACCCGCCCGCACCACACGGCCGTCCCCCGGACGACTGCCCCGACGCAGCGCCTCCGGGAGACGGCCGTGCTTTTTTCTTTGCTGACAACACCCAAAACAAAAAAACACTTCATAGTTACACCATGAAAAGACTTTTACCTCTGCTCCTCTGCCTGATGCTGGGCTGGACGGGAGCCGCCGCGCACGACTTCAAAGTGGAGGGCGGGCAGTTTGTGCTTGACGGGAAGCCCGTCACCCTCATCTGCGGTGAGATGCACTACCCGCGCATACCGCAGGAGTACTGGCGCGACCGCATGCTGCGTGCCAAGGCGATGGGACTCAACTGCATTTCCACCTACGTTTTCTGGAACATACACGAGCGCAAGCCGGGCGTCTTCGACTTCTCCGGCGAGGCCGACCTCGCCAAGTTTATACGCACGGCGCAGGAGGTGGGGCTGTACGTCGTGCTGCGCCCCGGTCCCTACGTCTGCGCCGAGTGGGACTTCGGCGGCTTTCCCTATTGGCTTCAGAAAAACAAGGACATGGTGTGGCGCAGTGACGACCCGGCTTTCCTCGCCGCCTGCCGCCGCTACATCGACCGCCTCGGCAAGGAGGTGGCGCCGCTCATGGTGACAAAGGGCGGACCGGTGATAATGGTGCAGGTGGAGAACGAGTACGGCTCGTACAGCAACGACAAGGTGTATCTCGGCAAGCTGCGCGACATGCTGGTGGAGGCGGGCTTCGACGCGCCGCTCATCACCTGCGACGGCGCGGGGCAGATGCCAAACGGCTACCTTCCGGGCTGTCTCCCCACCATCAACGGCTCGGTGGGCGAAGAGGTGAAGCGCACCATCGACCGCTACCACCCCGGCGGCCCGTACTTCGTGGCGGAGTTCTACCCCGCGTGGTTTGACGTGTGGGGACAGCCGCACTCAAAACGCGCCTACCGCTCGCCGGTCGACCAGATGGACTGGCTGCTCTCGCACGGCATTTCGGTCAACATGTTTGTCTTCCACGGCGGCACCAACTTCGCCTACACCAACGGGGCCAACACCGTGGGCTACGGATACGAGCCGCAGCCCACAAGCTACGACTACGACGCGCCGCTCGGCGAGTACGGCAACGCCACAGAGAAGTTTTACGCCTTCCGCGACATGATAAGCAAGCACCTCCCCGAGGGCACGGTGCTGCCCGACGTCCCCGCGCCTAACCCCGTGGCCACCTTCGCCGCCGTCGAGCTGACCGACTCAGCCCCGCTGCGCGCCGCCTTCGCGCGCCGCCTTGAGGCCGACCGCCCGCTCACGATGGAGGAGACCGACCAGGACTTCGGTTACATTCACTACGAAACCACCCTTCGCGAGGGCGGCAAAGGGCTGCTTGTGCTTAAGAAGCTGCGCGACTACGCCGTGATATGGGTTAACGGCAAACGCGTCGGCACGCTCGACCGCCGCCACCGGCAAAACAAGATGGAAGTGGACATCCCCGCCGGGGGCAAGCTCTGCATCCTGGTGGAGAACACCGGGCGCGTCAACTACGGTCCCGACCTCCTCGACAACCTCAAAGGCATCACCGAGGGCGTTACGCTCGCGGGCAAGGAGATAAAGGGCTGGACCACCACACCGCTGCCGCTTTACGCACTGAAAAAGATGCCGCGCCTCGCCAAGGAGGCCCGCAACACGATGACGGAGGAGGGCGCGGCCTTCCGCCGGGGCTTCTTCCGCCTCGACAAGAAAGGCGACGTCTTCCTCGACATGCGCGGCTGGGGCAAGGGTTCTGTGTGGGTAAACGGGCACAGCATAGGGAAATACTGGCACATCGGGCCGCAGCAGACGCTCTACGTGCCAGGCCCGTGGGTGAAGAAGGGCAAGAACGAGGTCATCGTCTTCGATATGGAGGACACCGGCCGCCACTATGTGGCGGGTCTCGCCGCCCCCATACTCGACTCGGTGGGCACCGACCCCAACGCCGCAAAGACCGACACGCGCCAGCAGCCCTCCGGGCAGCCCATCCTTGAGGACGGCGACCGCCTCCTCACCGCCGAGATGACGCAGGGCGACGGCATGCAGCGTTTCGACTTCGCCGCGCCCGCCACGATGCGCCACCTCTGCCTCGAGATTACCTCGTCCTACGACGGCAAGCACTCCTGCCTCGCGGAGATTGACCTCATCGGTCCCGACGGCAAGCCGGTGCCAAAGGACGCGTGGAGCGTGGTGTACGCCAACACCGAGCAGGCGCACGAAAGCGATGCCGAGTTCCTCTTCGACGAGAAGACGCGCAAGGTGTGGCACTCGCAGTGGCGCAAGGAGCCGCTCACGCCGTTCCCGCACCGCGTCATCATCGACCTGGGCGAGATACAAACCATAAAGGGCATCTCCCTGCAGCAACGCGCGGGCACGCAGCCCGGCAAGGTTAAGGGCTTCTCCGTCTACGGGCGGCCGCAGTTCTTCCTCTTCCGCCAGTAAGCGGCGGCGCGGTTTCCCACCGGACGGCACTCCCGTCCGGCGGCGGGCGCGTCCCGCACACAAGGCTCGGCGGGGCGGACGGGGACACGCTTCCCGCCCGCCCCGCCTTTCGTTGTTTTTCCGCTAAAAGTGTTTCTCCCACATTCACAAGATGGCACACCTAAACGGCACACCCGCCGCGCGGCGGCTTCCCGCGGCGGCGCTCACCGCCCTACTCATCCTCTCCGCGCTTTTCCCGCTGGCTTCCTGCCGTAGCGGCGAGGCAGAGGACAAGGCGGCGGACGAGGCGGCGCGGCTCGACAGCACGGTCACCGCGCTGGGCAACCGCATTTTCTCCGAGCCGGCGCGCTGCGATTCCGTCCTCGCCGCGCTGCAGCGGCGCACGGCGGACAGCGTGGTGTGGCACCGCATCGCCCTTTACCGCGCCTCCGCCCGCATACGCATGGGCGACAGCGCCGCCGCCCCTTTCTTTGAGGGCGTGCGCCGCTTCTGCACGGGCGCCACCAAAAGCGCGGACAGGAAACGCGCGGCGCACCTGTTTGGCGAGTACCACAACCACCTCGGCGTGGCGGCCAGTATGGCTAACGACGCGACTGCGGCCGAACGCCATTACCTCACGGCGGCGCGGCTGCTCGGCACGCCGCCGAGGACACGCGCCCTCATACCCGTCATGTGCAACCTCGGCGACATTTACGCACTGTCAGGCCACCTGCCGCTTTCCGCGCACCACTACCGCGAAGCTCTCTTCCTTTGCGACTCGCTCGGCGAGACGCGCGAGCGGGCGGCGGTGCTGACGGGGCTGTCGCGGGTGTACATTGACATGGGCAACTTCCGCGAGGCTCGCGCCTGCCTTGCCGCCGCAGGCAAAATGATGGCGGGCGAGACACGGCATATGCGCTTCTTCTACTACAACACCCTCGGCAACTGCCTCTACCTGCAGCAGCGTTACGCCGAGGCACTCCCCGCGTTTAGGGCGGCACGCGCCGAGACCAGCGGACTCGCCTCGCCAGTGGGATACGTGCAGACGGAGATCAACACGGGCGAGACTCTCCTGATGATGGACAGCGTGGCGGCCGCCGCGCGGCACATCGGCTTTTGCCGGCGGTGGGCGGCGGCACACCCGGGCGTGCTTGACGCGCAGTCGCTCTTTTACATCAACTCCCTCGCCGCCGACCTTGCCATCGCCCGGGGAGACCGCGCCGCCTCACGGCGCATCCTTGGAGGCAGCGTGCCCTCCGGTCGCAACTCGTCCCCGCGCTACCTCATGCTGCACTACCGCCGCCTGCAACGCTACGCCGAGCGCGGCGGCGAGTGGGAGACGGCGTACCGCATGCAGCGCGAGGCCGCGCGGTACGCCGACACCCTGCGCAGCATCCAGAACATCAATGCCGCGGCCGAAATGGAGCTGCGCTACCGCCGCGACAGCACGCTCTCGCGCCAGCGCATAGCCTTGGTCGAGAGCGAGGCACGCGCCGCGCGAAAAAATGTGTATATCGTCGGCGCGGTGGCTGCCGCCGTTGTCATCGCCGCCGTGGGTGTGGCGCTGCTGCTTGTCTACCGCCAGCGCACGCAGCGCAAGCTCAGGAGGCAGATGGAGAAAATGACAGAGCTGCGCATGGACATTGTGCGCAACCGCGTCTCGCCGCACTACGTCTTCAACGTGCTGAACACCGTCTTCCCCAAGCTGCGCAACAACACCGAGGTGGCATTCCCCTTGGAACTGCTCATCGACGTGCTGCGCGGCAATCTGCTCTCCTCTTCCAAAGTGGAGACAACGCTTTCCGCCGAGCTGCGCCTTGTGCGCGACTTCGTGCGCCTGCACCAGTGCTGCCGCGGCGGATACCCGCTTGTGGAGTGGCACATAGGCGAGGGCTTGGAGGAAAGCACGCTACCCATCCCCGCCATGGTCATAGAGATACCGGTAGAGAACGCGCTGAAGCACGCCTTCCCGCACCTCACGGCGGAGTGCCGCGTAGATATCAGCGTCAACCGCGACACCGACGGAGCTCTGCGCGTGGAGGTGCGTGACAACGGCGCGGGCTACAATCCCGGCGCGGTGCGTCCCACGGGGCGCGACACGGGCACGGGGCTGAGGGTCATCTCGCGCACCATCGCCATCCTCAACCAGTACAACCGCCGTCCCGCCTCTTTCTCCATTGCTTCCCTGCCCGCGCCGCAGCACGGCACGGCGGTCACCCTCGTTTTCCCTCCCGGCTACTCCTGCGAGCTGCCCGCTTATGGGGGGGTAGAACCTTGAATATGAGTTTATTGCATTGTCTCCATTGCTCTTCTTTGGGGCGGAAACGGGCTTTACCGCCCGTGCCTAAATCACCATTTTTGGTGAAGCGGCGCATTTCCCCTTTCCGCGCGTCCGCGCTACCTTTGCCTTGCGGAAGAAAACTTGGGAAAGCTCCAACAAAACCCTTTACAAGCAATGAAGATAGAGAGAATCCACGCGCGGGAAATACTCGACTCGCGCGGCAATCCCACCGTGGAGGTGGAAATCACTACCGACAACGGCGTGACGGGACGCGCCTCCGTGCCATCCGGCGCGTCGACCGGCGAAAACGAGGCACTTGAGCTGCGCGACGGCGACAAGGCGCGCTACGGTGGAAAGGGCGTGCTTCGCGCCGTGGCCAACGTGAACGACGTGATAGCCCCCGCCCTCAAAGGATGGGACGTACTCGACCAGCGCGGACTCGACTACAAGATGCTCGCCCTTGACGGCACACCCACAAAGTCCAACCTCGGAGCCAACGCCATACTCGGCGTTTCGCTCGCCGCCGCCCACACCGCCGCCAAGTGCCTCGGCGTGCCCCTCTACCGCTACATCGGCGGGGCAAACACCTACACGCTGCCCGTGCCGATGATGAACATCATCAACGGCGGCGCGCACTCCGACGCGCCCATCGCTTTCCAGGAGTTTATGATACGCCCCGTGGGCGCGGCGAGCGAGCGCGAGGCCGTGCGCATGGGCGCCGAGGTGTTCCACGCGCTGGCAAAGCTGCTCAAGAAGCGCGGACTCTCCACGGCCGTGGGCGACGAGGGCGGCTTCGCACCCAAGCTCGACGGCATCGAGGACGCGCTTGAAAGCATCGTGCAGGCCACAAAGGACGCGGGCTACGAGCCGGGAAAGGACATCCGCATCGCCATGGACTGCGCCGCCTCCGAGTTCGCCTCCGTGGAGAACGGGAAGTTCTACTACGACTACAGCCACCTCAAGGACGGAATGCCCAAAGACCCCAACGGGAAGAAACTCAGCGCGGACGAGCAGATAGCCTTCCTGGAGCAACTCATCACGAAATACCCCATCGACTCCATTGAGGACGGACTTGACGAAAACGACTGGGAGGGCTGGGTGAAGCTCACCAAAGCCATCGGGTCGCGCTGCCAGCTTGTGGGCGACGACCTCTTCGTCACCAACACGAAATTCCTGGAGAAGGGCATCAAGCTGGGGGCGGGCAACGCCATACTCATCAAGGTAAACCAGATAGGCTCGCTCACCGAGACGCTTGAGGCGATAGAGATGGCGCACCGCCACGGCTACAACACCGTCACCAGCCACCGCTCGGGCGAAACGGAGGACACCACCATTGCCGACATCGCCGTGGCCACCAACTCCGGGCAGATAAAGACGGGGTCGCTGAGCCGCACCGACCGCATGGCGAAGTACAACCAGCTCATGCGCATCGAGGAGGAACTCGGCGGCTCGGCCGTCTACGGCTTCAATAAGCTGAAATAAGGCGGGACACCCACGGCTTGTGCCGGCCGGTAAATTGGCAAAAGGGGGCGGTACGCGCGGGCGTGCCGTCCCTTTTCCGCTTTTTCCGCCCGCCGGGCCGCCCGCGCCGCGCCGTTAGCGTAACTTTGCCGCACACGCCCCGTATTATATTCCCCTCCCGCAATGGACAAGCTGACAAAGGAGCAGCGACACCGCTGCATGGCGGCCATACACAGCCGCGGCACGCGTCCCGAGCTGCTTGTGCGGCGCTACCTTTTCGCACGCGGTTTCCGCTACCGGCTCAACCACCCCGGGCTTCCGGGGCGGCCGGACGTGGTGCTGACGAAATACCGCACGGTGGTTTTCGTCAACGGGTGCTTCTGGCACGGACACGAGGAGTGCGGCGGCTACCGCCTGCCGAAGACCAACACCGACTTTTGGCGCAGGAAGATAGAGCGCAACCGCGAGCGTGACGCTGAGGAGCGGCGCGAGCTTGCGCGGATGGGTTGGCACTGCGTCACGGTGTGGGAGTGCCAGCTGCGCCCAGCCCTGCGCGAGCGCACGCTGGAGGGGCTGGTATGCACGCTCAGCCGCATCTACCTCGCCGACCGCCGCCTTGTGCCCTCCCCGCGTTATGCGGAGACCGGGGAGGAAACCGCAGTGGCAGCCGAGCCGGAAACGGCTTACAACGCACGCGGGGCGGGGCGGACGGACACGCCGCCCGCATAAAGCACGGCAAAGGCAAGGCGGCGGCACACGCGCCGCGCACGTTTTCCCGCACTCCCTGTATTAACACAAAAGCGTTCCCCCGCCAAGGACTGTGTCTGTCCTTGGCGGGGGATTGCATTATCGTCATGTCACCTCACGCGCCGGGCGGCGCGCGCGGCGAGTCAGCGGCTCAGGCGCAGCTTGTAGCCGAGCGGCTTCTGCGGCACGCGGTACTCGGGAAGCGTGTACACGTCCTGTCCGCAGGAGGCGTTGCCGATGCCGCACGTCCACGCGTCAAGGTGAAGCACGGTGCGCTTGCCCGGCGTAAGCTCCCACTGGTGCTGCGCCTGCTCAAGCTCGCGGTCGGTGTAGGGAAGGGCTGAGAAAGCCACCTCGCCCTCGGTCTCAATCTTCAAAGAGAAGCCCTTGCCGTCGCCCAGCGTCAGCTCGCGCAAGCCCTCGCGCCCGCCGCAGCTCTGCGGCTTCATGTAATTCTCCACCATCTGCGGCACAGTAGTGGCGTAACGCCCCACCACCGCCGCGTCCTTGCGGTCTCGGTAGTTTTCCCACGGACCGAGGGCGCAGTACTCCACCTGCGAGAGCGACGGGTCGAGCATGCACACCAGTCCGGCGCGGCGCAGGTCGTCGCGGTGCGGCGTGAAGCGCACGTCCATATCCACCACGCCCTGCGGGTAGACGGTATAGTCAATCTCGGTGTCGCAGTACGCGCTCTTGCGCGCGGTGCGCACCACGATGTTGCCGCCGGCGTTCTCCACGCGCAGCGTGCCCTTTGCGGCGAGCTGCTCGTCGGTGGAGGGCGAGAGGCGGTCGTTTTCTATCCAGCGGTAGTTGTCGTACACAAAGCCCTCGCCTCCGGCCAGCACGTCACGGCCGTCAAAGGCAAGCGAGGTGAGGCGGGCGGTCTGCCCGTCAAAGGTGAGCTGCACCTTCGCGTTGCCCACGGTCGTCTTTCCGGCTCCCGACGTACTCAGCACGGCCGGTGCCTTCGCGTCGCTCTTCACTGCGGCCAGGGCGGCGCGCGGCGTGAGGCTGTACTGCTTGAACGCAACCTCGTGACCGGCAGGCGTGGCCGTGGTGGCCTCGCGGGCAAGCACACGCACGGTGGCCATCACCTCCACGCCGGCGGCACGCGCCTTCGCGAGGTTTGCCTTGGGCAGCTTCACCGTCACCGTAGCACTCGCGCCGGGCGCGGCGGCGGGCAGACGCACGGCCTTGGAGGTGGCCACTACGCGGCCGTCCCTCACCACGTCGCACGTCACGTTGAAAGCGTCAAGGGAAAGGAAGCCGTAGCCGTTTTTCACCGTGAGCGTGAGCGTGCCGCGCTCCTCGTCGGCCGTCATCCCCTCAAACTTCACAAACTGGTGGGCGGCCTTCACCTCCTTGAGCTTGGCGCTTTCCTTGCGGTCGCTCTGGAGGATGCCGTTGCAGCAGAAGTTGCCCTGGTGCGGGCCGGGGAAGTCGTAGCCCGTGCGCAGGCGGTACACGCCCTGCTTCATCTCGCGCGGTCCGTAGATGGACTGGTCCACCCAGTCCCATATGCAGCCGCCGATGCACGAGTTGGACGCCTCGATGACATCCCAGTACTTGTCAAGGTTGCCGATGGCGTTGCCCATGGCGTGGGCGTACTCGCAGATGAACATAGGCTTGTCAAGCCCGCTCGTGTTCTGCCTCATCCACGCCATGCCCGGGTACATCTTCGAGTAGAAGTCGGAGAAGCGTCCGCCGCCGTACGAGCCGTTGGAGCGTGTGCCCTCGTAGTGTACGGGGCGCGGGTCGAGCTTCTTCGCCGTGTCGTAGCAGTGGCGGAAGTTCTCTCCGTTGCCCGACTCGTTGCCGAGGCTCCACATCACCACGCTCGGGTGGTTGCGGTCGCGCAGCACCATGCGGCTGATGCGGTCGGTGAAGGCGGGAATCCAGGAGGGCATGTCGGAGATGCTCTGGTTGGCGTGGTCCTCAAGGTCGGCCTCGTCGACGGCGTAAAGTCCGTAGTAGTCAAACATTGCGTACATCCGCGCCGCGTTGGGGTAGTGTGAGGTGCGTATCGTGTTGAGGTTGTTGCGCTTCATCAGCAGCACGTCCTCCAGCATCTCCTCCGTGGTGACGGCGCGTCCGTGCAGCGGCGAGGTGTCGTGGCGGTTGGCGCCCTTGAAGAAGACCTTCTTCCCGTTGATGTGCACCTCGGTGCCTTTCACCTCAACGGTGCGGAAGCCGTATTTCGTGGAGAAGGCCATCTCCTCGTTGCCCGCCGCGTCTTTCTGTATGACGCGCACGGTGTAGAGCGTAGGAGTCTCGGCCGTCCAAAGGGAGGCGTTAGGCACGTCAAGCGTGATGTGCTTCGCAAGTTCCGCGCCGCCGAAGGTGGCGGAAGCCTCCTGTATCTCCGTGCCGTCGGGGGCGAATATCTTTGCCGTGACGGATTTCGTGGCGGAGAGGTTGTCACGGTTGTCCATGGTGAGCGCCACGTCGAGCCGGCAGTCGCCAAGCCCCGTGGCATCGTCCACCTTGACGGTGGAGGTGAGGTAGTGGTCGCGCACGGCCATGAGCGGCGTGCTGTAAAGGAAGACGTCGCGGAAGATGCCCGACATGCGGAACATGTCCTGGCACTCGAGGTAGGAGCCGTCGCTCCAGCGGAACACCTGCACGGCGAGGCGGTTCTCGCCGGCGCGGAGGTGCTTCGTCAGGTCAAACTCTGCCACGTTGTTGGAGCCCTGCGTGTAGCCGATGTACTCGCCGTTGAGCCAGACGAACGCGGCGGAGTAGACGCCGCCGAAGTGGATGAACGTGCGGCGGCCGTCCCAGCCGGCGGGCAGGGTGAAAGTGCGCAGGTAAGAGCCCACGGGGTTGATGCCGTAATTCTTCCCCCCGTCGTTGTAGCCCGGGCGCGCCTTGATGTAAGGCGGCGTGTTGGAGTGCGGGTACTCCACATTGCAGTAGATGGGGCGGTCGTAGCCCTGCATCTCCCAGTTGGACGGGACGGGTATGGTGTCCCAGCCCGACGCGTCAAAGCCCTCGGCGTAGAAGTCCGTCGGGCGCTGCGAGGGCTCGGGCACGAGGTTGAAACGCCATGTGCCGTTGAGTGAGAGGAAGCGGCTGGTGGCGGGCACCGTCCAGGGCGTGGCGTAGAAAGCCTTGTCGGCAAGCATCTCCGCCTCGGTGGCGTAGGGCACGTAGGTGGCCACGCCCGCCTCCTTGTTTTCGGCGAAGATGGTTTCGTCCTCCCAGTAGGGCGACTTTATCTTAGGTTTCTCCACCTGCTCAAAGGTCACCCACGCCGTCTTGTCCGCCGCGTCAAAGGGCACGAGCTTGCACTCCGCGCCGCGCAGGGCGTACATGGTGCCGCTCTTGGCGTCGGAGGCCGAGGCGATGATGTACACGCCCTCCTGCCCGCTCACGGGGACGAAGCGGAACTGCGCGTTGTTCCACACGCCGGCGGTGGCTGGCCACTGCAGCAGGTAGTCGATGGAGGCGTTGCCGCCGCCGTCGTCAAAGTTCTGCGTGTAGAAAGCCCCCGACACCACGCGGCGGTCGAGGTCGAGCATCTTGATGTTCCAGTACTGCCCGCGGTTGGAGGCGTCGGTCTCCTCGCTCACGATGCGGGCGTTGTTTTCGCCGGAGTCGGAGTTGCCCAGCACGTGCCCGGCCTGCGACACGGGGCGGATGCGGTAGGTGAGGGCATCGTCAAAGCCCGCCTTCACGGCTTTGCGCAGCTCAAACTGCGAGCTGCGGCTGCCGCGCGCCTTGTCCTTTGCGGTAAGGCCGACGGTGCCGTTGGCAAGCACCACGGCCGCCATCGTGGGGTTGTTGGTGGGGACGAGGATGTAGTATTTCCCGTCCGCTTCGGCTTTCCACAGCTGCGCCTCGTCCGAGCCGTTGTTCTCGCCCGTCTCGACGGCGTTGCCGTTGGTGCGGAGCGCGAGGTTGGAGAAGGGGTTGATGAAGCGGAGCGAGCCCGAGAGCGAGCCCACCGTCCAGTGCTGGGCGGGCGAGGCCGTGTCGAGTTTCGCAAGGGTGGCCGCCCCCGTCTTCGCGTCGTAGCCCACCGCCATGGCGGGCTTTGACACGGGCACGAGGTGGTAAAGCGCGCCGGGGGCGAACTGTTGCGCCAGCGCCAGCGTGCCCGCCACGCACCAAAGGAGCAGCAGGGAGAGTGTCCGCGCCGCATGCTTGCAGTGTGTCATAGTGTGGGTGTTGGTTAAGATGGTTGAATGGTTTGTGCCTCCCTTGGGGCATAGCCGCGCCAACGGCTGGCGGAAGTGCGCCCCGGCAAGGGTGGGCGTCCCGTTGCGGGGGAAGGTTCGCCCCCGGCGGGATATAGGGTATTTACAATGTGTTTCCCCGCAAAGTTAAGCATAAAAAGCACGCACGCTCGCGCAGCCGGGGGCAAAACGCCGCCCGCCGCGCCACCGGCGGCGCGGGGGAACGGCATGGGCGGGATGGAAGCGGATTGGCATTTTTACAGAGCCGCCCTGCAATGCGGCAGCCGCCGGGCAAAACCCCGCACTGCCCCACGAAACCCCAAATGTCACTTTTTACGCCGGAAAACGAGCAAAATGACAAAATGCGCCTTGGAGCAGATTTAACACTTCGGCACCCGTCCAAAGCCTGTCGGCGGGCAAATTTTTGCAAGCCGCCGACCTGTAGCGCCGATGCC
>CAVGTC010000073.1:0-14452 GCA_963632255.1 Lachnospiraceae bacterium | reverse complement strand
ATAGGCAAAAATAAAGGGACATTCCTCTCGGGATGTCCCTATCTTGTAGTACAAAGATACAACATTTTTCCGCCGAAAGCAAGAAATGTTAAAACGCCGGCGAAATCAAAATGTCAGTTTTTCGCGAAAAATCTGACATTCTGATTTTGGCGGGGTGGCGCGGACGCGGCGTGGGTACACCCCGTCCGGGGACAGCTCCGCCACGGGTTCGCGCCCCGCGCCGCGCGGGTGCAAAAAATCCCCGCGGGCCGGCGGTCCGCGGGGATTTGCGCTTGCGTGTGACCTCGTTTATTTCGTCACAAATTTCTTCACCGTCTGTCCGGCGGTGGTGGAGGTTTGCATGAGGTAAGTGCCGGCGGGCAGTCCGCTCCCGGCGGCCTCCACGCTTGCGGCCGTGCGCACCACACGCCCGGCGAGGTCGAGCACACGCACGCCCGTCACTTTGCCGGCGGCGGCACTCACCGCGCTGATGCCGGCGCCGGCAAGGCCGTAGGTCACGTCACTTATATAATACGTCGCCGTGCTTGAAGCGCCGCGCGTACCCGTGAAGCGGAAGCCGATGAAGAAGACGTCGTCAAAGTTCAGCCCGTCAAAGTCGAGCGCGTTGGTCTTCCACACGCCCGCCTCGGCGGCGCTTGCGGGGATGGTCACCTGCGTGAGCGGCATGGACGACATCGTGCCGTCCGCGTCGGCGGTGATGTAGCACACTTCCAGCTTCTCGTTCATTCCGTCCGTGAGTCCTTCGCCCATCACCTTGAAGGAGAAGAGCTGCGTCTTCGCGTTGAGGTAGTCGAGCGGCGGCGTGAGCAGCAGCATCTGGCAGTCCGTCTCGCTTCCCGCCTCCACGCTGCTGTCATAACCCGTCACCTTGGCCGCGTGCGTGCCGTTGCCGTCCGCGTCACAGCCCCACCAGGCGCGCAGGCCCGTCACGGCGAAGTTTTTCCACCCCTCAAGCGACAGCGGCTGGTCCGCCGTCACGCCGGCGAAAGTCTCGTCAAGCTCCGTCACGGGGTTGTCCTTGCTCACCGCGCCGTAGACGTCGCCCTCGAGTCCCTCGGGCACGTCGGGCGTGGCGCTGCACGTGCCGGTAAGCGGCAGTACGGTGTCCTCGTCAAAAAACTCGCTGCTGAACACCACGCTGCCCACGTACGTCCCCGCCGTCTGCGGGCGGAAAGTGATTTTAAGCTCCTGCTCGCCTTTCGCGCTGAGCATCGTCGCGCCGATGTGGAAAGCCGAGCCCTCCTGGTCGAGGCGCACGTTGACAAAGTCCGGCAGGCCGGCGGGCGTCACCTTCACCGTAGCGGTGACCTCCTCGCCCGGGGCGGCCTTGAAGTCCTCCACCACGGCCGGCTCAAAGGCCAGCGAGGGCGGCGTGGACGGGTCGGTGGCCATGGCGTTGATGCGTACCTCCGCCACGAGGTCGGAGCCCACGTTGAAGTAGATGTATCCGTTGTGCTTGCCCACGGCGTCCGGCTCGTAGTAAATCTTCACGTCCGTCTCGCTTGTCCCTGCGGGCAGCTCGGTGACGTCGGTGGAGAAGACGCTCTGCACCGAGTACGACGGCGCGATGGTGACCTTGTCGGTCATGCCCACCGCCTTCACGTGCACCGTGGCGGCCTCCGTGCGGCTGCCCACCTTTCCGCGCACGTTGAGGAAGCTCTCTGCGGAGAGGGTGATGCCCGGCTCCTCCACCTGGGCCTCGGTGATGTCCTCCGCCTGGCGCGGCGCGATGACGGCCGACGTGGCGGAGGTGGAAAGACCCACAATATTCACCGCGCCCGCCGGTATGTCCGTGCCGATGAGCGTGGTGCCCTTGAAGACACCCAGCTTGCCCGTCGCGCCCGAAGCGTCGGTGACGGAGGGAAACTCCATGCCCTCGGCAAACTTCGCGCCCTCGTCAAAGCCCGAGAGCGTGGCGGCGGCGAGGGAGACGACGCGGTTGGCGTACGTCTTCGGCGCGGCGGCAATCTGCGCGAGCGTGGCGGCCACCGGCACAATGTTGTTGTGCGAGGACGAAATCAGCCCCTGCTGCGCGCCGTAGAGCGCGAGGTGGTTCTGCCCGTCCTGCTGCGCCAGCACGCCCACCATGCCGGTGAGCTCGTCGCCGAGGGTGAAGAAGGAAGAGCCCAGCACGCCGAGGTCGTCCTTAAGCTGTATGCCCGCCGTGCTGTCCTGTATATAATAGGTGGCGGGGGTGGTGCTTTTGTCCACAAAGCTGACGAGCGCCTTGCCCGTGAAGCGCACGAAGCCCGCCGTCGCTGCGTCGGCCTCCGCCAGCTCCTTTACGGTGGCTACCTCGGTGAGCTTCACTGCCTCCCACTTCGCCGTCACCGTGACAGGCTCCGCGCCATCGGAGGCGAGGGTGACGGTGGCAGTGCCCGCAGTGGCGGCCTCGGTGGGCTTGAGCGTGAGTGTCACGTCCGCGCCGTTGGCGCCCGAGGCGTCGGAGGCTTTCACCGTCGTGGCGGACGGGGTGAGCGCGGCATTGTCGGAGGTGACGGTGATGTCACCTTTGAGGTTGGAGCCCTTCACGTTGAGCGTCCGCGTGGCGGTGGCGCCGGTGAAAAGCTCGCCGAAGTCGAGCTCGGAAGCCGAGGCGGTGACGGCCGGCGCGGCGCCCGGGGTGGAGACGCCGGCGAAGAGTCCCGCGTAGGAGTCGCTCACGCGCAGGTCGGCCACGTCCACGTCAAAGCTGCCCGCGCCCCAGCCCATCTTCTGCCAGAGAGCCACGCCCTTGAGGCCGTAGCCCGCCTTGTCGTCGGTGACGTTGGAGTAAAGGCTGCCCTTGCTGCCGGCCGAAGCTGCGGACGGCACCTCCGTCGCGCTGGCGGGGTCGACGTAGAGGTAGAAGTTGTCAAGCATGTCGCCGTTCTCGTTGATGGCCACCTTCGCCACGATGTGGTAGGTTTTGCCTGTCTCGAGGTCGCCCGTCTGCGCCTCGGCGCTGCTTTTGTAGTAGGACACGCCGAAGTGGAACTTGCCGCTCTCGCTGCCCGGGCACACAAAGACGCGCCCCCAGTCGTAAGGCGAGCTGCCCGAGGTGAAATCGTGCAGCACGGCGGTGGCTTTAAGGAAAGAGAAGAAGTAGCCCGTCACGGCCGTCGTGGGGACGGAGTTGACGCGCACCAGCATCGAGGCGAAAAGCTCGCCCGAGGTGACACCCTTTGCCGAGGCGTCAGTCACAAACGGGGTCATCACGTCCTGGTTGCCGTTGGTGCCGGCGAGTTTCACCGACTTGGCGGGCACCGTGCCGGCGTAGCCCTCGTAGTCGAGCGCGTCGGCCTGCACCTGCACGGGGTTGGCGTAGTTGTAGCCCAGGCTGACCCAGCTCCCCAGTCCGCTGAGGTTCCCCGCCGGGTAGTCGAACGCCTCGTTCCATGACACCTGCCCCCGCGCCGCGGAGGGTAGGAGGGCGAAAGCCACAAGGCAGAGCAATACGGGCAAGTTTTTGACAAAGTACTTCTTTCTCATAAGCTCGTGATATGATTTGTTTAGGTTAAAGTCCTGTTTCCCGTCAAAAAGTAAAGATTGCGCAAAAGTAAAGCAATGGGAAATAACCGCAAAGCGTTAGTGAAAAGAATTAAACGCGCGGCGGGCGCGGGGAAGCGCGCCGGGACGGGGTGTCTGCGCGTGCCGGGGACGGCCGGACGGGCGGCGCGCCGGCACATGTACAGCCGGCTGCGGGCGGTAAGACCTTGGCTGTCGCGGTAAAAAGTGCGGACCGCCCGCCCTGCGCCGCGCCCGGAGCCGAGGGGGCGGCGCAAAGGCGCCGGCATATTGGGCGGAAGACGGCAAGGCGGCGCAAATCAGCGCTTTGCAGGTGCGGGCGCGGCGGCGGAAAGGCGGGCGCAAAAGCGCGTGTAAAAGCGGTAAAAGACGGTACTTACCGATTTTCGCGGTACTTTCCCTCCCGCAGTGCGGCGGTGCGGGCGGCGGCGGCGGGGCGGCAAAATATTTTTCGTAACTTTGCACCGCATTTTGACAGGGTGTGACAGCCACACCTGCAAACACTTACGCCGAAAATACTCCCCTTAGGACATACAATGAGCAACTACACGGGGCGCGTCCTTGCGCTTCTCCCCCTGGCCTCCCTGCTGCTCGCCTCGTGCATACGCGACGAGGCTCCCAACGCCGAGTGCGACATCACGGGCATAGAGCAGTCGTGGATGGACGAGTACAAAAGCAGGATAGTGGGCGAGCCCATCATCACCAACGACCGCGTATCCGTCACCCTTGAAAAGGGGACGGCACGCACCGCGCTGGCTCCGCGCTTCACGCTCACGCAGGGCGCGTGGCTCACAATGGCGGACGAGAGCGGCGCGGCTGTTGAAGCCAACGGACGCACGCGCGACTTCAGCAAGCCAAAGATTTACACGGTGCACTCCGAGGACGGCAAATGGACGAAAGACTACACCGTGTCGTTCGGGTTCCCCAAGGCGCTCTCGCTGATGAGCTTCGAGTACTACGACCTCGACCCCTCCGGCCGTTACTACCGCTGGTATGAGATGGACGACGCCGACCCCGAAAACCCGCGCCGCGACTACTGGGCGTCGGGCAACGCGGGCTTCGCCCTGACGGGGATGGGGCACGCCCCGTCAGAGTACCCCACCGCCGTGGAGCCCCTCGGGCGGCAGAACAACTGCGTGAAGCTGGTGACCCGCGCGACGGGCGACTTCGGCAGCCGCACGCACATGCCCATCGCCGCTGGCAACCTCTTCATCGGCGAGTTTGTCTCGGCGCAGGCCGCGCTCTTCCCGCGCAAGGCGACGAAGTTCGGGCTTCAGGTGCTGGGCGGCACGCCCGTGGCGCTTGAAGGATACTACAAGTACAAGGCGGGCGTCACCGTAACCGACAAAAACGGCGACGTGGTGGCCGGCGCGCACGACATGGCCGACATCTACGCCGTGGTGTACGAGGTCGACACCGTGACCGGCGCGAAGTTCACGCCGCTCAACGGCGACAACGTGCTTTCGTCCGACCGCATCGTGATGATGGCGCGCATCGACAAGCCGCAGGAGGCTGCCGGCGAGGTGACGGAGACCGCCACCGCAGAGGCACTGGCGCGGGCATCGGAGTGGATTCACTTCTCCGAGCCGTTCCGCCTCCTTGACGGAAAGGAATTCAGTGTGGACAGACTCGAGCACAACGGCTACGCCATCGCGGTGGTGTGCACCTCCAGCCGCGACGGGGCCGTCTTCTCCGGCGCGGTGGGCAGCACGCTCTTCGTGGACGAGCTTCTCATCACTTACGAAGACCAATGACATGACGACACGCAATATATTCCCCCTCATACTTTCCGCCCTCCTCCTCCCGCTCACCGCCGCCGCGCAGGACGGCGACAAGGGCACGGCAAAGGAGACCGACCGCAACCTCATACAGGCCGCGCTGAAAGGATGGCACGTCCGCGTGGGCGCGGGCGTCAGCGTGGGCGGCACGTCGCCGTTGCCGCTCCCGGCGGAGATACGCTCTATCGATAAGTACAACCCCACGCTCTGCGTCACCATAGAGGGCGCGGTGGAGAAGCGTTTCCCGGACTCGCACTGGGGCATGATGGTGGGCGCGCGCTTTGAGAACAAGGGAATGAAGACCGACGCCACGGTGAAAAACTACCACATGGAGGCGGTCAACGCCAGCACGACGGGCACGAAGACCAAGGACAACAAGGTGGTGGGCGCGTGGACGGGACACGTGCGCACGGAGGTGCACAACAACTACCTCACCTTCCCCATCCTCGCCACTTACTCTTTCAACGACCGCTGGATGGTTAAGGCGGGCCCGTACCTGTCGTGGATGTTCAACGGCTCGTTCACCGGCGCGGCGTACGCCAAGCAGATTGGCGTGGACGCGGACGGCGAGCCGGTGTATGACGAGGCGTACATACGCGACCAGAACCCCACGGGCGAGAAGTCGCAGGTGGAGCGAGCCACGTACGACTTCTCGGACGAGCTGCGGCGTTTCCACTGGGGGCTGCAGGTGGGCGGCGAGTTCAAGGCTTTCAAGCACCTCTCCGTCTCTGCCGACCTTTGCTGGGGACTCAACGGCATCTTCCCGGCAGACTTTGAGAGCGTCACCTTCGCGCTTTACCCCATTTACGGCACGCTCGGCTTCCACTACCTCTTCTAATATATATAGGAGTAATATATATATAGGAGCGGAATCCTCCCGCCGCCGCAAAGCCGCATGGGTCAAGCCCGCAAGCGGCGGCACATTACACAGCGCATAACCCACACTGCATACAATCTACGCAGCATATAACCTATACAGCACATAACCAACACAGCGTATGAAGAAACTTCTACTCTCCCTTTTCACCCTTTCCGCCGCCTGCCTCTCCGCCGGCGCGCAGACCGTTGACGTGTCCAAGGTGACCGGCACGTACACCTGCGACCTCTACCTCTCCATTGGCGAGGAAATCCCCTCCGACGCCGAGGCGATGCCCAATATGCCCGTGAAGCTGGAGAAAGGCACGGACGAGGGAAAGGTAAACTTCGCCATCTACAACCTCTACCTCGGCGAAGACCTCGGCAACCTGGGCGACATCGTGCTGCCCAACGTAGGGCTTGTGGACGCCGGCAACGGCAAGTACACCTTCGCCGACAACGCCCCCGTGCGTCTCAGCCTTTCCGTGATGGGCAGTGCGGTGGACGCCGACGCCAGCATCAACACCAAGACGAGTTACATTGACAACGGAAAGCTCTACGCCGACGTGGACATCCAATGGATTGGCGGCATGGGCAATGGCGATATGCCCATCTACGTGCGTGTCATCGGCACGTTGACCTCCTCTGACGGCATAGCCGGAGTGAAGGTGTCCACGCTGAAAGCCGGCGGCGCGACGTACAACCTCAACGGCGTGCGCGTCACCCGTCCGGGCAAGGGCGTGTACATCATCGGCGGAAAGAAAGTAATTCGCTGACATCCCAAAGGGCAGCGGGGATTATTCCCCCGAAGCTCCTCCCCCTTAACTGAAAGCATCCCTCCCCGCGCCGCGCACACCGGCGCGCGGCGGAGGGAGGCTTGCACTCACACAAACCACAGAAAATGAAAAAGACTTTCGCACTCCTGCTCGCCGCCGCCGGCATACCGGCCTGCGCGCAGTACCTGCCGAACAACGAGTTTGACAACTGGAAGTCCCAATGCGACAACTCCACCTGCTGGCAGAAGACCGGTCTCCTCGGCGGCATGACCGAGGTGGAGACACAGCGCCCCGGCGTGGAGCCCGAGGGCTGGAACGGCTCAAACATCAAGCAGACCTACATCGCGACGGTGTCCAACGCCGACCTTGTCACAAAGGTAGAGGGCAAAACTTCGGGCAGCACGGCCGTGAAGATGGTCAACGTGCGCCCCAGCACCATGTCCGACCTCCGCGCCCCCGGCTTCGTATCACTTGCCAAGCCCTGGGTGTACCCGCACACCAAGTCCGACCAGGCCGACGGCGGCGTGTACGGCAGCCAGCCCTTCGCCTACAAGCCCGACGCCATCACCGTGCTGGCAAAGCAGGTGCAGCAGTACGAGGAAAACGCGCACATCATAGCCTACATCTGGGCGGGCACGTTCCGCTCGAAGATTGGCGACGGGAAAAACCCGAGTAAAGAGGTTGATGACGCCGACCGCGCCGTGATGGGACGCACCGCCGCAACGCAGAGTGGCACGCTCATCGCCTACTGCGACTACGAGCTTTCGTCCTACGCCAACGCGGACAAGACGATGGACTGGAAGAAGATAACCATCCCCCTCACCTACACCGACGCGGGCGCGTCCGCCACGCCGGAAAAGGTGAACGTGATATTCTCCGCCGCCGACTACTGGAACCGCAACAACATTCACGAGGGCAACGAGCTTTACATCGACAACGCCAACTTCGTGTACTACCACGCGCTCTCCTCGCTCTCTTATGACGGCAAGGCGGTAAGCGGCTTTGACGAGGACGAACTCTCCTACGACCTCTCCACGCTCACCTACGACGCAGCCAAGCTGTCGTACGTGAAAAAGGGCGTCGGCGCGACGGTGGAGACCAATTACGACTATGACGGTGCCGTACTCACCATCACGGTGAAGGGCAACGACTACGCCGCCAACTCCAACAGCGTCACCACCTACAAGGTGCAGTTCGCCCAGCCCAAGAAGCAGTTTACGAGCGACCTCAGCATCACCTCGAACGGCATCACCGAGGAGCCGTCCGAGGACGAAATAACCCTCACCACCGAAGCGGACGGCAGCGTCACGCTCTCGCTTGACGACTTTGTGGTAGGGGAGCTGGAGGACGGCGAGGACATGCTGGCTCTGGGCAGTATGCGGCTTACCAACGTGAAAGTGGAGGGCAACCACCTTACCGCCGAGCAGGATGTCACTTTCACGGACGGCAGCGAGCCTGCCCCCGGCGGCTGGAAAGGACCGGGGCTCGGCGCGGTGCGCGTGAAGCTTGACGGCTACCTCAACGGGGCGGGCGACTCACTGACGGCGCAGATGGAGATTGACCTTTCGCAGACGCCGCTCGGCGTGGTGAAGCTGGTCTTCGCCCCCACGCAGAGCTTTGGCAGTGGGAAAGCCATCACCACGACGGCCGGACTGGCAAACATTGAGATAAAGCACTGGTACAACGCAGGCTGGAACACCCTGTGCGTACCTTTCACCTGCACCGCCGACAATCTCGGCGCGGACATCGCGCAGGAGTTTGTCTCAGCCGACGGCGAGTGGCTGCGCTTCTCCAAGCTGACCACGCTGGAAGCCAACAAGCCCTACCTTGTGTACGTCCCCGAGGACTGCGAGTACATCGCCTACTTTGGCGGGCAGGTTGCCGACAGCAAGCCGGTGTCTGTCACGCACGGCGACTTTACTTTCACGGGTCTTTACACCACCGGCGGCGTGTCTGCCGAGAATGTATTCACCGTGAGCCAGTCCGCTGCAAGCGACAAGGACCTTTGGGTGGCTGCCAAGGGAGGCGGCTCCAAGGTGACGCCCTCCGGGGCTTACTTCACCGCAAAGGACTTCACGGGTGACGAGATGAAGCTGTACCTTGAGGATGTGGAAAACGGCATCAACTCCGCCACTGCCGCCAAGACGGCTGCCGCGTCCAAGGGCGTGTACAGCCTGCAGGGTGTCAAGCTCAGCTCCGCCAGCTCCACGCTTGGTCTGCCCGCCGGCGTGTATGTGGTGGACGGAAAGAAGACCGTGGTGAAATAACGCCTGCCGGCGTGCGCCGCAACGGGCGTGAAAGTCCGCTGCGCTGCATACCCGGAAGATAGAGAGTCCCCGCCGTGCGGAATGCGCGGCGGGGACTCTTCTTGTTTTGTCCGCAGAAAAGTAACGGACTTCCCTGGCGTTTTGCCACAGAGGAAAGCACGCCGCGCGGGTGCGTGATAATTACCGTTGCGTTTTTGTGGCGGTGAGCGTGGTGTCAGTGGGCGGTGAGCGCGGGAGGGGCAGGGTAAAGCGGAACGGGGAAAGCCGGCGACAGGGCAAAAGTGCGTGCGCGGTGGGACTCCCAGCCCCTGCCGCGTGTAAAGAAATGCGATGGGGCGTGCCACACAAACGGCACGCCCCATCGCATTTACTATGTGTCGCGGATGCCCAGTCCGCGCGGGTCAGTATGGTGTGTCAGACCGGTCTCATTCTTTTTCGGCAGCCGCCACTTTGCCGCAGTGCGTCGCCCGCCACAGCTGACGGCCGAGGGCGGCGAGGAAAAGCAGCAGCACCAGCGCGAGGGCGGCGCAGGCGGCGGCGTTTGTGGCGCTGACGCTGCGCGGGCGGAACTCCATCGTCACCTCGTGCGAGCCCGCCGGCACGCGCAGCGCGCGCAGTACATAGTTGGCGCGTCCCAGCTCGGCCGGCTTGCCGTCAATCTTCACCGTCCACTGCGGGTAGTATATCTCGGAGAAGACCACCACGCCGCCGCGTGCCGAGTACGTGCGGTATTTCAGCTCGTTGGGCGCGTAAGAGGTGAGCGTGACGCGCCCGCTGTCAAGCGGCGAGCCGTCCAGCGCGGCTTTGAAGCGGCTGTCCGCCACGGCGGCGTGCTTCGTGTCAAGTCCCTTGAGCCCCGCCATCTCCGCGTCGGCGGACGGGACGAACGACAGGCTGTTGACAAACCACGCGCAGCCGTTGGCGAACGGACTCCGGATGGCTATTGAGTTGCTGCCCTGACCGAAGATGTAGTACTTCGTGTTGAGCATGTTGAGCATCGGGGAGATGCTGTCGCCTCCGGCGGCCTGTGCGAGGTTGCCCTGCGTCGTGTTGGCCGCGCCGGCCACTGCCTGCAGCTCGTCCGTAAGGTAGCGGTCGATAAGGTCCTGGTAGCGGTGCAGCTTCGCGGCGTGGTAGCCGCCGATGGAGTGGTGGTAGTACGAGGTGGCGTTGCTTGTCTCGTTGAAAGGGTTGCCCGCGCCGAGGTTGGCCACGCGGTAGTACGACTTGTCGGCGAGAATCTGGCGGTCCGCCGTCGACATGGCGAAACCCTCCTGTTGCGCCACGGGGTCCGTGAAGCTGTCGTCGTTGAGGTAGCGGCGGTCAATCTGCCACAAGTCGGCCAGCGAGACGACGGCCAGCAGCGAACCGGCTGCCCACGCCGCCAATTTCTTTTCGGCGTACAGCCAAAGTATGGCTATGCCCGCCGCGATGAAAAGCGCGGAGCGTAGGGCGTCGGCTGAGAGTATGGCGTGGTGCATTTGCGCCACCGCGCCGCGGTAGCGGCTCACGAAGTCGGCTCCGAAGCCCGCCTCCGACATCATTTTGAACAGCGAGCTGTCGTCCGCCGACAGGCAGCTGCCCGCCGCGCCCGGAGCCAGCCACAGCAGCAGGCACAGCCCAAGGGTGAGCGCGGCCGCCACGGGCAGGCCCACCTTCTTGCGCAGCGGCGCGTCCTTCCACGAGGTGAGGCGGAAAAGCTCCGGGTCGCGCACAATCTCGTACACGCACAGCACCGCGAGCAGCGGTATGGTGAACTCCGCTATGACGAGCGCCGAGCTCACCGTGCGGAACTTGGCGTACATGGGAAGGTGGTCGATGAGAAAGTCCGTCACCGCCGGGATGTTGCGTCCCCAGGCGAAGACGAGGCTGAGCGCGGTGGCGGCCAGCAGCCCCCATTTCACGGGACCGCGCACATAGAAGAGGGCGAGAATGAAGAGAAAGCACGCGAAAGCCCCCGCGTACACCGGTCCCACGGTGAAAGGCTGGTCGCCCCAGTACTGCATCATGCCCGGCGGGTAGGCGTTGGTGCCGCTTTGCTGGAAAGCCTGCTGCGTCTGTCCCGCGCACTCGTAAAAGTCGTCGTAGCCCGGAAGCTCGTCAGTGTCCTCACGGTCGGTGATGGCGGCGGAGCCCCCGCCCTTGAAGTCGGGTATCAGCAGCGTGAGCGTCTCGTCGATGCCGTAGCTCCACGCCGTGATGTAGTCGCGCTCCAGGCCGTCGGTGGCTTTCTGCCCGCTGCCGCCTTTCGCGGTCAGCTCGCCCTTTCCGCGCATCGACTCCTTGGCGTAGGAGTAGGTGTGGTAGATGTTGGGCAGGTTGGCCGCCACGCCCAGCAGCCCCGCCACGGCCAGCACGCCCGTCGCCTTAAGCCACGCCCCCATCTTGCGCCGCGCCACCGCGTCCGCAAGGTACGCCACGACAAGCAGCGCCATCACGAAGAGGAAGTAGTAGGTCATCTGCATGTGGTTGGCCTGCACCTGGAACGCTGTGAAGAGTGCGGTCACCGCGCCGCCCCAGAGGTATTTGCCCCGGTAGCACAACACCAGTCCCGCGATGGTGGGCGGGATGAAGGCGAGCGTCAGCACCTTCCAGATGTGCCCCGCCGCGATAATGATGAGGAAATACGACGAGAAAGCCCACAGCACCGCGCCAAGCGCGGCGAGGTAGGGCTTGAAGTTGAACGCCCGCAGCAGGATGTAGAAACCCAGGAGGTAGAGGAAGAGGTAGCTGATGGCCGGGAACCAGTGTCCCGTGCCAAGGCCGTACACCGAGGAGAGGAAGGACACCGCGTCCGTCGCGCCGTACGAGGGCGCAATCTGGTAGGTGGGCATCCCGCTGAACACGGCGTTGGTCCAGCGTGTCGTCTCCCCGCCGTGCGCCGCGCGGTACTCGCGCTGCTCCTGTCCCAGGCCCACCGAGGCCACAGAGTCGTGGCCGCCCAGCACAAGCCCCTCGCTCAGCGGTGTGAGGAAGTAAACCGTGCTGACGAGCAGGAAGAGCAGTACCGCCACCACGTCGGGGGCGGCCTTCTTCAATGTGTCTGTCAAGTTCATATGTGTTGTGTTATGATTTCTTGGGGGACGGCGCGTCCTGCGGGCTTATACCCACAGCATCACGATGACCTGTGCGATGATGACGCGCAGGAACATGCAGAGCGGATAAACTGTGGCGTAGGCCACTGCCGCCTTGTCGCCGGGCTGCGTGCCGTTGACGTAGTCGAGCGCGATGGGGTTGGCCATCGCGCCGCACAGCATGCCCGCAGTGGTGGCGTACGACTTCCCCACGCCCACCACGGACACCACGGCCATCAGCATGACCGGCAGCAGGGTGATAAGCACGGCGAAGAGAATCCACCATAGCGCGGCGGGCTGCATGACGGTGGCCACGAAGTCGCCGCCCGCGTCCAGTCCGAGGCACGCAAGGTAAGTGGACAGGCCCAGCGAGCGTAGCATGAGGTTGGCGCTGGTGGTGGTGTAGGCCACCATGTGGAAGCGCGGGCCGTACGCGCCGATGAGTATGCCCATCACTATCGGGCCGCCCGCAAGACCCAGGCGCACAGGGTAGCTGATGCCCGGCACGAAGACCGGGATGCTGCCCAGCAGCAGTCCGAGCACTATGCCGATGAAAATGGTCACCATGTTTGGCTCGTCGAGGCGTTTCACCACGTTGCCCATCTCCTGCGCGACGCGCTTAATGCTCTCCGCCTCGCCCACCACGGTGACGCGGTCGCCCATGCGCAGCACGAGACCCGGCGTGGCCACGAGCTGTATGCCCGCGCGCTGCACGCGGCTCACGTTGACGCCGTAGCGGTTGCGCAGCTGCAGGGAGCCGAGCCGCTTGCCGTTTATCTCGGGGCGCGTGATGAGGATGCGCTGCGAAATGAGTTGCGAGTCGAGCGCGTTCCAGTCCACGTCGTTGCGGTTCCAGTTTGTGTCGTCGCGCTGTCCGAAGTAAAAGGTAAGTTGCGGCAGCATCCTTTCCTGCGTGATGACGAGGATGCGGTCGCCGCTCTGCAGGCGCGTCTCGGCGTTGGGCAGCTGCACCTTTCCGTCACGCCAGAGTCGCGACACCACGAAGTCCGTGCCGTCCATATGGCTTATCTCGCCAAGGGTGTGCGAGAAGACAGCCGGGTTGCACACGCGGAAAGAGGCTATGAAAGCCTCGTCGTCGCCGTCGTCCTTTCCCGGGCGCTCGTGCCGCGACAGCCAGCCCTTCACCAGCGCCAGCGCCACTATCACGCCCACCATGCCGAAGGGGTAGGTGAGAGCGCAGCTCAGCGCCGCGCCCGAGGCAGGCTGTCCCAGCTGTTTCAGCGTCTGCTGCGCCGCGCCGAGGGCGGGCGTGTTGGTGGTGGCGCCGCACAGCACGCCTATCATGTCCTGCAGGGGCAGGTAGCCCGCGCCGCCTATGGCCAGCGCCAGCAGCGTGCCTGCCGCCACCACGCCGACGGCGAGAAGATTGAGCCGCGTGCCGCCTTTGCGGAACGAGCTGACGAAGCCTGGCCCCACCTGCAGCCCGAGAGCGTAGACGAAAAGTATGAGTCCGAAACTCTCGGCGTAGCCCACCATCCGCGTGTCCACCTGCAGTCCCAGCGCGCCGGCGAGAATGCCGAAGAAAAAGACGTAGGTGGCGCCGAGGCTCACACCGCGCACGCGCAGCTTGCTGAGTGAGAGACCCAGCGCGCAGCAGGTGCATATCACGATGACCGCCTGTATGGCGGAGGGGGTAAAGAGGGTTTGGCTTAGCCAGTCCATGGGTTTGCCTTGGGGCTTTATCTTTCTGAAAGGGCGGCTTCCGCGCGGGCTGTGGGTGCGGCGCGCGTGTGGCGCGGGGGCGCGTAGCCAGTATAAAACGGGACAAAAATAGTGGAAAGATGGCAAAGCGCCCCGTTCTGCCGCCGCATTTCCTTGTTGAGTCTGCCTTGAAGCCGCGCCGCCGCGCCGCGCGTGATGTCTTGCAGGGAAGCGGCGGAATGGAGCGGCTTTCGCCCGAAATGTCACATTGTCACTTTTCGGGCGGAAAAGTTAGCAGAATGACAAAATGCGCCTTGGAGCGGATTTAACACTTCCGCACCCCGTCAAAGCCTGTCGGCGGGCAAATTTTTGCACGCCGCCGACCTGTAGCGCCGATGCCGTGGCACCTTGAAGGCCAAGCCGCACTTCAGTGACGGGGTACCGCGGTACTTTGTGGGCCAAGTGCAGGCGTTTTGGCGCGTAAGTGCCTGAAAATCAATATAGGCAAAAATAAAGGGACATTCCTCTCGGGA
>CAVGTC010000072.1:0-15140 GCA_963632255.1 Lachnospiraceae bacterium | reverse complement strand
TTCAAAGTACCGCGGCATCTTGTCACCGAAGTGCAGGCTTGGCTTAAAAAAGGGTACACCGGGCCGCTACAGGCCGCCGACACCGTTAAACTTTCCTAAAAGTTGCCCCTCCTTTTGCGGCGGCGCGTTTTGACACTTTGCTCGGTTTTTGCCGAAAAAATGTGACAAAGCGATTTTTGCGTATGCCGCTCGTGTCGTCTTTCGGCGTGGGGAGAAATACCCGCTGAGGGGCGCGTTCGCCGCCTCCGGAAGCCCTTTGAGTGCGTCACAACCTCCCTGTATCCGCCGCCTTGCCCCTCTCGCGCCGCCCCATCGGGCGCACGAAAAAGAAAAGTGAGGGAAAAAAGAATTAAAAATGCTTTTTTTGCAGTGGGAATGTGCTTACCTTTGCAAGCAAGATTGAGTGAGGGGCTTTCGAGAAAGTTCCTCACTCGTTTTTAAGGACGCTACTGCAAGGAAAATACCCAAGGCAAACGCATGATAGACAAAAACCATGTAAAGGCACTGGTGGACGAATGGCTGGCGGGGAAGGACTACTTCCTCACCGACCTCACCGTAAGCGCGGACGACCGTATCGTGGTGGAGATTGACCACGAGGAGGGCGTGTGGATTGAGGACTGCGTGGAGCTGAGCCGCTTCATAGAGAGTCGCCTCGACAGGGACGAGGAGGACTACGAGCTTGAGGTGGGCAGCGCCGGTATAGGTCAGCCTTTCAAAGTGCTGCGCCAGTACGAGATACACCAGGGCGAGCGCGTGGAGGCTCTCACCGCCGACGGGCGCAAGCTGAAAGGCGTACTCTCGGGCGTGACGGAGGACGGCTTCACACTCACCGTGCAGGAGAAAGTGCGCGAGGAGGGGGCGAAACGCCCCAAGATGGTGGACAAAGACCTGAGGTTCGCCTACGCGGACGTCAAGTGGGTGAAATATCTCATCGACTTCAAGTAAGGTATTATATATAAGGTACGGGCGGGCGCGCAAGCCTGCCCGTCACTGCAAGACAACATAAGCCTAAACATCATACAGAGCATGGCCAAGAAAAAGACGGAGACCGCCAGTCTCATCGAGACTTTCGCCGAATTCAAGGAAAACAAGAACATAGACCTCGCCACGATGGTGGGGGTGCTGGAGGAGAGCTTCCGCAGCGTGATAGCGAAACTCTTCGGCTCGGACGAGAACTTCGACGTCATTGTCAACCCCGAAAAGGGTGACTGCGAGATTTACCGCAACCGCGTGGTGGTGGCAGACGACCAGGTGGAGGACCCCAACAAACAGATTGCCCTCTCCGAGGCGCAGAAAATTGACGAGACCTACGAGGAGGGCGAGGACGTGAGCGAGGAAATCCACTTCGCCGACTTCGGCCGCCGCGCCATCCTCACGCTGCGCCAGACGCTTGCCAGCAAAATTCTTGAGCTGGAGCACGACGCGCTCTACAACAAATACAAGGACCGCGTGGGCGAGCTGATTGCCGCCGAGGTGTACCAGACGTGGAAGAGCGAGACGCTCCTTATGGACGAGGAGAAAAACGAGCTCTACCTCCCCAAGTCGCAGCAGATACCGCGCGACTTCTTCCACAAGGGCGACATCGTGCGTGCGGTGATTGACCGCGTGGACAACACAAACGGCAACCCGAAGATTTACCTCTCGCGCACGTCGCCCGCTTTCCTGCAGCGGCTGCTTGAGGGTGAGATACCCGAGATTGGCGACGGGCTGATACGCCTTTGCCGCATCGCGCGCATACCGGGCGAACGCGCCAAAATAGCCGTGGAGAGCTACGACGACCGCATTGACCCCGTGGGGGCCTGCGTGGGCGTGAAGGGCAGCCGCATACACGGCGTGGTGCGCGAGCTGCACAACGAGAACATCGACGTCATCTCCTACACCGACAACACTGCGCTCTTCATACAGCGCGCGCTCAACCCGGCACAGGTGTCGAGCATCCGCCTTGACGAGGAAAACCGAAAGGCAGAGGTGTACCTGCGCCCCGAGGAGGTGAGCCTCGCCATCGGAAAGGGCGGACTTAACATCAAGCTCGCCTCGATGCTGACGGAATACACCATCGATGTCTTCCGCGAGGTGGAGGGCGAGGTACCCACCGAGGACATCTACCTTGACGAGTTTGCCGACGAGATTGACCAGTGGGTGATTGACGCAATCAAGGAAATTGGACTGGAGACCGCGAAGGACGTGCTCAATGCGCCGCGCGAGATGCTCATCGAAAAGGCCGACCTTGAGGAGGACACCGTGGACGAGGTGCTGCACATTCTCAAAGCCGAGTTTGAGGACGATGCCCCGGCGGAGGAAGCCCCGGCCGGCGAGACCGGCGCAGAGGACACCGTGGAGGCTGACGGCGGCGAGGACGCAGAGGAAAGCGAAACAGCGGAAGAGCCCGCCAACGGAGAGACGGCGGCAACGGAAAGTTAGCAGACGTGGGAGCCGGGGCCGGAAGTCGGGATTGCCTTCGCGGACAACCTTCCGTTTGCCAGTCGGCACTCACAGACCCTAAACCTCCCGCCCCGTGAACAATTAAGATAACCCACCTCCTAACTCCTATAAAACCTGCATGAGCAACATCAGACTAAATAAAGCGATTAAAGAGTTCGGCATTGGCTTCCAGACGGCCTCGGACTTCCTTAAGAAGAAAGGATACGACGTGCCAGACGGCCTCAACCAGAAGCTGGACGAGAAGCAGTACGAGCTGCTGAAAGGCGAGTTCGGCGCCGACAAAGACCTTCGCAACAAGGCGGAGGAGATGATGAAGTCGCGCATGAAAGAGAAACGCGCCGCCGCGCCGAAAGAAACGGTGAAGGCGGAGAAGCCCGCGTCTGCCGTGATTGAGACCACGGTGCCCGAGGAGCTGCGTCCGCACATCACCACGACGGGGCACATCGACCTTTCGCCGAAGGCTCCCAAGAAAGAGGAGCCGAAGAGCGTGAAGCCGGAGCCCGCCCCCGCCGCTCCCGCCGCCAAGGCCGAGCCGGTTTCCGCGCCCGCGCCGAAGCCGGAGGAGAAGCCCGCGCCGGTCGTACAGCCGGCCGTGGGCGCATCGGTCGCGTCCGCTCAGGCAGAGAAAGCTGCTGCCGCGCCTCCTGCGTCTTCCGCAATTTCCGCCGCGCCGGCACAGCCCGCCGAAGTGCCTGCTTCCGCCAAGGATGCCACGGAGGAGGCCGCGAAGAAGGACCTTGAGGCTCGCACGGCGGCCATAGGAGAGGAGAAGGACAAAGTGTTCAAGCTCCATCCCACACAAGAGATAACTGGACCGAAAGTGCTCGGCACGATAGACCTTAGTGCCATCAACAGCACCACGCGCCCGAAGAAGCGCTCCAAAGACGACCGCCGTCGCGGTGTCGCCGGCACGGCTGCCGGGCAAGGCGCGGGGACAGGTCAGCGCAAAAAACGCGCGCGCATCGGAAGCGAGCGCGTGGATGTCAACTCCGCTGCCAACCAGCCCTCCGCCAGCGGCAACAACAACGGCAACCGCCGCCGCACGCAGGGCACGCCCGGGATGGGCGGAGCTGGCCAGGGCACCGGCGCCAAGCGCACGCGTGACCGCAACCGCCATTCCAAGGAGGTGAAACCCGCGGAGGTGAGTGACGAGGACGTTGCACGCCAGGTGAAAGAGACGCTCGCACGCCTCACCAACAAGCAGAAGGGCAAAGGTGCCAAGTACCGCAAGGAGAAGCGCGACCAGGTTCACGCCCGCCAGGAGGAGGAACGCCGCGAGGCAAAGGCTGAGAGCAAGGTACTGAAGCTCACCGAGTTTGTGACAGCCAACGAGCTGGCGCAGATGATGGACGTGCCCGTGACGAAAGTCATCGCCACCTGCATGAGCATCGGCATTATGGTGAGCATCAACCAGCGTATGGACGCCGAGACAATCGACCTCGTGGCCGAGGAGTTCGGCTTCAAAACGGAATTTGTGTCCGCCGACGTGCAGGAGGCGATAGCCGAGGAGGAGGACAACCCCGAGGACCTCGAGCCCCGCGCCCCCATTGTGACGGTGATGGGACACGTCGACCACGGAAAAACCTCGCTGCTCGACTACATCCGCAAGTCCAACGTAATTGCCGGCGAGGCGGGCGGCATCACGCAGCACATCGGAGCTTACAACGTGACGCTTGACAACGGCCGCCGCATCACTTTCCTTGACACCCCGGGACACGAGGCGTTCACGGCAATGCGTGCCCGCGGCGCGCAGGTGACGGATATTGCCATCATCATCATCGCAGCCGACGACGACATTATGCCGCAGACAAAGGAGGCCATCGCGCACGCCACTGCGGCCAACGTACCCATTGTCTTCGCCATCAACAAGATAGACAAACCGCACGCCAACCCCGACAAGATTAAGGAGGGGCTCGCCGCAATGAACTTCCTCGTGGAGGACTGGGGCGGAAAGTTCCAGAGCCAGGACATCTCGGCAAAGAAGGGCGTGGGTGTCGGCGAACTTCTGGAGAAGGTTTTGCTTGAGGCTGACATGCTTGAGCTCAAGGCCAACCCCAACCGCAAGGCGGTCGGCACGGTGATAGAGTCGTCGCTTGACAAGGGACGCGGCTACGTGGCCACCGTGCTGGTGGCCAACGGCACGCTGCGGCAGGGCGACGTGGTGCTTGCCGGCACCAACTACGGTCGTGTGAAAGCACTCTTCAACGAGCGCGGGCAGCGCATACAGGAGGTGGGGCCGTCTATGGCAGCCACGCTCCTCGGCTTCAACGGCGCGCCGCAGGCCGGTGACCAGTTCCACGTGATGGAAACAGAGCAGGAGGCACGCGAAATAGCTACGAAGCGCGAGCAGCTGCAGCGCGAGCAGGACCTCCGCACACGCGAGGTGCTTACGCTGGAAAAGCTGGGCAAACGCCTCAAGATGGGGTCGTACCACGAGCTCAACATCATCGTCAAGGCCGATGTGGACGGCTCGGTGGAGGCTCTTGCGGACTCTTTCATCAAGCTCTCCACGGAGCAAATCGTGGTGAAGGTAATCAACAAGGGCGTGGGGCAAATCAGCGAAAACGACGTGACGCTTGCCGCCGCCTCCGAGGCCATCATCATTGGTTTCCAGGTGCGCCCCTCACAGCAGGCACGCAAGCTTGCCGAGCGCGACGGCGTGGAGATACGCCAGTACTCCGTCATCTACGATGCCATAGAGGATGTCAAGGTGGCGATGGAGGGCATGCTCGAGCCGGTCATCAAGGAAGAGGTCACCGCCAATGTGGAGGTGCGCCAGGTTTACCATATCTCCAAGGTGGGCGTCGTGGCGGGCGCGTATGTGCTTGACGGAAAGGTGAAGCGCAGCGACAAGGCACGCCTCATACGCGACGGCATTGTAGTCTTCACGGGCGAAATCAACGCGCTCAAACGTTTCAAGGACGACGTGAAGGAAGTGACTACCAACTTTGAGTGCGGTATCTCCCTCACCAACTGCAACGACATCAAGGAGGGCGACATCATCGAGACTTTCCAGGAGGTTGAGGTAAAGCAGAAACTCCAATAAGCCAACACGGGGGAGAGGGCGGCGTGCCCTTTCCCCTTACCATAACCATACACGATGCTCAGACATCTTTCTACCATTGCGGCGGGCCTCTTGCTGGCCGGGTCGCTCTTTGCCGTACCCGCAAAGCGTTTCACTGTGAAAGTGAAACAGGCGGACGGCACAACGGTTTCCCTGCAGCTGGTGGGGGACGAGTCTTTCCACTACTACCGCACGCTTGACGGCGTGCCGGTGGCGCAGCGCACCGACGGCACGTACTGCTACGCCGCACTGCGTGACGGCAAACTCGCGCTGACGGAGCGCGTGGCGCACGACGCGTCGGAGCGCACGGCGGACGAGACGCTCTTCATTGAGCAGAACGCGGCGAAAGCCGGCGACCTGCAGAAGATTTCCGCCGAAAACGTGCGGCTGCGCAACGAGCGGCGTGCCGCGCGTGTCAGTGCCCGCAAGGCAGCCACCCAGTCCACGTCACAGCACGTGGGGCAGCTCACCGACGTGGCGACGGGCGACCGCAAGGGGCTGGTAATCCTCGTCAACTTCAAGGACAAGAAGATGAACGCGGCGCACACCCGCGAGGTTTTCGACGACATGATGAACAAGGAGGGCTACACCGGCAACGGCAACAGCGGCAGCGTACACGACTATTTCTACAAGCAGTCGTACGGAAAGTTCAACCTCACGTTTGACGTGGTTGGCCCCGTCACCGTGTCGCGCAACATGTCCTACTACGGAACCAACCAGGACGGCGAGGCTGGCTATGACAAGTACCCGCACATCATGGTGGAGGAGGCCTGCGAGCTGGTTGCCGACGACCCGTCCGTCAACTGGGCCGACTACGACTGGGACAACGACGGCGAGGTGGACCAGGTCTTTGTGATATACGCCGGCTACAACGAGGCGCAGGGCGGCGCGGCCAACACCATCTGGCCGCACGAGTCCAACCTGTCTTACTACGGGTACAGCAAGACGTTTGGCGGAAAGACAATCAACATCTACGGATGCAGCAGCGAGCTGCGCAACAGCTCGGGCAACGAGTTGGACGGCATAGGCACGGCGTGCCACGAGTTTTCCCACTGCCTCGGTCTGCCCGACCTTTACGACACGGGGTACGGTGACAACTTTGGCATGTACACGTGGAGCCTTATGGACAGCGGCAACTACAACAACGACAGCAACACGCCGGCGGCTTACACCGCCTACGAGCGCATGGCGAGCGGCTGGCTCACGCCGGTTGAGCTTACAGAGGGCTGCTCGGTGGAGGGGATGAAGCCGCTTGTCGACAGCCCCGAGGCGTACATTATATATAATGACAAGAACAACAACGAGTACTATCTGCTTGAAAACCGCCAGCAGAAGGACTTTGACAAGTACGTCGGCGGCCACGGCATGCTGGTGACGCACGTGGACTATGACGCGAGCGTGTGGAACTACAACACGGTGAACAACACCACCAACCACCAGCGCTGCACCATCATACACGCAGACAACAACGACTACACCTCCGACGCGGGACTGGCGGGCGACCCCTTCCCCGGCACAAGCTCCAACCACTCCCTCACCGACACCACGACGCCCGCCAGCACGCTCTTCAACGCCAACACGGACGGGCGCAAGTACATGGGCAAGCCGCTGACGGACATCTACGAGGACGGCGAGAACATCTCGTTCACCTTTATGGGCGGCAAGAAACTTGACACCCCGACGGCTCTCTACACCAGCGACATCACCAGCACATCCTTTACCGCAAACTGGGATGCGGTGGAAAACGCCACCTCCTACTCCCTTGAGGTGCGTGAGGCAGGCGGGTCGCTGCCCTCGGACAACATAACCGACGAGGAGGACTTCTCAAAATGGGGCGACGGACTCACCACTGACAAGAACGCCGACATATCCGACCGCCTCAACACGCTCTTCACCACGCCGGGCTGGACGGGCACAAAGGTGTTCGAGGGTCCCGCCCGCGCAAAGCTGGGCTCCTCGTCGCAGGCCGGCGAACTCAATTCGCCGCTCTACGCCGCCCCCGCGTCGGGCAATGTGACGGTGCGTCTCAGCGAGCAGTACTTCAACAACGACTCAAAGAAGATGACCGTCGCCCTGCTCAACAGCGCGGGCAAGGACGCGCAGACCACCGACATCGTACTTAACGGCAGCGAGCACGTAGTCAACTTCTCGGGCGTGGCAGACGAGTTCAGCGTGTCGTTCCGTCCCGCGAAGCGTTGCTATCTTACCAACACCCTCGCCATTTATGACGGTGAGTACACAGCCGACGACTTCGCCGACGAGAAGTCCGTCTCCGCCGCCCCCGCCCGCCGCGCAGCAAGCATCACCATCAGCGTGGACGGTACGGAGTATGACGTGACCGACCTTAACCCCGCCGCCACTTACTCCTGGCGCGTGAAAGCCGTGGGCGAGAAGACCAGCTCCGCGTGGTCCGAGCTGCAGACGGTGTCTCTTCCCGAGGGCATTGAAGCTGTGAAGGCGGCGCAGCCGTCCGGTGACGACACCATGGAAGTGTACGCCCCCGACGGCCGGAAGCTGCGCACCGCACGCTACGCCGGCTGGGGTGACGGACTGCCCTCCGGCACATACCTCCTGCGCCACGCCAACGGCACGGTGAAAGCCGCCAACCGCTGACACTGCGGCGCGGGACGCGGGAGGAGCGTAACGCGCCCCCGTCGGTATATAAGCCCTTTTGACGGAAAATGGACACCTGGCTGTAAAGAGAAAAGCGGTAAAAGCCAAAAGAAAACAACAACCACACAACTAATACGACAAAACGATGAGAATGAAGAACTGTTTCGCGCTCGCCTTGTGCGGTCTCCTCGCCTTTGGCGTGGGCACGGCTGCGGCGCAGTCCACCTCCCCCTCCACCAAGTGGCACTGGGACAAGGGCACGATAGTGGTGGACACCCCCGAGCGTCCCGCCGGGCAGAAGGATGTCATCAACCTCGCCACACCGAAAATACAGAACCTCCGCGTGGCTTTCGTGGGTCTCGGTATGCGCGGCCCCGGCGCGGTGGAGCGTTTCACGCACATCCCCGGCGTTGAGATTGTCGCCCTCTGCGACTACAAGCCCGAAAACGCCAAGGCCTGCCAGCAGTACCTGAAGAGCGCAGGGCTTCCCCCCGCCGACATCTACTCCGGCGCGACCGGCTATGAGACGGTGTGCAAGCGTCAGGACATCGACCTCGTGTACGTCGCCACCGACTGGGCTCACCATTTCCTCGTGGCAAAGTGCGCCCTGCAGAACGGCAAGCACACCGCCATCGAGGTGCCCTCGGTGATGAACCTCGAGCAGTGCTGGGAACTTGTCAACCTCTCCGAGCAGACGCAGAAGCACTGTATGATATTGGAGAACTGCTGCTACGACTGGTTTGAGATGAACACCCTCAACATGGCGCAGCACGGTGTCTTCGGCGAGATACTCCGCGCGCAGGGCGCGTACATCCACAACCTTGACGACTTCTGGGAGGCCTACTGGAAAAACCCCGACGGCTCCGACCCCGCGAAGCTCGGGTGGCGCATGAAGTACAACAAGGAAAACCGTGGCGACGTGTACGCTACGCACGGACTCGGCCCCGTGGCGCAGGCGCTTGACATACACCGAGGCGACCGTATGAAGACGCTCGTGGCAATGGACACGAAGAGCTCGCACGGCAAGGAGTACGTGGAGAAGAAGACCGGCAAGGAGTGCAACGACTTCCGCAACGGCGACCACACCACCACGCTCATCCGCACCGAAAACGGCAAGGTGATAGAGATACAGCACGACGTGATGAACCCGCAGCCCTACAACCGCCTTTACCAGCTCACCGGCACCAAGGGCTTCGCCAACAAGTACCCCGTGGAGGGCTACGCCGTCGACTCCAAGCAGCTCGCCGCCGCCGGCCACAAGCCCAAGGTGGACAACCTCAGCTCGCACTCTTTCATGCCCGACGCCGAGAAGCAGGAGCTTGAGGCGAAATACCAGCACCCCATCCTCAAAAAGTACGGCGAGATGGCCAAGGAGGTGGGCGGCCACGGCGGCATGGACTTTATAATGGACAGCCGTCTGGTGTACTGCCTGCAGAACGGGCTGCCCCTTGACATGGACGTGTACGACCTCGCCGAGTGGTGCTCGCTCGCCGAGCTTGGCACGCTTTCCATGGACAACAACAACGCCAGCGTGGCTTTCCCCGACTTCACCCGCGGCCACTGGAACGAGGTGAAGGGTTTCCACCACGCTTTCGCCACCGCCGAGCAGGAGACCGCCGTGGAGAACACGGCCAAGGCCTACACCGCCGCGCAGAAGACGGCGACGGCCAAGTACAACCTATGGAAGCTGTATGAGGACGCCTCCGCCGTCACCGACGCGAAAGCCAAGGCAAAGGCTGAGAAGACCTACAACACTGCCAAGGCAAAGGCCAAGGCGCAGGCCGTGAAAGAGGCTTCGAAGAAATAAGACCCGCGCCGCCCGCAAAAGGGCGGGAAACAACAACAAGGGGGACACCGCACAAGTCAGTGCAGTGTCCCCTTTCTTCTTTCCTTTCCGTCCGCGCGTCCCCGCCGCCGCGCCCAAGCAGGAGGCGCACAGCCAAAAGCGCGGCGTGCCGCAATGCATATTGGCGGAATATCGTACTTTTGCCCTTTGGAAAACTAACTGAGCCGCCCCCGCCGCGCGGACACGCTCCGCCGCGCCTTTTCCTGTCCGCAACCGCGGGCACACGCCTTGCGCGGGCGGCGGCAAACACACAAGACACAAGAAAAGAATGGACAAACTCAGCTACGCCTTTGGCATGGTCATAGGACAGAACCTCAAAGGCATGGGAGTAGACAAACTCAACACCGAAGACTTCGCAAAGGCAGTGGCCGACACCGCCGCCGGCTCCACTCCCGCCCTCACTCCCGCCGAGGCACAGCAGCTGGTCACCTCCTTCCTGCAAAAGCAGCACGAGGCCGCCGGACAGGCCGCCCGCAAGGCAGGTGAGGACTATCTCGCCGCCAACGCCAGTAAAGAGGGCGTGACCGTGCTGCCCAGCGGACTGCAGTACACCGTACTGCAGGAAGGCAAGGGCAAGCGCCCCGCCGCCACGGACCGTGTGAAGTGCCATTACGAGGGCACTCTTACCGACGGCACCGTCTTCGACTCCTCCTACCGCCGCGGCGAGCCCGCCGTATTCCCCCTCAACGGCGTGATAGCCGGCTGGACTGAGGGACTGCAGCTGATGGGCGAGGGAGCGAAATACCGCTTCTTCATCCCCTACAACCTCGCATACGGCGAGCGCGGCGCAGGCGAGACAATTCCGCCTTACTCCGCCCTCGTCTTCGACGTGGAGCTCATCGAGGTGCTCTGAGCCGCCCCCGCGCTACTGGCGTGGCACAACTGACGAAAGAAACAATCAAAACACACAATACACAAATGAAAAAGACAATCTTGGCTGCCGTGGCGTGCGCGGCGCTTCTCTGCTCCTGCAACAACGGCTCGCCCAAGGCCAGCATGAAGACCGACGTCGACACCGTCAGCTACGAGCTGGGTATGGTGATGTCCCCGGGTACCGAGCTTCCCGGCTACCTCTCCCAGGCCGGCAGTGACTCCGCCTACGTGGACGAGTATATCAAAGGCTTCGTTGAGGGCGTGCAGACCGGCGACGACAAGAAGCGCATGGCGCACTATATGGGCTTGATGCAGGGACTTCAGGCGAAGGCCAACCTCAAAAACGTGGAGATGCAGCTCTTCTCGGGCGACTCCACGAAGAAAGTCAGCATAAAGAACTACATCGCTGGCTACGCCGCAATGACAAAGAACAAGACCTCCCTCAAGGTGGACGGCAAGATTGTAGACCGCGAGCAGGCCAACAAAAACCTGATGGAGTACATGTTCAGCAAAAACAAGACTGCCTCTGCGGAGTACCTTGCAAAGAAAGCCAAGGAGCCGGGCGTGCAGAAGCTTGCCGGCGGCATACTCTACAAGGTGATTACGCCGAGCGAAAGCACCGAGCACTGCACCGCCACGGACAGCGTAGTGGTGAAGTATGAGGGCAAGCTCGCCGACGGCACAGTGTTTGACACCTCCGCCCGCCAGCCGGACGGCACTGTCACGATCAGTCTGAAAAATGTCATCAAGGGCTGGCAGACCGTCATCCCGCAGATGCCCGTAGGCGCAGAGTGGGAGGTTTACATCCCCTACGACCTCGGCTACGGCGAGCAGGGCGTGGGTGGCATCCCGCCCTATTCGTCCCTCACTTTCCGCATCACCCTCATAAAGGTGGCGAAGAAGTAAAGCCGCGCCGCGCCCGCGCAAGAAAGCCTAACGCAAAAACTCCCGCGCCCCGCCGCCACGCCCTCCCCCGACGGGCGGGCTGCGGACGGGGCGGCGGGCAACCATTTTAGCACAAAGAAAAGACAATGCAGTTGAAATCCATTCTCGTGATAGCCCTCGCCGCAGTATGCTGCGGCACGGCTTCCGCACAGAAGAAAGGCGGAAAGAAGGCAAAGAAAACCGCCGCAACCGCCACCGCTTCCGCCCCGCAGGCAAAGCCCGTCGACGGCAATACATTCAGCTACGCCCTCGGCGTGGCGCAGGGCCAGAGCCTCAAGCAGTACCTCATACAGCGCGAGGGCGTCGACTCCGCCTATGTGCACTACGCCATGGAGGGTATGCAGGCCCAGCTCAGCGACAGCGAGCGCAAGCAGCGCGAAGCCTACGCCGCCGGTCTGCGTATCGCCGACATGAACAAGCGCAACCTCCCGCTGTTCAACAAACAGGCGGCCGGAAAGGAAGACTCCGCCTATGTGAGCCAGAGCGAGTTTCAGCGCGGACTCTGCGACGCAGTGTCCGCCAAGGCCGGCATCCTTTCCGCCGACAGCGCGCGCTCCATTGTCGAGCGCCAGTTCAACTACCAGCAGGCCACCTACAAGGCGGCCAACGTGAAGTGGCTTGAGGACAACAAGAAGGTGAAAGGCGTGAAGACCCTGCCCAGCGGCTTGCAGTACCTTGTGGTGACGCAGGGCAACGGTCCCGTGGCCACCGATTCCACGGAGGTGGAGGTGCACTACCGCGGCCAGCTTATCGACGGCACCGAGTTTGACTCCTCCTACAAGCGCAACCGCCCTGCCACTTTCCGCCCCGACCAGGTGATTAAGGGCTGGCGCGAGGCGCTCACCATGATGCCCGAGGGCTCGAAGTGGGATCTTTACATCCCTGCCGACCTTGGCTACGGCGAGCGCGGCAACCAGACCATCCCGGGCAACTCCACGCTCATCTTTGAGGTGGAGGTGGTGAAGGTGAAGACACCCGCCGCCACTCCCGCAGCAAAGCTCACGCCTGCCACGAAGAAGTGACACGCCCGCCGTGCCGCCACGCCGGTTTCCCGCACAGGGGGACGGCGCTGGGTACGGGCAAAGATACACTGCCGCCCCGCGCTTGCCGAAAGGCTTTGCACGGGGCGGCTTTTTGTATGACGGCGGGCAAGGCGCATAGACGACGGGAGTAGCCTCCTCGCTTTGTAAAATCCCCTTGTCCCCTTTTGCGGGTCGCCGCTTTCGCGCGAGACCGCTGAGGGTCTCCCAAATGCGTTGTAGCTCCCCCTTTTTCCGCGTCCCTTGCCGCTGCCGCGAAAAATCAGAAAGTAAGCAAAACCGCTGTTTTTCTGACATTTTGAAAAATACGGGCTGTTTTGGTCCATTTGGAAATCGCCCGAAAATGCATTATCTTTGTACTACAAGAAAGGGACATCCCGCAAGGAATGTCCCTATATTTTTGCTTGTATTGATTTCCAGCCACTTACGAGTCAAAATGCCTGCACTTGGCCCACGTGATACCGTGGTACTCGGTCACTGGGGTGCGGCTTGGCCTTCAAAGTACCGCGGCATCTTGTCACCGAAGTGCACGCTTGGATTCAAAAAGGGTGCACCGGGTCGCTACAGGCCGCCGCCACCGTTAAATTTTCCTAAAAGTTGTTCTCCTTTCGCGGCGGCGCATTTTGACACTTTGCTCGGTTTTTGCCGAAAAATGTGACATGCTGGGTTTTGTCCCCACAGCATTATTCTCCTTCCCGCTTTGGATGAAAGCACACGCCGCCATGCCCATTTTCCGCCGCTTGCGAACGATGCAATATGGGGATGCCACCTCAGACGCGCCCCCGCCTGTCCGCGTTTTCGCTGTCCCCCGCCCCGCCATTCCGTCCGTCACGCGTAAAAACAAGTGAACCCGAGTAGGACACCAGGCGGCAATCCTCGCAAATTAGGCGGGGAATAAGTTATTTCGACGCCAAGCGAAAAAACAAACGCCATAACCAAAAAAAACCGGCACTCCGTAAGAAGCACCGGCTTTGGTTGCGTGACGGACAGAGGTTTTACCCATCCGCAAACTGTTACTTATAAGACGGGGCGGACGGTAAAGCCGTATTCGCGATAGCCGTAATAACTTGCATCGGCATCACCGCTATGGAAAAAGAGGTCGCAGGCGTAGTTGGAGTAACCCTTGCGTAGGTTAGCCGTCCAATAGCAACCGTAAGTGCCTTGGTTATAAACATTTCCGGCAAGACGGTAGCCAGCCGCCGGGAGAAATATGGAGTTCCCGTTTTGCTTTGATATCACATAATATCCGCTGACATTCTCACCTTTATAAGACGACACCCACTGCCATATGCAGTAGTCGCGCAACTCGTAAAACTCCGTCTGGGTGGGCGTGTGGCACAAACCGCCCCAGTTTGCCGTTGCCGCATCGTCAGCGGCTTCAAGCAGACTGTTGTTGTCCGTAAAACCGTTGTACCCGAAGCCGGCGACGGTGCAATACTTTGTCATGTCGTCATAGGAAGCACCGTTGCACCATTTGTAGGTGAGCCAGTTGTACTCGGACTTGGCGCTTGTCTCACCCCACGCGAAATAGTCGCCGTACTCTGCGGGCGAGGAGGCGCCGACGTTGCAGGTGGCCCAGAGGCGGCCGGAGGGAAGTCCGAGGTCGACAAACGTATGGCCGTCCACTTTTTTGCTTGTGTGGCGGAGTTCACTGTCTGAGTTGTCGTCATCGTCACCGCAGGATACAAAAACGGGAAGGGTGATTAACGCGGCGAGGGCAAAAGCATAAGCTAATAGTTTCCTTTTCATAATAGTATTATATTGGTTTACTTAACTGCAAGTGTCGCGAGCCGCACTGTCACAACAGCCGCCCTACATTCATGATGCCGCCAAACCCGTCAAACGGCGTGGCGAAAAGAATGAATACGGCGCGAAAATAAGCAAAAAGCGAGTTTTACCCCCCCCGAAACGTTAAATCACGCTAAAAGGCAAAATAAAGTGGCGAAAACGCCCCGGGAGGCCTTGGAAGTCACCTGCGCGGAACAATTCTTACAATTGCCGCATTGCCAACCTACGCGCCATCTCCCCCGATAGGTTTCCCTCCGGACGTCGGTTTTCCGCCAATCCGGGCAAGTACAAGCGCACAAAACAGGAATGCGGGTACAAAGACAAAGCGGGGAGAAAGGCTTTCCTGCGCCTTTCTCCCCGCGTCTGCTGTCTTCTTGCTGTGCTCGAAGCGAGACTCGAACTCGCACGACCATCACTGGCCAAAGGATTTTAAGTCCTTCGTGTCTACCATTCCACCATTCGAGCGACCCAATTGAGCGGAAAACGAGACTCGAACTCGCGACCCCAACCTTGGCAAGGTTGTGCTCTA
>CAVGTC010000071.1:0-15239 GCA_963632255.1 Lachnospiraceae bacterium | reverse complement strand
AGCCACTTACGTGTCAAAACGCCTGCACTTGGGCCACGGAGTACCGTGGTATCGGCTCACTGAAGTGCGGCTTGGCCTTCAGAGTACCGCGGCATCTTGTCACCGAAGTGCAGGCTTGGCTTAAAAAAAGGTGCACCGGGCCGCTACAGGCCGCCGGCCCCGTTAAACTTTCCTAAAAGTTGCCCCTCCTTTCTCGGCGGCGCGTTTTGTCGTTTTGTCAGTTTTTCGGGCGTTTTGCTTACACCTCGATTTTTGCATGCCCGCGCCAGGGCGGGTGCGATGCTGCGGGGATGGGGGTTTTTCGGCTAACTCATTCGGACAGAATATATGGGTATAGCGGGCGGGATTTTACCTTATAGCCCCGTTCCCCTCCGCCATATGATATAGAGCAATACCCCGCCGCGCGCAGCTACGTTTCTCCTTTCGGGAAGGAGCGTTTGAAGCAGATGGGAAAGGTTTTCACCGCACGCGGCGAGAGGACCAAGGGGGAAAACCAATAACAAGTGGTATGATGCGCTGGGCGGCATTGGGTGTTGTCGCCAATATTTGCAAGACCACCGTCCGGCCTCCGCGCCGCAAACATAGCCGCCGTGTGCGTAAAGCTCGCAAACGGCCGAAATAACGCCATTTTTCCGTAACTTCGCGGCGTGCTATGTGTCACAACGCCAAAGAGGCACTGCGGAAACCCGCACGATGACACGCCTTATATACATGCATACGCGCATGAAGCGCGGAGAAAAGAGGGAGAGACTATGGCACGGCATTTGCATTTTCTCCCGTCACGAGAACACCGAACAGGGAAACAAACCAACACGATGGCCGCCCGCGCCGCGAGAAAAGACAGCGGCGGGGAGGGGAAAGGAAAGACTGAATGGACAACGCTACTTCCGCCGAACTGGCACGCATCATAAGAGCCAGCAGGGAAACGGCACGCCGCTACCGGCTGCGCCGGGCAAACGTGGTATGCCTGCTTTCAAACCTGCTTGAGGAAGAAAACATAACGGACGGGCTGCGCCGCATCGGCGTGAAAGTGGACAACCTGCGCGAGGCCGCGCGGGAGTGGCTGCGCAACGGCACTGCGGCTCACGAAACGGACACGCTGCCCGACACGGACGTGCAAAACGCCGCGGACGGCGCGGTGGGGACGGTGTGCGCCGAGCCCGAACCTGAGCCCGACGCCGACCTCACGCGTGTGACGCGCCTCTCCGAGCTGGAGATGCGCATGGCCAACAAGGCTGTGGACGGCTCAGGCGCGCTGATGCTGGGACTGCTGCACGACCGCAACAACCCGGGCAAAGCCCTGCTTGCCGAGTACGGCATCGACTACAAGCGCGTGGCCGCCCTCCTCATACCCGGACGCGGCAAACAGCCCGCAGCGGGGTACAGCTACGCCGACGAGGACGCATCGCCCTATCCCGGCGACGAGCGCGACGGCGCGGGACACGCCGGCGCGGAGGAGAAAAGCACGCCGCCCCCGCAGGGCAAGGGCGACACCCCTGTGACCGACAACTTCGGCACCGACCTCACCGCCGTCGCCGCGAAAGGCGGACTCGACCCCGTCGTGGGGCGCGAAAGGGAGATATTACGCCTTGTGCAGATTCTCTGCCGCCGCAAGAAAAACAACCCCGTGCTCATCGGCGAGCCGGGCGTGGGAAAGAGCGCCGTGGTGGAGGGGCTGGCGCAGCTCATCGCCCAGCACAAAGTGCCGCGCCCGCTGGCCGGCAAGCGCATCGTGTCGCTCGACCTTGCGGCGATGGTGGCCGGCACACAGTACCGCGGCCAGTTTGAGGAGCGCGTGCGCCGCCTGATGCAGGAGTTGCGCGACCACCCGGAAATTATTCTCTTCATAGACGAGATACACACAATTATCGGCGCGGGCAGCGCGGCAGGCACGCTTGACGCCGCCAACATGCTGAAACCGGCTCTGGCACGCGGCGAGGTGCAGTGCATCGGCGCAACCACCACGGGCGAGTACCGCAAGTCGATAGAGAAGGACGGCGCGCTGGAGCGCCGTTTCCAGAAGATACTGCTGGAACCCACGACGGCGGAAGAGACGCTCGCCATACTGCGCAACGCGAAGAGCCGCTACGAGGAGCACCATAACGTGACCTACACCGACTCCGCCCTGAAGGCTTGCGTGGATCTCACCACGCGTTACGTCACCTCGCGCGCGCTGCCCGACAAGGCGATAGACGCGCTCGACGAGGCGGGCAGCCGCAAGCGGCTGCTTAGCGCCGGCGTGCCGCCCGAGCTGGCGGCAAAGGAGAAAGAGATTGCCGACACCCGCGCCCTCAAGATGGAGGCGGCGCGGGCACAGGACTACGAGCGCGCCGCCGACCTGCGCGACCGCGCCCAGCAGATGGAGGAGGAGCTGCGCCGCCTCACGCGTGAGTGGGAGGAACGGCAGAAAGAGCATCCCGCCGTGGTGGACGAGGCCGACGTGGCCGAGGTGGTGTCGATGATGAGCGGCGTGCCCGCCAGCAAGGTGGCCGAGGGCGAGAAAGAGCGCCTTGGCGGCATGAGGGACGCGCTCAACGCGCGCGTCATTGCCCAGACCACAGCGGTGGACCGCCTCACGCGTGCCATACAGCGCAGCAGGGTGGGGCTGAAGGGTACTGACCGCCCCATAGGCACTTTCCTCTTCGTGGGACCGACCGGGGTGGGGAAGACCCACCTCGTGAAATGTCTCGCCGAATGGATGTTCGGGTCGCGCGACGCACTGATACGCGTGGACATGAGCGAGTACGGCGAGAAGTACAGCGTGAGCCGCCTTGTCGGCGCGCCCCCGGGATACGTGGGCTACGAGGAGGGCGGCCAGCTCACCGAGCGCGTGCGCAGGCACCCGTACTCGGTGGTGCTGCTTGACGAGATAGAGAAAGCCCACCAGGACGTGTTCAACACGCTGCTGCAGGTGATGGACGAGGGTCGCCTCACGGACGGCAACGGCGTGACGGTGGACTTCCGCAACACGGTCATTATACTCACCTCCAACAGCGGCACGAGACAGCTGCGCGAGTACGGCGGCGGCATAGGCTTCGGGCGCGCGGAGTCCGCCCCCACGGGCGCGGCGGCCGAGGGCATCGTGATGAAGACGCTGCGCCGGCAGTTCGCCCCGGAGTTTCTCAACCGCCTTGACGACATCATCTTCTTCAATCCGCTTGACAAGGAGAGCGCCGGACGCATCGCCGCGCTGGAGCTTTCCGCCCTCCGGACACGCATGGCGAAGGCCGGCTACGAGGTGGAGGTGACGCCGGCGGCGGAGGCCGTCGTGGTGGAAAAGGGCTTTGACGCGCAGTACGGCGCGCGCTCGCTGAAACGCGCCATACAGCGGCACATCGAAGACCCGCTCTGCGATGCCATAATGGCCAATCCCGCTGCCGTGCGGTTCACCGCCGACACCAAGGACGGAAAGGTGACCGTGACGGCGGGCAAAGCGGAGGCTGCCGCACCGGACACAAATCCGGACACGACAACGGACTGACACACCGAAACACAAGAAACGCGTGCGGGGATGCGCCGAGGGTGCTGCCCGGACGCGGGAAAACATACAAACACACAGAGGGAGAATGAATTACATACCTACCGGGATAGAAGGCGTGTGGATTGTCGAGCCGAAAGTCTTTGAGGACGCGCGGGGCTATTTTATGGAAACCTGGCGCGAGGAGGATTTCAACAAGGGCGTGGGGCGCGAGGTGCGCTTCGTGCAGGACAACCAGTCAAAGTCGACGCGCGGCGTGCTGCGCGGGCTGCACTACCAGAAGGGCGCGGACTCGCAGGCCAAGCTGGTGCGCGTGCTGCAGGGCTGCGTGGTGGACGTGGCGGTTGACCTCAGGCAGGACTCGCCGACATTCGGCCGCCACGTGATGGTGGAGCTGAGCGAGGACAACAAGCGACAGCTCTTCATTCCGCGCGGCTTCGCCCACGGCTTCCAGGTGCTTTCCGACGAGGCGGTGTTCACCTACAAGGTTGACAACCGCTACGCCCCGCAGAGCGAGTGCTCGATACGCTACGACGACCCCGCGCTCGCCATCGCCTGGCCCATCAGCGACCCGGCAGAGGTGCGGCTCTCGGAGAAAGACTTGCGCCACGCAGTGGCGTTTGACGAGGCGGAGAAGTTTTAAGGGAAAAACGGACGCTTGCGCCGCCCAAGCAAATACCGGGCAAGTTTCGCCTTTCGCCCCTTGCGGTGCGGACTTCCGCCCATCACCACGCGCTTCCCGTCCGGCGGACACGCATTATATATATAAGGATACAGCGCGGGGAGGCGCACGCCCCGCCCGCGCCAAAGCCCACAACACCCCACAATGCAGCATATACGCAACTTTTGCATCATAGCCCACATTGACCACGGCAAAAGCACACTTGCCGACCGCCTGCTCGAACGCACGCAGACGGTGAAGGTGACCGAGGGGCAGATGCTTGACGACATGGACCTGGAGCGCGAGCGCGGCATCACCATAAAGAGCCACGCCATACAGATGGAGTATGAGACGGGAGGGGAAACCTACCGCCTCAACCTCATCGACACGCCGGGGCACGTCGACTTCGCCTACGAGGTGTCGCGCAGCATCGCGGCCTGTGAGGGATGCCTGCTGCTGGTGGACGCCACGCAGGGCGTGCAGGCGCAGACCATCTCAAACCTTTACATGGCCATTGAGCACGACCTCGAGATTGTGCCGGTGCTTAGCAAGTGCGACATGGCCAACGCCATGCCCGAGCTGGTGGAGGACGAGATAATAGACCTGCTGGGCTGCAAGCGCGAGGAGATAATACGCGCCTCGGGCAAGACCGGCGAGGGCGTGGACGACATACTGCAAGCCGTGGTGGAGCGCATACCCGCCCCCGTGGGCGACGAGGACGCGCCGCTGCAGGCTTTGATATTCGACTCCGTCTTCAACCCTTTCCGCGGCATCATCGCCTATTTCAAGATAGAGAACGGGCACATCGCCAAAGACGAGGAAGTGGTTTTCGTCAACACAGGGCGCCGCTACCACGCCGACGAGGTGGGCGTGCTGAAAATGGACCTGTCCCCGCGCAAGGAGCTGCACTGCGGCGACGTGGGCTACATAGTGAGCGGCATAAAGACCGCCACGGAGGTGAAGGTGGGCGACACCATCACCTCGGCGGCGCGTCCCTGCGGAAAGGCCATCGCGGGCTTTGAGGAGGTGAAACCCATGGTTTTCGCCGGGGTTTACCCCATTGAGACCGAGGACTTCGAGCAGCTGCGGGCGAGTCTTGAGAAGCTGCAGCTTAACGATGCCTCGCTCACCTTCCAGCCCGAGTCGTCGGTGGCGCTGGGCTTCGGCTTCCGCTGCGGTTTTCTCGGGCTGCTGCACATGGAGATCATACAGGAGCGCCTTGACCGGGAGTTCAACATGAATGTCATCACCACCGTGCCCAACGTGAGCTACCACATCTTCGACAAGCACGGCGAGATGCGCGAGGTACACAACCCCGCCGGCATGCCGGACGCGACGGAGATTGACCACATAGAGGAGCCGTACATACGCGCCTCCATCATCACGCGAGCCGACTACATCGGCAACATCATGACACTCTGCCTGGGCAAGCGCGGCGAGCTGGTGAAGCAGGAGTATGTCTCGGGCGACCGGGTCGAGCTGCACTACGACATGCCGCTGGCGGAGATTGTGATAGACTTCTACGACAAGCTGAAGAGCATATCGAAGGGGTACGCCTCGTTTGACTACCATCCCATCGGCTTCCGCCCGTCAAAGCTGGTGAAACTGGACATTCTGCTCAACGGCGAGCCGGTGGACGCACTCTCCACACTGACGCACGTAGACAACGCCGTAACTTTCGGGCGGCGCATGTGCGAGAAGCTGAAAGAGCTGCTGCCGCGCCAGCAGTTTGACATCGCCATACAGGCGGCCATCGGCGCGAAAATCATTGCGCGAGAAACGGTGAAGCAGGTGCGAAAGGATGTGACGGCGAAGTGTTACGGCGGTGACATCAGCCGCAAGCGCAAACTTCTTGAAAAGCAGAAGCGCGGAAAGAAGCGCATGAAAGAGATTGGCAACGTGCAGGTGCCGCAGAAGGCTTTCCTCGCCGTGCTGAAACTTGACTGACAACGCCCCGCAAGCGGGGCAAAACGCATTGCTGTTATGTTGGCACAACTGAAAGGGGCGGAGATACGCCCGGACGCGGAAGCCGTGCTGAGCGGCGTGGACTTCCACGCGGACGACAACGACTTCATCTATATCATAGGAAAGGTGGGGTCGGGGAAAAGCTCGCTGCTCAAGACGCTCTACGGCGAATATCCGCTGAGGGTGGGGGAGGGCGACGTGCTCGGATTCGACCTCACGCACCTGCGCCGCAAACAGCTGCCCTCACTGCGCCGCCAGCTTGGCATCGTCTTCCAGGACTTCCAGCTGATGAGGGAGGGCACCGTGGGGCAGAACCTCAACTTTGTGCTGAAAGCAACGGGTTGGAAGAAGAAGCTGCGCGAGGGGCGCATAGACGAGGTGCTGCGCCTTGTGGGGCTGCCCGACTGCAAGGAAAGTTTCCCCCACGAGCTTTCAGGCGGCGAGCAGCAGCGCGTGTGCATCGCCCGCGCCCTGCTTAACCACCCCAAGCTCATCCTCGCCGACGAGCCGACGGGAAACCTCGACCAGGAGACCAGCCGCAAGATAATGGACTTGCTGTTCACCATACGTGACAAGGGCACGGCCGTGGTGATGGTTACGCACAACCTCAGTCTGCTGTCAAGCTACCCGGGCGTGGTGTACCGCTGCGAGGACGGCGGCGTAAAGGAGGTGACGGAGGAGTACTGCAAGCCCGCCGCCACGGAAGATTGAACCCAAGACAAAAGAAACAGGAAAAACACAGGATATGAAGGTATTGAAGTTCGGCGGGACATCGGTGGGCACACCCCAGCGCATGAAGGACGTGTGCGGGCTCATCACGAAGGGCAAACGCGACATCGTGGTGCTTTCCGCCATGTCGGGCACGACAAACTCACTTGTGGAGATTGCCGACTACATAGCAAAGCACAATCAGGAGGCGGCCAACAACGTGATAAACAAGCTGCGCAACACGTATATGCAGCATGTCACCGAGCTTTACGCCACGGACGAGTGGGCGGAGCGCACGCGCGGCTACATACGCGGCATATTCCAGCACCTGCACGAACTGACGGGGCGCGAACACTCGGAAAAGCTTGAAAAGGAAATCCTGGCGCAGGGCGAGCTTGTCAGCACCAACATGGTGACAAACTATCTCCTTGAGTGCGGCAAGAAGGTGGTGCTGCTGCCCGCGCTCGACTTTATGCGCACGGACGAGAACGCCGAGCCCGACCTCGTACACCTCAAGCAGCACCTCACACCGTTGCTTGACGCCGTCCCGGAGGCCGAGCTCTTCATCACACAGGGCTTCATCTGCCGCAACGCGCGCGGATATGTGGACAACCTGCAGCGCGGCGGCTCGGACTACACGGCGTGCCTCATCGGTGCGGCGCTGTACGCCGAGGAGATACAGATTTGGACGGACATCGACGGGATGCACAACAATGACCCGCGTTTCGTACCCGACACAACCCCAGTGCGGCAGCTAAACTTTGAGGAGGCGGCGGAGCTCGCGTATTTCGGCGCGAAGATTCTGCACCCCACCTGCATACAGCCCGCGCGCTACGCCGGCGTGCCGGTGCGCCTGCTCAACACGATGGACCCCTCCGCGCCGGGCACCATCATCAACAACCAGATGCAGAAAGGCCACATCAAGGCGGTGGCGGCGAAGGACAACATCACGGCCATCAAAATTGTGTCCTCGCGCATGCTGCTCGCCACAGGGTTCCTGCGCAAGGTGTTTGAGATATTTGAAAACAACCAGACACCCGTGGACATGGTGGCGACCAGCGAGGTGGGCGTTTCGCTCAGCATTGACAACAAGAGCCGCCTTGTCAGCATTGTGGAGGAACTCAAGAAATACGGCACGGTCGAGGTAGACCACGATATGTGCATCATTTGCGTCGTGGGTGACCTGCGCTGGGGCAACGTGGGCTTTGAGTCGCGCGTGGCCGAGGCACTGTCGGACATACCCGTGCGCATGATTTCGTACGGCGGCAGCGACCACAACATCTCTTTCCTCGTGCGCGAGGAAGACAAGCGCAAAGCGCTTTGCGCACTGAGCGCGAAGCTTTTCTCCGCAAAGAAATAAAAACAATGGGATATTTGGCGGGAGGACGGCACGGGAGCCGCTTCCCGCCAATTTTCGTGGAAAACACTGGGCTTTGCCTGAATCCGCAACCAAACAACACAAAGACACCACACATCATGCAGTTCCCCATCGACCGTTTCAAGAGCATAGATACACCTTTCTATTATTATGACCTCGGCTTGCTGCGCAAGACGCTTGACACCATCAAGACCTGCACCGCCAGCCGCCCCAATTTCCACGTGCATTACGCCGTCAAAGCCAACGCCAACCCGCGCCTGCTCAATATTATATCCGGTTACGGCTTCGGCGCCGACTGCGTGTCCGGCGGGGAGATAGAGGCTTGTCTCGCGGGCGGCTTCCCTGGCAGGGACATCGTTTTCGCCGGGGTGGGGAAGAGTGACCGCGAAATCAAGCTGGGTCTGCGCACTGGCATACACAGCTTCAACGTGGAAAGCCTCCCGGAGCTCGAGGTGATAGACCAGCTTGCCGGCCGACTGGGCGTGAAAGCGCGTGTGGCTTTCCGCGTCAACCCCAATGTGGACGCGCACACGCACAAGAAGATAACCACGGGACTCAACGAAAACAAGTTCGGCATAGCCCTTGAGGATGTCAAACAGGCCGTGCAGCGGGCGAATGAATTGCATAACGTGGAGTTTGTCGGACTGCATTTCCACATCGGCAGCCAGATACTCGACCTTTCGGTTTACGAGACACTTTGCGACACCATCAACAACCTTTGCGCCCGCCTTTCGGCGGACGGCATCGTCCCGCAAAACATCAATGTGGGCGGAGGTCTTGGCATAGACTACGACCAGCCGGACGCGCATCCCGTGCCCGATTTCAAAAGCTATTTCGACCTCTTCGCCCGCTGCCTGCGTCTTTCCGAGGGACAGCAGGTACACTTTGAGCTGGGACGCTCCGTCGTGGCACAGTGCGGCACGCTGATTGCCAGCACATTATACGTTAAGCACGGACATGAGAAGAGTTTTGTCATCGTCGACGCGGGCTTCACCGACCTTGTGCGTCCCGCGATGTACGGCTCGCATCATTTCACGCAGAACATCTCCGCAGCCAATGCTCCCGCCGCCGCACGTTACGACGTGGTGGGTCCCATCTGCGAAAGCAGCGATGTGTTCAGCACTGACGAGGTCCTGCCCGTGACACGCCGGGGCGACCTCATCGCATTCCGTTCCGCCGGCGCGTATGGCGAGACCATGGCTTCCACGTACAATTGCCGCCAGCTCCCTAAATCCGTTTACAGCGAATAATAGCCACGATGCACAAAGCCTTGCGGTTTCCGTCGCCAAGGCAAAAGCAATTGTTGTTCCCACCAATCATGCCGCAACGTAGTTTGCGCTGTTTGAGGGCAATCACCGCCGCAGTGCTTGAATGCCAGCCCGGTTCGGAGGAATATGTGTTATGTTTAATTATAGCGGGGCGCACTCCCCCTTTCGGTTACCATAAGCCGCATTATTGCGGAACGTCTTCGCCAAGAAATCAGAATAAGCCGGCGGTAGCGGCATTTACCGCAACAGCCGGCTTACATTTTTCCGTGCGAAATGCCACAGCTTCCCCGATGTTTCACTTTTGCGAAAATAAAGGTGTAAGCAAAACGGCGGAAGAACTGATAAAGTGTCAAAAAGCACCACCACGAAGAAAGCGGTTTCGGCGGCTATGGTCGATGGAGGCAAACTGGAGCGGGTGAAAAGCGGAATACGGAAAGGTCAGGCCAAGATAATAACCGAGCTAATGCGTCGTGTTGCGCAACACGTGGCGCGGGATGGGGCGTAAATACCGCCTTTCCACCGCCACAGCCCCACTCTTTCCCCGCACTTACCCCGCCGCAATTGCCGAACCCTGCCCTCCGTACGCGGATTTTGCGCTAAATTTGCGCTACGTCCGCAGTGCCATAAGGGAAGCTGCGGAATTACAATACACGTTTAACGTAATTACAAGACGCGTTTACGTTACTACAAGACGCGTTTAACGTTATTACAAGACACGTTTAACGGAATGAAGAAACACATACTGGACTTGGAAGTGTCGTCCGCCGAGCATCCCCGTGAGGGATACGTGCTGCTGAAACTGCGGCTGCCGGACGGAGGACAGCTGCCGGAGATGCTGCCCGGGCAGTTTGTGGAGGTGCGGGTGGACAACTCGCCCGCCACATTCCTCCGCCGCCCCGTCTCAATCAATTTCGTCGACCGCGAGAAAGAGGAACTCTGGCTGCTTGTGCACGCCGTGGGCGACGGCACGCGCACGCTGCACGCCCTCACGCCCGGCTCGCGGCTCAACTGCGTGCTGCCACTGGGCAACGGCTTCACCCTCCCCGCCGGCACGGGAAAGCGCGTGCTGCTTGTGGGCGGCGGCGTGGGCACTGCCCCCCTGCTCTACCTCGGCAAGGTGTTGCGCGGGAAAGGGCACGAGCCGGTCTTCCTGCTGGGCGGGCGCTCGAAGGGCGACCTGCTGCAGCTCGACCACTTCGCGCGCTACGGCGAGGTGCATGTGACGACAGAGGACGGCAGTCTCGGCGAGAAAGGCTTTGTCACGGCGCACAGCGTGTGGGGGCGCGCGCTCTTCGACTCCGTGGCCACCTGCGGTCCCAAGCCCATGATGGTAAACGTGGCACGCAACGCCGCCCCCGCAGGCTTGCCTTGCGAGGCCTCGCTTGAAAACCTGATGGCCTGCGGACTGGGCGCGTGCCTCTGCTGCGTGGAGAAGACGCGCGGCGGGCACAACGTGTGCGTGTGCAAGGACGGACCGGTGTTTGACGTAAAACAACTGACATGGCTAAGCTGAATGTGAACATAGGGAAGCTGCGGCTGAAAAACCCCGTCCTCACCGCGTCGGGGACTTTCGGCTACGGCATAGAGTTTGCCGACTTTGTCGACCTCAACGCCCTCGGCGGCTTCATCGTGAAAGGCACGACGCTCCATCCGCGCGAGGGCAACGACTACCCGCGCATGGTGGAGACCGCCTCGGGCATGCTCAACTGCGTGGGGCTGCAAAACAAGGGTGTGGAGTATTTCTGCGAGCACATCTACCCGCAGATAAAGGACTATGACACCAACGTGCTGGTGAATGTCTCCGGCTCCTCGCCCGACGACTACGCCGCCTGCGCCGCCCGTGTGGACACGCTCGACCGCGTCCCCGGCATCGAGCTCAACATCTCGTGCCCCAATGTGCGCAGCGGCGGCATGGCTTTCGGCGTGACCCCCGAGGGGGCGGCAAGCGTGGTGAAAGCCGTGCGCCGCGCCTACGGCAAAACGCTCATCGTGAAGCTGTCGCCAAATGTGACGGACATCACCGAGATAGCCCGCGCCGTCGAGGCGGAGGGAGCCGACGGCGTTTCGCTCATCAACACGCTGATGGGCACGAGCATCGACATCGAGCGCCGCCGCCGCCGCCTTAGCATAGGCACGGGCGGACTGAGCGGACCGGCGGTGAAGCCCGTCGCGCTGCGTATGGTGTGGCAGGTGGCGCGGGCGGTGTCCATCCCCGTCGTGGGGCTTGGCGGCATCATGACGGCGGAGGACGCCATAGAGTTCATGATGGCGGGAGCCACCGCCGTGGAGATTGGCACGGCCAACTTCGTCGACCCCGCCGCCACGCAAAAGATAGCCGAGGGCATCGGCGCGTGGCTTGACGCGCACGGCGTGGCGGACGTAAACGAAATCATCGGCTGCGCGGAGTAAGGGGCGGGCCGCCCCGGCACACACGCCCCGCGAAAAGCCCCGCGCCAGCCCGAAAGGTCGCAAAACGCCGCGCGGCGTTCGCCTTTCACGCTATTTCCAGTAATTTTGCAACAACTTCCGGACACCCTGCGCCCCGCATCCGCCGGGCGCAACGGCTCCGGCACACACATTATATATATACAGAAGATGGAAAACAACACAAACATGCCGATGAATCCCGGCGCGGGAATGCCCCCCGCCACCGGCGTGACTCCCCCGCCCCCACCCCAGCCCCGTCCTCAGGGCGGAAAGAAAAACACGGGCATCATCATCGCCACCATTGCGGCCGTCATCGTGATTGCCCTCCTTGGCGCGGGCGCGTATTTCTTCACTTCGTCAGTGAAAAAGGGGCACGACGAGGAAACCGCCTACACCGTGCTTGAAAACAACGACAACCCGCAGGACTACCGCGACTTTCTCACCAACTACCCCGACAGCCAGCACGCCGACGACGTGCGCTCGCGCCTCGCCAAGCTGGAGGAGATGCTCAAAGCGTGGGACAACATCGCGCTCTCCGACAACGTGAACGACTTCACGGGCTTCAAGGCCACGTACGACAACGCGCGCTACGGCCGGCTCTGCGACATAAAGATTGACTCCCTCGACTGGATAACCGCGCAAAAGGCGGGCACGCAGGAGGCTTTCCAGCACTACCTTGACGTGCATCCCGACGGCCGCTACGCCAGCGAGGCCTCCGTCTCGCAGGGCAACCTCCGCAGCCAGGAGGTGAGCGACGAGGAGAAAGCCATGGTAACGAGCGTCTGCACGGGCTTCTTCTCTGCCTTTGAAAACCGCGACGAGGCCGCCATCTGCTCCAACATCACCGCCACGATGTCGCAGTTCCTCAACAAGAGCAAAGCCACCAAGGCGGACGTGGTAAGCATCATCAACGGCATGTTCAACGAGCACATCGAGGGCTGCCAGTTTGTCGTTAACCGCGACCTCTCCGTGACGCGCAAGACCGACTCGCAGGGCAACGCGGTCTTCACCGCCACCTTCACCGTCGACCAGCACATACAGCGCGACAACGAGGGCAAGACCTTCGGCTCGTACAAGGCCGTGGCCACCGTCACACAGCAGTACCTCATCTCCTCGCTCACGCTGACGGAGATTTCCAAGCAATAAGCACGCGCCCGCCCCACCCTTTCTTTTACCGCCGCAGCGCGGCGGGGCGGCGCGGCGGGGCGGCGCGCACACACAAAGCAACTAAAACAGGAGAACGGATGCTTACCATCAACTCTTACAACGAATTCGAGCAACACCTCGGCGAGGAGCTCGGCGTGTCGGACTGGCTGCAGGTGGACCAGCAGCGCATCAACGCTTTCGCCGACGCCACCATCGACCACCAGTGGATACACGTCGACCCTGAGAAAGCCAAGGACGGCCCCTTCGGGCAGACCATCGTGCACGGCTACCTCACGCTTTCCCTCCTGCCCTATCTCTGGGAGCAAATCATCAAGGTGAACAACCTCAAGATGATGGTCAACTACGGCATGGACAAGATGAAGTTCGGGCAGGCCGTGCTGAGCGGACAGAGCATACGCCTGCGCGCCACGCTGCAGGGCATCGCCAACCTGCGCGGCATCTGCAAGGCCGAAATAAAGTTCGCCATCGAGATAAAGGACCAGCGAAAGCCCGCCCTCTCGGGTGTCGCCACTTTCCTCTACCACTTCAACTGAACCCCGCGCGGGCTGCAGGCCGGCCGGCGTCCCGCCTTCCGGGGACGCGTGGACCGCCGCGCGCAGCCCGCACGCCTTTTCCGCGCACCCGCCGCAAAGCCACAATGCCCGCCACCGACACATACCTCACACTCTCCGCCCCCGCCGAAGCGCAGGTGACGGAGAAGCGCAGCAAATTCCTCGCCTTCGCCTTTCCCGTGGCCGACGAGGACGAGGCGAAAACGCAAGCGGCGGCGTTGCGTAAGAAGTATTTCGACGCGCGGCACGTCTGCTACGCCTATGTCTGCGGCGAGGACGGCGGGGTGACGCGCTCCAGCGACGACGGCGAACCCTCGGGCACCGCCGGCCGCCCTATACTCAACCAGATACTCTCCCACTCGCTCACCGGCACGCTGGTGGTGGTGGTGCGCTATTTCGGCGGGGTGAAACTCGGCACCGGGCCGCTTGCCGTGGCATACAAAACCGCCGCCGCCGGGGCGCTCGACGCGGCGCCCGTGAGGGAGTGTGTCATGACCGCCACGTTCCGCGTCGCCGCCTCGTACGCCGACGCCGACACCGCCATGCGCTATGTGCGCGAGGCGGGGGCGGAAATGCCGTCCGTCGACTACACAGCGGACGGTGTGGCGCTTTCCGTGCGCGTGAGGCTCTCCGGCGAGGAGGCGCTGCGCCGCCGGCTCGGCGGACTTTTCCGCGTGCGTGTGACGGACTGACCGCCGCCGCCATTGCGGCACGCCCCCGCCCGTGCCGTTTCTCCCGCAAGACAGGCTCTGCCATTTCCCCTAAAAACGCAAAGAAAGATGGAAAAAGACATCACGCTCACGCCGCTCGGCGTGCCGTACCTTTACGACGCTTCCGCGCTCTACCTCACCGCCTTTCCCGAGACCGAGCGGCGCGAGGTGGACGAGTGGCTGCGCCTTCCCGCCGCCAACCCGCTTTTCCACCCTTGCGCACTCACCGCCGGCGGCAGGTTTGCGGGCATACTCACAAGCTGGCATTTCCCCGCGCGGGACAGGCGGCACGGGGAAGCGCCCGCGCCCGCCTTCCGTTACATCGAGCATTTCGCCACGCTGCCGCAGCTGCGCGGGAAGGGTATCGGCTCCGCCGCGCTGGCGGCGTACAGGGCGGCGGCGGCGGGCGTGCCGGTGGTGGTTGAGGTGGAACTGCCGGAGGACGAAACCACGCGGCGGCGCGTCGACTTCTACCGCCGCAACGGCTTCGCCTTGCTCTCCCGCCCTTACACGCAGCCGCCCTACCGTCCCGGCGGCGAGAGTCTGCCCCTTGCCATCATGTCCACCGACCCCACCTTCGCCGAAACACATTACGCCCACATCGTCTCCACACTCCGCCGCGAGGTTTACGGCGCGGAGTAGACGCGCCCCGCGCCACCACGCTTGCGGAAGCGCCGCAGCGACACCATGGCGAAAGCGAATGCACCGACGGGCGGACGAAAAATCGGGGTGTAAGCAAAACGCCCGCAAAACTGACAAAACGTCAAAACGCGCCGCCGCAAAAGAAGGGGCAACTTTTAGGAAAGTTTAACGGCACCGGCGGCCTGTAGCGGCCCGGTGCACCCCTTCTGAAGCCATGCCTGCACTTCGGTGACAAGATGCCGAGGCACTCTGAAGGCCAAGCCGCACCCCAGTGACCCGATACC
>CAVGTC010000070.1:0-15278 GCA_963632255.1 Lachnospiraceae bacterium | reverse complement strand
GGCATCTTGTCACCGAAGTGCAGGCTTGGCTTCAAAAAGGGTACACCGGGCCGCAACAAGCCGCCGACACCGTTAAACTTTCCTAAATCTTTTAAGGGCGAAAGTGTTCCATTTTACCGCAAGAAATACAGTTCCCGGACACGGCGCAGCGTATGCCGAAACTATTTCTCCGCCCGTCGCAGAGAGCACAGTCCGCTTCCCGCGACATCGCGCCGCACTTCGCGGCATACAGACCGCCGTCACCCCTAACACAACAGCGACCGGCAAAGGACACCGCACGCGCGGAATGGCGACAAAGCACCGCACGCAACCCTCCCCCGTCCTCCACAAGGCGCAAATGCGGCGGAAATGGCACAAACGCCGATGAAAGCGCGGGGAAACTCACGTAAAAAGACACACGCCACGCCCCGCGCTTTACACTTCGCGCGGAAAGTTGTACCTTTGCCGCAAAATACCGAAATGACAAAGAACTTCACGCTTGCCCTGCTGCTCGGCACGCTGCTGCTCGTCGCCTCGTGCGCCGACTACAACCGCGTGGTGAAGACGCAGGACTACGACACGAAATACGAGGCCGCCAAGCGATACTACGCTGAGGGGCAGTACAACCGCGCCGCCACCCTGTTGCAGGATGTCATCTCCGCCCTCAAAGGCACGGAGCGCGGAGAGGAGTCGCTCTACCTGCTGGGATTCTGCCACATGAACGCCCACTCCTACGAGGCCGCCGCGACGGTGCTGCGCAAGTACTACCAGACTTACCCGCGCGGCAAGTACGCCGAGGAGGCACGCTTCAACTGCGGACGCTCGCTGTACATGGGCACGCCGGAGCCGAAGCTCGACCAGACGGACACGTACGAGGCGGTGACGGAGTTTCAGAACTTCATCGAGACCTACCCAGCCAGCCGCCATCGCGCGCAGGCGCAGGAGTACATCTTCAAGCTGCAGGACAAACTCGTGGAGAAAGAGTACCTCTCCGCCAAGCTCTACTACGACCTCGGCGCCTACATCGGCAACGGCACCAACGGCAACTACGGCGCATGCATCGTGACGGCGCAGAACGCCATCAACGATTACCCCTACACCACACGGCGCGAGGATTTCGCCATCCTCATACTGCGCGCGAAGTTCGCCATAGCACAACTCAGCGTAGAGGAAAAGAAAGAGGAGCGTTACCACAACGCGATTGACGAGTACTACGGCTTTGTGACGGAATACCCGGAGTCAAAATACCTCAGCGAGGCGAAAGCGCTCTTCGCCAAAGCGGCGAAGTACGCGCCCGCCGGGGACAGCGAAGCCACCGCTTCCACGCACTGACACGCACGCACCCGCCCGCACGCATTATTATATAATAGGAGCGGCGCGGGCACACTGCGGAGGACGCGCGGCAAAAAGGAAGCCGGGGCGGATTTCCTGCGCGGCCGATAGAAAAACCGAAACAACCACACACTACAAACAATAAATGGACTACAAGAAGAGTACCGCACCCACCAACACGGTGACACGCAATCTGATGGACTTCTGCGAGGAGACAGGCAACATATACGAAAGCGTAGTGATTATGTCCCGCCGAGCCAACCAGATAGCCGCCCAGATGAAAGAGGATCTCTCCAAGAAGCTCAAAGAGTTTGCCTCGGCCAACGACAGCCTCGAGGAGACCTTTGAAAACCGCGAGCAGATTGAGATTTCGCGCTACTACGAGAAGCTGCCGAAGCCCACGCTCATCGCGGCGGACGAGTTCATCAAGGGCAACGTGTACTACCGCAACCCCGAGAAGGACAAGGACAACCTCACGGACGAAGCATGATACAGCGCATACAAAGCGTATACCTCCTGCTTTGCGGGCTGTGTCCCCTGCTGACTTTCGCCGTGCCTTTCGCACGCGCCAGCCAGGGTGACGCCGCAGCCTACTTTTACAGCTGCCACGCCGAGGGGCTTCCCGCGACGTTCCGCTACGTGGCATGGGACACGGCGGCCGCCGCGCTCCTCGTCCTCGCGCTGTCCCTTTGGGCGATATTTTCCTACAAGCGGCGCAAGCGCCAGGTGATGCTGGCTCGCATCGCCGCCGCCGTTGACGCGCTCTGGCTCTATTTCGCCGCCGTGCATGTGGCGCAGTACGCCATAAAGTCCGGCGCGGACGCCATCCCCTACTGGGGCGCGCTCTTCCCCATCCTCTCCGTAGTCTTCGCCGTGTTCGCTTGGCGCGCCGTGAAGCGTGACGAGGAACTGGTGAGGGCGGCCGACCGCATACGCTGACCGCTGACGGCGGACAAAGACACCCCGCCGCAACCCCTGAAAAAGCACGCCTTATGTCCCTAAACAAAGTGATGCTCATTGGCAACGTGGGCGCAGACCCCGAGGTGCGCTACATTGACAGCGGCGTGTGCACCGCACGCGTGCGCCTCGCCACCTCCACGCCGGGCTACACCCTGCCGGGTGGCACACAGGTGCCCGAGCAGACGGAGTGGCACACGGTGTTGCTATGGCGGCGCACCGCCGAAATAGCCGAACGTTATGTGCACAAGGGCGACAAACTGTATGTGGAGGGGCAGCTGCGCACGCGCAACTACACCGACAAGCAGGGGCGCACGCACTATATGACGGAGGTATGGGGGGAGAGGCTCGAACTGCTCACCCCGCGCCAACGCTCCGCCGAAACCACCACCACTGCGCCCGCCGCACCGGGCGCCGCCGACACCCCGCAAAAGGACAGCCAGGCGGGAAAAGCGCCGGAGGTATGCCCGTTTTGACCGGAGGGCGCGGCGCGGCATCCGCACGTTTCACGGTCACAAGCCTGAAAGACAGCGAGATTTTTGCCCTTGCCCCCCACCGGGGTGCGGGGCAATGTTGTGTGTATATATGGAGGCACGACTTCACCGCCACCGGACTTGAGGCGATGCTGCGGCAGATGTGCCCGGAGGGGCAAGACACGGCGGCACGCACGGAAGCCGCCGCCCCGAAGTCGGAAAAACGCCGGTGCGAGCTGCTCTCCGTACTGCTGCTTGCGAAAAGGCTCTTCGGCGCGCAAGCCGGCGTGGCGCACACCGCGGACGGCGCGCCCGCGCTGACGGGGGTGACCGACGCGCCGCACATCAGCGTTTCGCACAGCGGGGGGGCTTACGCACTCAGCGCGGCTCCCGTGCCGCACGGCACGGACATCGAGCTTCACTCGTCAAAAGCCCACCGTCTGAAAGAGAAATTCCTCACCACAGCCGAATGGGCGCTCGCACCCGCCACGGGACTGCCGCCCGAAGCCGCCGCAACACTGGTGTGGAGCGCGAAAGAGGCTGTGTACAAGTGCCGTCCCCAAAGCGCGGGCACGCTGACGGGCATACGCCTCACAGCGGCAAGGCCGGGACTCATTGAAGCCACCGTCACGGCGGACGGCACGGCACTCCGTGTGGAGACAGAATGCGGGGACGGAGGCACACTCGCCGTCGCCCGCCTTGTGTGACACGGCACGCGGGCAAAACAAAAAAGAAACAACAACACACTAATGATAACTGTATCCAACCTTGCCATCCAATTTGGCAAGCGCATCCTCTACCAGGACGTGAACATGAAGTTCACCAACGGCAACATCTACGGCATCATCGGCGCCAACGGCGCGGGAAAGTCCACCCTGCTCAAAGCAATCTCGGGCGAGCTGGAGCCCAACAAGGGCAAAGTGGAGATGGGACCCGGCGAGCGGCTCTCCGTCCTCAGCCAGGACCACTTCAAATATGACGACCAGACGGTGCTTGACACCGTGCTGATGGGTCACACCACGCTATGGGCTGTCTCGCAGGAGCGCAACGCACTCTACGCCAAGGAGGACTTCACCGACGAGGACGGACTCAAAGTGGCCGAGCTGGAGGACAAGTTTGCGCAGATGGGCGGATACACCGCCGAAAACGACGCGGCGACGCTGCTCAGCGGACTGGGCATCAAAGAGAAACTGCACGGCAAGCTGATGGGCGACCTCTCGGGTAAGGAGAAAGTGCGCGTGATGCTGGCGCAGGCACTCTTCGGCGAGCCGGACAACCTGCTGCTGGACGAGCCGACCAACGACCTTGACCTCGAGACGGTGGAGTGGCTGGAGGACTACCTCGGCAACTTCGAGCACACGGTGCTTGTGGTAAGCCACGACCGCCACTTCCTCGACCAGGTGTGCACGCACACTGTGGACATTGACTACGGCAAGGTGACGCTCTTCTCGGGAAACTACTCCTTCTGGTACGAGTCGTCACAACTCGCGCTGCGCCAGGCGCAGAACCAAAAGCAGAAGGCCGAGGAGAAAAAGAAAGAGTTGGAGGAGTTTATACGCCGCTTCTCCGCCAACGTGGCGAAGAGCCGGCAGACCACCAGCCGCAAGAAGATGCTGGAGAAGCTCAACGTGGAGGAAATAAAGCCCTCCACGCGAAAGTACCCGGGCATCATCTTCCAGATGGACCGCGAACCGGGCAACCAAATACTGGAAGTGAAGGACCTGAAAGCCGTGACGGACGACGGCACGGTGCTTTTCGACCGCATCAACTTCACAGTGGAGAAAGGCGAAAAGATTGTCTTCATCAGCCACGACCCCCGCGCCATGACGGCGCTCTTCGAGATTATCAACGGCAACGCGCAGCCTGCGTCGGGCTCCTACAAGTGGGGTGTCACCATCACCACGGCTTACCTGCCGCTTGACAACACGAACTTCTTCAACACTGACTACAACATGCTTGACTGGCTGAGCCAGTACGGCGAGGGCAACGACGTGTACTTCAAGGCTTTCCTCGGACGCATGCTCTTCAAGGACGAGGACATCCTCAAAAAGGTGAACGTGCTTTCCGGCGGCGAGAAGATGCGCTGCATGATAGCGAGGATGCAGCTGCGCAACGCCAACTGCCTCGTACTTGACACGCCCACCAACCACCTTGACATGGAGAGCATACAGGCGTTCAACAACAATCTGAAGCTGTACAAGGGCAACATACTCTTCGCCAGCCACGACCACGAGTTCATCAACACCGTGGCAAACCGCATCATCGAGCTCACGCCAAACGGCTCGATAGACAAGCTGATGTCTTACGAGGACTACATTCACGACGAGCATATAAAGGAGCAGCGCGACCAACTCTACGGCACGGCGCAGTAAACGCCGCCGCAATAGCCGCACGCTAGAGGCGCACGCGCCGCCGCATACGGCCATGGCACGCTTTTTGCAAAGTTCTCTGCGAATAGGATAACGCAAGAGTAACCACACAACGCGACAAACAATGAGCAAAAATAAGGAACACGCGTCCAAGGACGCGGAGACGTGCGCAAAGCCCGAAGAGGAAATTGTAGAGGCAACCGCCGAAACTGCCACGGGGGAAGAGACCGCACAGACCGGGGAAGCCGGAACGAACGACAGCGGCGATACCCCCGCTGAGGAGACTGTGGAGGAGAAACTGGCGAAAGCCGCGCAGCAGCTGGCGGAGATGAAGGACAAATACCTGCGGCAGGTGGCGGAGTTTGACAACTACCGCAAACGCACCATGCGCGAAAAGGCTGACCTCATCCTCAACGGCGGGGAAAAAGTGCTATCCGCACTGCTGCCCGTGCTTGACGACCTCGAGCGCGCGGCGGACAACATGGAGAAGAGCGACGACGTGCAGACACTCAAGGAGGGCGTGGCGCTCATCCTCGGCAAGCTGGGCAAGACACTCGCCGCGCAGGGGCTGAAGAAGATGGACACCGCCGGAAAGGCTTTCGACACCGATTACCACGAGGCCATCGCCCTTGTGCCCGCCACGGAGGAGGCGCAGAAAAACCATGTGATAGACTGCGTGCAGGCCGGCTACACGCTCAACGAGAAAGTGCTGCGCCACGCAAAGGTGGTGGTAGGACAATAACGGAACCGCCCGACAAACCACGGAGACGGAGAAAGGCAAATTCCCCCCACTAAGCAGAAATGGCAGAAGAGAAAGACTACTACAAGATACTCGGCGTGGAGCGCACAGCCTCCGCAGACGAAATAAAACGCGCCTACAAAAAGGTGGCGATAAAGTACCACCCCGACCGCAACCCCGGCGACAAGGCGGCCGAGGAAAAATTCAAGCAGGCGGCCGAGGCTTACGACGTGCTGCGCGACCCTGACAAACGCGCCCGCTACGACCAGTTCGGCGCGGACGGGGTGAACGGCGCAGGCGGCTTCGGCGGCGGCTTCGGCGCGGGGGGAATGGACCTCAACGACATCTTCCAACATTTCGGCGACATCTTCGGAGGCGGCTTTGGCGGCGGCTTCGGCGGGGGCGGCGCGGCACGCCGCCAGTACCAGGGTGGCGACCTCAGAATGAAGGTGCGCCTCTCGCTCAACGAAGTGGCAACCGGCGTCACCAAAAAGTTTAAGGTGAAAAAGGACGTGGCATGCCCCGAGTGCCACGGCAGCGGCTGCGAGGGCGGACACCGCCCCGACACCTGCCCCACCTGCCACGGCAGCGGCTACGTGATGCGCACGCAGCGCAGCATGTTCGGCATGGTGCAGAGCCAGTCGCCCTGCCCCACCTGCCACGGCGAGGGCACGGTGATTAACCACAAGTGCACGCACTGCCACGGCGAAGGAATTGTCTCCGGTGAGGAGATAGTGGAAATAAAAATACCCGCCGGCGTGGGCGACGGCATGATAGTGAACGTGCCGGGAAAAGGCCACGCCGCGAAGCACGGCGGCGTGCCGGGCGACATACAGGTGATTATAGAGGAAGAGGCAAACCCGGACTTCATACGCGACGAGACCGACCTCATCTACAACCTGCTGCTATCCGTGCCGCAGGCCGCCCTCGGAGACACGGTGGACATACCCACACTGACGGGGAAAGCCCGCATCAAGATTGACGCGGGCACGCAGCCTGGCACAACGCTCCGCCTGCGCGGAAAGGGTCTCCCCGCCGTGCGCGGCTACGGCAGCGGACACGGCGACATCGTGGTGAACATCAGCGTCTACATCCCCGAGAAGCTCAGCAAGGAGGAGAAGGAAACGATGGAAAGCCTGCGCGGAAGCGACAATGTGCAGCCAAGGGACGGCATAAAGCAAAGGATATTCAAGGCGTTCCGCAACTACTTCAACAAGGACTGACGCGCAAGTGACGCCCGGAAAGAACGGGTGTCCACGCACAAACACATACAGACAAAACCGAAAATGACAGTCTTCAACACACAAAAGGCACTTGAGAAAGCACTCGACGAAGCACGCTCCCAAGGCAAGACAGTGGGTCTCGTACCGACAATGGGCGCGCTGCACGAAGGACATGCCTCTCTGGTGAGACGCAGTGTGGAAGAAAACGGGGTGACGGTGGTCAGCGTCTTCGTCAACCCCACGCAGTTCAACGACAAAAACGATCTCAAAAACTACCCTCGCACGTTGGAATCCGACTGCAAACTGCTGGAGGAACTCGGTGCGGACTTCGTCTTCGCGCCCAGCGTGGAGGAGGTTTACCCCGAACCTGACACGCGCTCGTTTTCCTACCCGCCCGTTGACACGGTGATGGAGGGCGCGCGCCGCCCGGGGCACTTCAACGGGGTTTGCCAGATAGTGAGCAAACTCTTCTATATGGTGAAGCCCGAGAGGGCTTACTTCGGCGAAAAGGACTTCCAGCAAATCGCCGTAGTGAAGGCGATGGCGAAAGCCCTCGCCATCCCCGTGGAGATTTGCCCCTGCCCCATCGTGCGGGAGGAGAGCGGACTCGCCCTCAGCTCACGCAACTCGCTGCTCACCGACACGGAGCGCCGCGTGGCAGTGTGCATCTCCCGCGCGCTGCAGGAGAGTGTGGCGTACGCCAGGAGCCACACCGTGAAAGAGACGCACGACTTCGTGGTGAACGCCCTCAACGCGACAAGCGGACTGGAAGTGGAGTACTACGAGATTGTGGACGGCGACAGCCTGCAGCCCGTCACCTCATGGGAGGAGAGCGGCTACATAGTGGGCTGCGTCACGGTGTACTGCGGTCAACGCCCGGTGCGTCTCATTGACAATGTGAAGTACAAGCAACAAGCACAGTAAATACCCGCACACCATGCTGCTCAGCTTACTGAAATCGAAGATACACTGCGCCACCGTGACGGAGGCCAACCTGCACTATATGGGCAGCATCACCATTGACGAGGCGTTGATGGAAGCAGCCGGCATCGTGGCGGGCGAACACGTACACGTGGTGAACAACAACAACGGGGAGCGCATAGAGACCTATGTCATCACCGGTCCGAGGGACTCCGGCTGCATCTGCCTCAACGGGGCGGCGGCACGTCTCTTCCAGGTTGGCGACGAGGTGATAATAATGTGCTACGCCCTGATGTCACCCGAGGAAGCGGCGGCGTACAAGCCGCGCGTGGTCTTTCCTCAAGGGGCGGACAACAGGCTTATGTAGCCGCCGCGCCACCAAGGCAGTACCCGCTTTCCACGGACAACGCGCCGCCCGGCAGCAAGTGACACGGGACGGGACACCACAGCCTGCGTGTCCCGTCCCGTATGCGCTTTTTACTCACACGCCGCCAAAGGATACAAACGCCCGCCCTGCGGCGGCACACATTCCACCCCACGACACACTTATGACAGACAACGACAAGATACTCTCCGCCCTGGGGTTCGAAGCCCTCACCCCCATGCAGGAGGCTATGGACGCGGCGGGGCGCGGACGCGGCGCGGTGGTGCTGCTCTCCCCCACGGGCACGGGAAAGACACTCGCCTACCTGCTGCCGCTTGCCGCCACGGTCGACGCCGCGAGTGCCACGCTGCAGGCCGTGGTTATAGTTCCCACACGCGAGCTCGCCGCGCAAAGCGAGGAGATGCTGCGGCGCATGAAGACACCGCTGCGCTCCGTCACGCTGCACGGCGGACGCCCCGCGATGGACGAGCACCGCCGGCTGCACGAAGTGAAGCCGCAGGTGGTCTTCGCCACCCCCGGCCGCCTCAACGACCACCTCGCCAAAGGCAACATCAGCGGCGGCGGCGTGCGGCTGCTCGTGACGGACGAATTTGACAAATGCCTTGAGCTGGGCTTCCGCGCGGAGATGGAGGAGGCGGTGTCGCACTTCCCCCGCGCCGAACGCCACTGGCTTATGTCGGCGACGGACGCGGAGGAGATTCCTGCATTCATGCGCCGCCTCGCGCCCCGCTTCACGCGGCTTGACTACCTCAACGGGGAGGACGAGCCGCGCGGGCGCACCAGGATAATGCGCGTAGAGTCGCCCGAAAAGGACAAACTCGCCACGCTCGGCTCGCTTCTCACCCACATCAAGGGCGCGCCAGCCATCGTCTTCGTTTCCTACCGTGAGAGCGTGGAGCGCGTGGGCAAGTGGCTGCGCGGCGAGGGCTTCCACGCCCAAATGTACCACGGAGGGATGGAGCAGGAACACCGAGAAAGAGCACTCTACAAATTCCGCTGCGGCGCGGCAAACGTGCTTGTCTGCACCGACCTCGCCGCACGCGGGCTTGACATACCCGAGGTGCGCGCCGTGGTACACTACCACCTGCCCCGCCGCGAGGAGGACTACACCCACCGCAACGGACGCACAGCACGCTGGGACGCCGAAGGCGCGGTGTACCTCGTTACCGGGCCGGAGGAACAACTTCCCGACTTCGCCGCCGGAGCCGAGACACTCACCCTGCCCGCCGAAGCCGCCACCCGCCCCACCCCGCCGCTCTACGCCAGCGTGTACATCGGGCGCGGCAAGCGCGACAAACTCAGCAAAGGCGACGTGCTTGGCTTCCTCTGCAAGAAAGGCGGACTGCGTGCCGCCGACCTGGGGCGCATTGACATCCATCCGCACTGCGCATACGCCTCCGTACTGCGACAAAAGCTCGCCCCCGCGCTTCGTGCCGTGGCGGGCGAGAAGATAAAGGGGATGAAGACCATTGTGGAGGAGATGCGCTCCTGAAACACCGGCGGAACACGCCGAAAGACACAAACGAAAGAAAAACGGACAACCACCACACACCGCGCAAATGGAAGTAACCATCAACGACACCGACCTGCGGCACGCCGCCACCGAGGGGGCTGACGCTTTCCTCCGCCTCGTCACCGAAAGCATAAAGACCCAGGCTGGCGGAGAGCTCAACGCAGACACGCTCGCCCGGCTCAACGCACAACAAACCACGCTCTGGGCGTACTCCATCCTCCATGAGGAGGTGATGGACGGCGGCTTCATACAGCTTATATATAACGGTTACGGACCGTTCTTCTTCCGCAACCCATTCGCGAAGGTGATGCGCGAATGGGGACTGCCCGAGCTTGCCAAGACCGTCAACAAGGCGAAGAAACTCTTCCAGGCCAACAAGGACGAACTCACGAAAGAGCGCACAGACGAGGAGTTCATGGCTCTCTTCGAGCAGTACCCCGCCTTTGACACGCTTGACGACGAGTTTGTGGAGAACGAGGAGGAGACCACGGAGGCCGTGGCGCGGTACGTCGACGCACACCTCACCGACTTCGCCACGGTGACCCGCTGACACCGACGCGCCCGCACCCCGCCCGCACAAGCCGCCCCGCAAGCCACACGCAAAAGCGCACACTATACACACAGCCGCCACCGCCCACGCACAAAAGCCCACCACACACACCATGAGCAAGAAAAACAACCTTTCCTCCTCCCGCGTCAACATACGCAACAAACGGGCGGAGCACGACTACCTCGTCATAGACAAGTACACGGCGGGCATCGTGCTCACTGGCACGGAGATAAAAAGCATACGCGCCGGCAAGGCAAGCCTCGTCGACACCTTCTGCTATATACACAACGGCGAGATGTGGATGAAAAACAGCTACATCGCCGAGTACAGCCTCGGCTCGTACAACAACCACTCCACCCGCCGCGACCGCAAGCTGCTGCTCAACAAAAAAGAGATACGTGCCCTCGCCGAGGAAACGCGCAACCCCGGCTTCGCCATCATACCCCTGCGCATGTACATCAACGAGAAGAGCCTTGCGAAAGTCACCGTCGCCCTCTGCCGGGGTAAGAAAGAGTACGACAAGCGGGCATCCCTACGCGAGAAACAAGACCGCCGGGAGATTGACCGTGCCGTCAAGCATTACTAACCGCCGAACAAAGCCACAACAAGCCATGAGAAACAGACTGACACGCGCACTCACCGCCGCACTCGCCTCGCTGTTTGCCCTCGCCCTGCCCGCACAGGCGGCCGGAGGTCCGGACGGCGGGAAAACCGCTTTCGTCAAGGTGCGCGGCACGCATTTCTACAAGGGCGACAGCGACAAGCCGCTCTACTTCGTCGGCACAAACCTCTGGTACGCCCCCATCCTCGGCTCCACCGGGCAGGGCGGCGACCGTAAGCGCCTGCGCGCCGAGCTTGACTCGCTGCACGCCCTCGGCGTGGACAACCTGCGCATACTCGCCGGAGCCGACGCCGGCAGCGCCAACGCCAACACCGTGCGCCCCGTCCTGCAGACGAAGCCCGGCGAGCTCAACGACACGCTGCTCACGGGACTCGACTACACGCTGCGCGAGATGGCGAAACGCGGCATGACGGCCGTCATCTACCTCACCAACTCCTGGGACTGGAGCGGCGGCTTCGGCTTCTACCTCCGCGCCACGGGCCACGGCGACTCGCCCAACGCCTCCGGCGACGGATACCGCGCCTATGTCGACTACGCCAAGCGCTTCTTTGACGACAAGGAGGCGCAACGCCTTTACCACGACTTCGTCTCGCGCATCGTGGGGCGCACCAACTCGCTCACGGGAAAGCCCTACCGCGACGACCCCACCATCATGGCATGGCAGCTGTGCAACGAGCCGCGCCCCTTCGGCGAGGAGGAGATTCCCGCCTTCGCCGAATGGGTGAGGGAAACCGCCGCGCTCATCAAGCAGGCCGACCCCAACCACCTCGTCTCCACCGGCAGCGAGGGTGTCATCGGCTGTATGCAGGACGCCGAACTCTGCGAGCGCGTGCACGGCTACGACTGCATTGACTACATCACCGTACACATCTGGCCGGCCAACTGGGGCTGGACCTCCCGTGACCGACTCTTCGCCGGGCTTTCCAACGTATACATCAAGACGCAGGAGTACCTTGAGGCACACAACCGCATCGCGGCAAAGACAGGAAAGCCGTATGTCGTCGAGGAGTTCGGTTACCCGCGCGACGCCAACGGCCTGCTCCCCACCTCGTCCACCGACGCCCGCGACTGTTTCTACAGCTTCCTCTTCCGCGCCCTGTCCGACAGCCGGCGCGACGGCGGTCCTATGGCCGGCTGCAACTTCTGGGGCTGGGGCGGCAAGGGTGTGCCCTCCGACAAGGAGTGGAAGCCTGGCGCCGACTACCTGTGCGACCCCCCGCACGAGCCGCAGGGCTGGTACTCGGTATACCAGAGCGACTCCACCACGCTCAACGTGATACGCGGGGCGGTGGAGGCGCTTCGGTAAGCCCGCACAGCCCGCAAAATCCCCGCTGCGGGGGCGTGCCAAGGGGTTAAGGGCGGGTAAGGACGGGAAGTGCGAAAAAAACGTTTTTGCGCTTTCCCGTTTTACAGCGGAAAGCTGTATTTTTGCACTGGAAAAGCCAAGCGAAACGGCGGCGTGCCAATCCGCACGCACGGCTTGCGGCGGCTTTCCCGAAGAGAAAAGCTATTGGAATATTAACCACTTAAATAGTTAATCGTTTTCAAATCATGATCAAAGTAGGTATTAACGGTTTCGGTCGCATCGGCCGTTTCGTTTTCCGCGCCGCTCAGACTCGCAGCGACATCCAGATTGTAGGCATCAACGACCTCTGCCCCGTTGACTACTTGGCTTACATGCTCAAGTACGACACGATGCACGGCGCTTTCGACGGCACAATCGAGGCTGACGTAGAGAAGAGCGAGCTCATCGTGAACGGCAACCACATCCGTGTTACCGCAGAGCGCAACCCGGCCGACCTCAAGTGGAACGAGGTAGGTGCAGAGTACGTTGTTGAGTCCACCGGTCTCTTCCTCACCAAGGAGAAGGCTCAGGCTCACATCGAGGCTGGCGCAAAGTACGTGGTTATGTCCGCCCCCTCCAAGGACGACACGCCCATGTTTGTTTGCGGCGTAAACTTCGACAAGTACGTTAAGGGCACGCAGTTTGTTTCCAACGCTTCCTGCACCACCAACTGCCTCGCACCCATCGCCAAGGTGCTCAACGACAAGTTCGGCATCACGGACGGCCTCATGACCACCGTTCACTCTACTACCGCCACCCAGAAGACCGTTGACGGTCCCTCCCTCAAGGACTGGCGCGGCGGCCGCGCTGCCAGCGGCAACATCATCCCGTCCTCCACGGGTGCCGCAAAGGCTGTGGGCAAGGTGATCCCCGAGCTCAACGGCAAGCTCACCGGTATGTCCATGCGCGTGCCGACGCTTGATGTTTCCGTGGTTGACCTCACCGTTAACCTCGCAAAGCCCGCCACCTACGCTGAGATTTGCGCAGCCATGAAGGAGGCTTCCGAGGGCGACCTCAAGGGCGTTCTTGGCTACACTGAGGACGCAGTCGTTTCCAGCGACTTCCTCGGTGACACCCGCACCTCCATCTTCGACGCCAAGGCCGGCATCGCACTCACGGACACCTTCGTTAAGGTTGTTTCCTGGTACGACAACGAGATTGGCTACTCCAACAAGGTGCTCGAGCTCATCGCACACATGGCAAAGGTGAACGGCTAACAATCCGCCCAAGCGGACACAACCGTAAACCGGTAAGACACGACCGCTGCAAGAAAGCCTTTTCTTGCAGCGGTCTTTCAGTTTTTCGCCCACACCCGGCGGAATGGCACACCTCGCCGGCTCCGCCCGCATGCACACGCTCCCACAGACAAACCCGCGGCGTCACCCACTGGCGGGCGGCACGGCACGCGAAGCGCACCCCCCCGGCAAAACTCAGGAAAGGAAACGCACAGGCGCAAAAAGCCCGCAACAACAAGCACAACAGCCCCCGGCAGCACAGCCGGGAAAGTTTTGAGGAAAAAACGATGGCAACCGAAGCACCCTACGACCTCATCACGATACTCGGCCCGACGGCCTCTGGAAAGACACAGGCTGCCGTGGCGCTGGCTCGTGCCATACCCGGCGCGGAGATAGTGAGCGCCGACAGCCGGCAGGTGTACCGCCGCATGGACATAGGCACGGGGAAGGACCTTGGCGACTACCGCGCGCCCGACGGCACCGTGACGCCCCACCACCTCATCGACATAGCCGAGCCCGGCACGCGTTACAACATCTACGAGTACCAGCGCGACTTCCTCGCATGCCACGAGGGCATCAGGCGGCGGGGCGGCAAAACGATACTCTGCGGGGGGTCGGGACTCTACGCGGAAAGCGTGCTGCGCGGCTACCGCCTCTCGCCCGTGCCGCAAAACCCGGAGTTGCGTGAGCGGCTGGCCGGCAAAACCCTTGCCGAACTCACCGCCCTGCTTTCCACTTACAAGACGCTGCACAACACCACCGACGTGGACACGCCGCAGCGTGCCATACGCGCCATCGAGATAGCCGACCACTACTCGCGCACGCCCGTGCCGGACCGCCCCTTCCCCGCCCTCCGCTCGTATACCGTGGGCGTGGAGGTGGACCGCGAGACGCGCCGCCGCCGCATCAGTCTGCGTCTGAGGGAGCGACTCGCCTCGGGCATGGTGGACGAGGTGCGCCGGCTGCTGGACGAGGGAATAGCCCCCGAAGACCTCATTTACTACGGACTGGAATACAAGTACGTCACGCTCTACCTCACCGGCGCGCTATCCTACGACGAAATGGCGGCGCAGCTGGAGATTGCCATCCACCAGTTTGCCAAAAGGCAGATGACATGGCTGCGCGGCATGGAACGTCGCGGCGTGGAGATACACTGGATGAAGGCAGAGGACATTCCCACGCTCGCCGGTCTCGCGCTTTTGTGAGGTGGCCTGCCAAGGGAAGAGGACTCATATCGCCCGGACACATTAAGGCGATTACCCGACATCCGCAAAAAAACAGCGAACAGAAGCAGCAGAACCGCCGCACGGCACAACCGGGCGGCGGGACGCACAAAAGCTCCTACGTCCACAATAAGCCGTACCAACAACACTGGAGGCGGGACGCGTCAAGGGTATTGCCCGCGGGTACGGGCAGCAAACCGGACAGCCCACCCACAGCCGGACGTATCCCGGGAAAACGTGAAGAAACTTGAAAAACACGCAGTGACGCGTATTGTCACAGTTTGCAAACCGCCGATTTATTTCGTATCTTTGTACTACAAGATAGGGACATCCCGCGAGGAATGTCCCTTTATTTTTGCCTATATTGATTTTCAGCCACTTACGAGTCAAAACGCCTGCACTTGGCCCACGG
>CAVGTC010000069.1:0-15290 GCA_963632255.1 Lachnospiraceae bacterium | reverse complement strand
TATTTTTGCCTATATTGATTTTCAGCCACTTACGAGTCAAAATGCCTGCACTTGGTCCACGGGATTCCGCGGTATCCCGTCACTGAAGTGCGGCTTGGCCTTCAAAGTGCCTCGGCATCTGCGCTACAGGTCGGCGACTTGCAAAAATTTGCCCGCCGACACGCTTTGGCGGGGTGCGGAAGTGTTAAAATCGCGTCGGGGCGCATTTTGTTATTTTGCTAAGAAAATGCCTTTGAAAACGACAAAATGACAAATTCGGACATCCGCGCACATGCTCACGCCGGACGGTTGCGCATACAATCCCCGTGAATGATGTCATGTGGCTGCTTGGGCTGGGATATTAGGCGGCGTCCCATTCCGTCTCGGACGAAAGGCCGGGCGTTTTTGCAACCTGTTTGCGGCGCGTTTGCGCTATCTTTGCGGCGTAAACAACGAGAGAAGAGACGAACAAAGGGAAACAACGACGAGTGTGAAGACCCGCACCCTTGCATATCACCCGCTGGTAGTGGCGCTTTTCGTGCTGCTGGCTGTGGCGTTGCCCCACCACCACCACGAGGGCGGCGCGGCGTGTTATGCCGTGGAGCGGTGCGCCGACGACGGGCGGCTCAACGACGAGCACACGGCCTGCGGACACGCCGCCTGCCCCGCCGCGCAGGACTGCCTCTCGAAGGCCTCGCCGCACGTTTTCCACGCCCCGCGTCTCGCGCCCGCAGGCGTTTTCCCCCATTCCGCCCACTCCGCGATGGCGGGCGGTGGGACTTTCCTTCCCGAGCCCGTGTGCCGCTGCGTGATTGGCGGCGCGTGCGGCCACTGCGTGCCGTCCGCCGCCCTGTGCGGACACCTCCCCCACAGCCCGCGCCGCGGGCCGCCGTTTGCCTGACCCGCAACCTTTCTTTTTTTTCTGCGGGGTGATTGTACCCTGCCCGTATAAGGTCAAGCAAACAGCATTTTATGAAGACACCATACATATACCTTGGCGTGGCCCTCACTGCGGTCACGCTGCTGACGGCGTGCCGGGACGGTCATGGAACGCACTCGCACGCCGCCGAAACGGAGAAGGCGCAACACGCGTCCGACGACATCCGCCTCAGTGCCGCGCAGGAGCGCGACTTCGGCGTGCGGGTTTCAGAGTTGCGCCCCGGCACTTTCTCCGAGGTGCTTGAGGTGAGCGGACGTGTGCTGCCCGCCCAGGGCGCCGAAGCCACTGTCACCGCCACCATGGCGGGCATTGTGCGACCGGCGGCCGGCGCCAGTCTCGCTGAGGGCGCGAAAGTGGATGCGGGGCAGCCCCTCTTTGTGGTGGACGCGAGTGCAGTGGCCGACGGCGACCCCGCCGCCGCCGCCCAGGCCGAGCTTGAAGCCGCCACCGCCGCGCTGCGCCGCGCCGAGAGTCTCGCCGCCGAGCATATTGTCGCCGCACGCGAGCTTGAGGAGGCACGCCAGCGCCACCGCACCGCGCAGGCCGCCGCCCGCAGTCTGGGCAGCGCGTCGCGCCGCCGTGCTGTCACCGCCCCAATCGCCGGCTATGTGAAGAGCGTGGCGGTGAAGTACGGCGACTACGTGGCCGTGGGGCAACCGCTCGCCACTGTCACCCAAAGCCGCCGCCTGCAGCTGCGGGCCGATGTGCCCGAGCGCAGTTACGCCGTGCTGCCCCGCGTGGTTTCCGCCAATTTCAGGATGGCGTACGACGAGCCGGGGTGCGTCCACTCCCTCGCAGCCCTGTCCGGGCGGCTCGTCTCGCGCGGGGCGGCCGGCGGGTCGGGCGGTTACGTCCCCGTCACGTTTGAGTTTGACAACAAAGGCGGCATCGTCCCCGGCGCGCTGGCCGAGGTCTACCTCCTTGGCGCGCGGCGCGGGGGCGTGCTTTCCGTCCCCCTCTCCGCCCTCACCGAGGCGCAGGGGCTGCACTTCGTGTATGTGCGGGTGTCCGCCGGTACCTACCGGCGCCGCGAAGTGGAGCTTGGCGCAAGTGACGGGCGGCGCGTCGAGGTGACCGCCGGACTGGCTGCCGGCGACAAAGTCGTGACACACGGAGCCACCCTCGTGCGCCTTGCCGCAAGTTCGGCCGCCGTGCCCGAGGGACATTCGCATTAGGGGCGGTGGTTTATAGGACATCCCATTAGTCCGCCCTCTTTTTTACAGACTATACTTTTATGCTAAACAGAATAATTGCGTTTTCCCTGCGCAACCGCCCCGTCATACTCTTGCTCGGCGTGCTGCTGATGGTGGCGGGCGTGTACACGGCGCACAGGATGGAGGTGGATGTCTTCCCCGACCTCAACGCCCCCACCGTGACGGTGATGACCGAGGCCGGCGGCATGGCCGCCGAGGAGGTGGAGCGGCTGGTGACATTTCCCGTGGAGACCGCCGTCAACGGGGCGGCGGGCGTGCGCCGTGTGCGTTCCACCTCCACCACGGGCTTCTCTGTGGTGTGGGTGGAGTTTGACTGGGGTACGGATATCTACCGCGCCCGCCAGATTGTCTCCGAAAAAATCTCCGCGCTGGGCGGGGCACTTCCCGGCGGGGTGGGGCAACCCACGCTCGGTCCGCAGTCAAGCATACTCGGCGAGGTGCTTTTCATCGGACTCACCGCCGACACCACCTCGCCGGGCGACCTGCGCACCCTTGCCGACTGGACAATGCGCCCGCGGCTGCTTTCCGCCGGCGGTGTGGCGCAGGTGTCCGTCATAGGCGGCGACGTGCAGGAGTACCAGATACGCCTCCGCCCCGCCCGCATGCGCCATTACGGTGTCACCCTCGGCGAGGTGCGCGCTGCCGTGGCGCAGATGACCCGCAACGCCGCCGGCGGTGTGCTTGACGAGGGAGGAAGCGAGTACATTGTGCGCGGACTGCTCGCCACGGACGACACGCGGCGCATGGGGCAGGCCGTGGTGAAGAGCGGCGCGGACGGCATGCCCGTCACGCTGGCCGACGTGGCCGACGTGGCGGTGGGCGCAAAAAGTCCGAAGACGGGCGTGGCCTCCGTCTCCGGCAAGCCCGCCGTGCTGCTCACCGTCACCAAGCAGCCCGCCGTCAGCACGCTCGACCTCACGCAGCGGCTCGACACCGTGCTGGCGTCGCTGCGCCCCGCGCTGCCGCCCGACGTGAAAGTCAACACGCGGCTCTACCGCCAGCAGGACTTCATCGACGCCTCCATCTCCAACATACGCAAGTCGCTTGTCGAGGGCGGCATATTTGTGGCGCTTGTGCTTTTCGTCTTCCTGACCAACGCGCGCACCACGCTCATTTCGCTTGTCACCATCCCCCTCTCCCTGCTTGTCACGCTGCTTGTGATGCACGCGATGGGCTTGACGGTAAACACCATGAGCATCGGCGGCATGGCCATTGCCATAGGGTCGCTGGTGGACGACGCCATTGTCGATGTGGAAAACGTGTACCGCCGCCTCGGCGGGAGGGGGCGCGGCTCGGCGGGCGGCTCACTCGCCGCGCGGCTGCGTGTGGTGTACGACGCCTCGCGCGAGGTGCGCATGCCCATACTCAACAGCACGCTCATCATCGTCGTGAGCTTCGTCCCCCTCTTCTTCCTCTCCGGGCTGGAGGGACGCATGCTCGTCCCCCTTGGCGTGAGCTTCATCATTTCGCTCTTCGCCTCCACTCTCGTGGCGCTCACCCTCACCCCCGTGCTGTGCAGCTACCTGCTGCGCGGCGGGCGTGGCGTGCGGCGTGCCGACCGCCGGTGGATGCGCAGTGCCAAAGCCGCCTACGCCAGCCTGCTTTTCCGCCTTTCCGCCCCGCGGACGCGGCGTGCCGCGCTCGCCGCCACGAGTGTGCTGGTGGCGGTGACCGCCGCGCTGTTCTTCACCCTTGGGCGAACGTTCCTCCCGCCGTTCAACGAGGGCTCGTTCACCGTCAACGTGAGCACGCTGCCCGGCGTGTCGCTTGAGGAGAGTGACCGCATAGGGCGCCAGGCGGAGAAACAGCTGCTTGCCGTGCCCGAGGTGACCGACGTGGCGCGGAAAACGGGACGCGCCGAGCAGGACGAGCACGCCCTCGGTGTCAACTCCAGCGAGATGGAAGTGCCTTTCCGCCTGAAATACCGCAGCAAGGGGGAGGTGGCCGCCGACATACGCCGCCGCCTGCGTGCGCTGCCCGGTGTGAATGTGGAGATAGGCCAGCCCGTCTCCCACCGCATCGATGCTATGCTTTCCGGCACAAAAGCGGGCATCGCCGTCAAGGTTTTCGGTCCCGACCTCACGCGGCTGCACGCCATAGGGCAGCAGATACGCGAGGCGGTGGAGGATGTGGAGGGCGTGGCGGACCTCAACGTCGAGCAGCAGGTCGACCGTCCCGAGCTTGTCATACGTCCGCGCCGCACGCTCCTTGCGCGGCACGGGGTCACGCTGCCCGAGTTTGCCTCTTTCGTCTCCACGGCGCTCGGCGGAGAGGTGGTGGGGCAGGTGCAGCGCGGCGACCGCTCCATGGATGTCACGCTGCGCATGGCGGAGGGTGACATAGACGGCATTGAGCGCGTCAAGAACCTGACGCTCGCCACGCCCTCGGGCGGGCAGGTGCCTTTGGCAGAGGTGGCGGATGTCGTATCCTCCACAGGACCCAATAGCATCAGCCGCGAGAACGCCCGCCGCAAGCTTGTCGTTTCGGCCAACGCCGAGGGGCGCGACATGCGCTCTGTCGTCAACGACATGCGCCGCGCCATAGAGCGAAAGGTGAAGCTGCCCGAGGGGTACAGCGTGGAGTACGGCGGGCAGTTTGAGAGCGAGGCCTCCGCCACGCGCACCCTTTCCGCCCTTTCCGTGCTGAGCGTGGCGGTCATCCTGTTGCTGCTCTTCCTGCAATTCCGCTCGTGGCGGCAGGCGGTCGTCGCACTGCTCAACCTGCCCCTCGCGCTCATAGGCGGCGTGCTGGCGCTTGTCCTCACCGGCGGCGTGCTGAGCATCCCCGCCGTCATCGGCTTCATTTCGCTCTTCGGCATGGCCACGCGCGGCGGCATGCTGCTTGTCGACCGCTACAACGAGCTGGCGCGGCAGGGTTACGCGTGGCGTACGGCCGTGATGAAAGGCTCGCTCGACCGCCTGCAGCCCATACTTATGACCGCACTGTGCTCCGCCCTCGCACTTGTGCCGCTGGCGCTCGGCAGCGACCTTCCGGGCAACGAGATACAGAGTCCCATGGCGAAGGTGATGCTCGGCGGACTGCTCACCAGCACGTTGCTCAACCTCATCATCGTTCCGCTCATCGCGCCCGCCGGAAAAGCCGGTAAGGGCGGCAGGGCGGGAAAAAACACAGCAAAACCATGACACGCACACATTATATATATATAGCATTCACCCTCCTCGCCATGCATATGCCGGCGGGGGCGCAGGACGTCATGCGGCTGCGGCCGCGCTACGAGGCTGTCCTGCAAAGCGTGGCGCGTAACAACACCGCGCTGAAAGTGGCGGCGAAGCAAAACGAGGCGCAACTTTACCGGCTGCAGGCCTCGCGCCGGCTGCAGGACCCCGAGGCCGAGGTGGCGTGGCTCGCGGGCTCGCCGAAGGGTGTGCCCAACCGCACCAACGTGACGGTGACGCAGCAGCTCGACTGGGGCGTGCTGACGGGGCGGCGCGGCGCGGCGGCCAAGGCGGGGGAAGAGACGCTCGCCCTTAGGCTTGCGGCGGAGAACGCCCGCGTGCTTGCCGCCGCCGACCGCGCCCTCGTGGAGCTTGTCTACCGCAACAAACTCTGCGTGGAGATGCGCCTCCGCGCCTCCGCCGCCCGTGAGGTGGAAACGGTGTTTGAGAAAAGGTACGCCCGGGGCGACGCGTCGCTGCCCGACCTCAACAAGGCTCGACTCGCCGCCGCCGTGGCACGGGCGGACGAGCGGCGGGCGGAGAGCGCAAGGGCGGAGGCTGAGTCGGAACTCTCCCGCCTTGCGGGCGGCGCGGACGTCGCGTACCCCGACACGCTTTACGCCACGGCAGGGGACTCGCTCCCGCCTTTGCAGGTGCTGCTTGCGCTTGCGGGCGGTGGCGCGGCGGTGCGGCTGGCGGAGGGCGAGGCACGGCAGAGTAAGGCGGAGGGCGCGGTGGCGCGGGCCGAGGCGTGGCCTACGCTCACTGCGGGCTTTATGGGCGAGTACATAAAGGGCAACAATTACAGCGGCGCGAGTGTGGGCTTCTCGCTGCCGCTCTGGGGCGGCGGGCGCAAGCGGGCGCGGCAGAAGGCGGCGGAGGCGGCGGCGTGGCGCATCGGGGCGGACGGCACGCGGCGGCAGCTGGCCGGCGACGTGGCGCGCCAGTACCGCGCGGCGGCGGACTTGCTTCTCGCGCAGGCGCAGCTGGCGGCGGGTATCGCGGCGGCGGACAACACCGCGCTGCTGCGGCGCTCGCTTGAGGAGGGGCGCATCACGCTCCTTGATTATCTCACCGAAAGCACGCTTTCCCGCGAGGCCCGCGTGTCGTGGCTTGAGACCGAGCACGACGCACAGGCGGCTCTCGCAAGACTCCGCTCGCTGTTGCGCTGAGCGGGGATCCTTAGGCACGCGGCGGCGGGTGGGGCGTGCGGTGTGGAAAAATATTCCTAACTTTGCGCCACAAATTTGTTTTTGATTCTTAGAGCGTTCGCGGCAAGCCGGAGTAGGGACTCGCGGCGTGCGGGCGCCACACATCGCGATGGAAGAAATGGAACTCATTGCCAAGACCTTTCAGGGTCTTGAGGAGGTGCTTGCGCAGGAACTTACCGAGCTGGGCGCAAACAACGTGCAGATTGGACGGCGGATGGTGTCGTTCACGGGCGACAAGGAAATGCTTTACCGCGCCAACTTCTGCCTGCGCACTGCCGTGCGGGTCTTGATGCCCATCAAGCACTTCAAGGCAAAGGACGCTGACGACGTGTACAAGGCCGTGCGTGCCGTGGACTGGAGCAAGTACCTTGATATTGACACGACGTTCGCAGTCGACTCCGTGGTATACTCCGACGAGTTCCGCCACTCAAAGTTCGTAGCTTACAAGGTGAAGGACGCCATCGTGGACTACTTCCGCGAAACCACGGGCGAGCGCCCCAACATACGCATCACCAACCCCGACGTAAAGCTCAACATACACATCGCTGAGGACGACTGCACGCTTTCGCTTGACTCGTCGGGCGAGAGTCTGCACCAGCGCGGCTACCGCGTGGCCACGGTGGAGGCTCCCATCAACGAGGTGCTGGCCGCCGGTCTGCTGAAGATGGCGGGATGGAACGGCGAGACCGACCTCGTCGACCCGTTCTGCGGCTCGGGCACGTTGCTCATAGAGGCGGCGCTGATGGCACGGAACATATACCCCGGCGTGTTCCGCAAGGAGTTCGGCTTTGAGAAGTGGAAAAACTTCGACCGTGACCTTTTTGACGCGATATACAACGACGACTCGCAGGAGCGGGAGTTCGCCCACCACATCTATGGATACGACATCAACCGCCCCACGGTGGACATCGCCCTGCGCAACGCCAAGAGCGCGGGCGTGGCCGGCGTGGTGAGCGTGGAGCAGCGTGACTTCCGCGACTTCAAGAAGCCGGAGGAAAAGACGCTGATGGTGACCAACCCGCCCTACGGCGCGCGTCTCACCACACCCGACCTCCTGGGACTTTACCAGGACATAGGCAAAGTGCTGAAGCACGAGTTCGCCGGAAACGAGGCGTGGATTATCAGCTCGAAGGAGGAACTCTTCGAGAACATCGGACTGCGCCCCAGCTTCAAGGTACAGGTGCTCAACGGCGCGATGGACTGCGACTTCCGCAAGTACCAACTCTTTGACGGCAAACTGGACGAGTTCCGCTCGGAGGGCGGCACGGTCAAGACCGACGAGGAACGCCGCCTGATGAGTGACGGCCACCGTTTCCGCACGCGCCGCGACGACTTCAAGGAGCGTTTCACAGACGAGGACAAGAAGCGTTGGGACGACAACGACGAGGACGACCTGCCCGAGGGCTACGCTTTGCTGCGCCGGAAACACCGCGAGTTTGAGCAGACGCGCTTCGGCCGTCCCGACCGCCCCGCAAGGGTAGGCGGATATGGCGACCGCCCGCCGCGTCGTGATGGCTTCCGCAAGGATGGTTTTCATAGGGACGGCTTCCGCAAGGATGGAGACGGTTTCCGCCGCGAGGGGGGCTTCAAGCGCGAAGGCGGTTTCCGCCGTGACAACTTCCGCAAGGATGGGGACGGCTTCCGCAAGGACGGAGACGGTTTCCGCCGCGAGGGGGGCTTCAAGCGCGAGGGCGGTTTCCGCCGTGACAACTTCCGCAAGGATGGGGACAGCTTCCGCAAGGATGGGGACGGTTTCCGCCGCGAGGGGGGCTTCAAGCGCGAAGGCGGTTTCCGCCATGATAACTTCCGCAAGGACGGGGATAGTTTCCGCAAAGGCGGTGACGGCTTCCGCAAAGGCGGGCGTGATTTCGGCAAGGGCGGCTTTGACCGCCGTGACAAAGGTCCGCGCCGCGATTACTGACCCGCTGTTCCGCGCGGGGGGACGAACCCTGACGGCGCGGCGTGAGGGGGACGGGGAAAACGGCGCGGTAGGACCGCGCGGCCACGGACGGGCTTACCGCCATAACACGGCGAGGCCGTCCGTGGTCGTCCGTTTTGCGCGGCATTCCCTTTCCCATCGGTACGCCGCACGATTTTTCCCGCGTCCTTTCCTTTCCTCCGCAGACATTTCCGCCACCGCTTATGCCGCAGGCAGACACGCAAAGCCAGCCGCTTGCCGTGGCACGGGCGGGCGCGGCGGACAATTAAGACACACGCACACATACCAGCACATATGAAAAGACTACTCGCAGCCGGCTTGTTGCTGCTTTTACCTTTCTCACTTATGGCGCAAAGCAAGAAAGACTTCACCCTTGACGACCTGATGTGGGGCGGCTCCAACTACTGGAACATACAGCCCAAGCCGTACTACACGGCTTTCTGGGGTGACCGGCTCGTGAAGACGGAGGTGGACTGCGTCACCTTGCTCGCCGACGCTAAGGGCCGCGCGGCGGACGGCGGCACGCTTTTCACGCTCGACCAGGTAAACGCAGCCATTGACACGGCCAAGGCGGGAAAGGTGTACAACCTGCTCTACGCGGAGTTTCCCGACGGCGCGTCCACCGTGGTGGCACTCCGCACGGCACGCCTGCGCCTGCTGTACGACTGGAAAGCGGGCAAGGCGGTTTGGACTTCCGCTCGTACCGAGGGCGAGAGCTGCAATGACTTCTGCTACGCGTCGAAGTGCGAGGCGTATGTGAGGGACTGGAATCTTTACGTGCGCACGGCGGACGGCGCGGAGCACGGCGTGAGCTCGGACGGCAGCCGCGAGCTGGTGTACGGGCAGAGTGTGCACCGCGACGAGTTCGGCATAACGAAAGGCACCTTCTGGAGTCCGAAGGGCAACCTCCTTGCCTTTTACCGTATGGACCAGAGCATGGTGACGGACTATCCGTTGGTGGACATCGCCCACCGCGTGGCGCAGCCCGCGCCCGAGAAATATCCCATGGCGGGGATGACGAGCCACAAGGTGACGGTGGGGGTGTACGACACGCGCACGGGAAAGACCGTCTACCTGCAGGCGGGCGACCCCACCGACCGCTATTTCACCAACATTGCGTGGAGTCCTGACGAGAAAACCGTCTATATGTTCGAGCTGCCGCGCACGCAGGACAAGGCCGAGCTCGTGAGCTACGACGCCGCCACAGGCATGCGCAAGGGCGTGCTTTACACAGAGACCAACCCGCGCTACGTGGAGCCCTGCCACCCCATTGTCTTCCTGCCGTGGGACGAGGGCAAGTTCGTGATGCAGTCGCGCCGCGACGGCTACAACCACCTTTACCTCTTCGACACGTCGGGCAAGATGCTGGCGCAGCTCACCAAGGGTCAGTACGAGGTGCTTGAAATGCTGGGCTTCAACACGAAGACGAAAAGCATAGTATACCAGAGCAACCAGGGCAACCCGGTGCAGTACAGCAATTACACTGTCGCCGTCCCCTCCGGCAAGGTGACGCGCCTTGACAACGGAAAAGGCACGCACTACGCCACGCTTTCCGGAAACGGACTCTTCCTGCGCGATCGCTGGTCGTCGTCGGAAACTTTCCGCCAGTACGACCTCATCAACACCACCACGGCGAAGGGCAGCAAGCTGCACGCCGACGGCGACCCGTGGACGGACTACAACGAGCCGCAGGTGAGCGGCGGCACTATCAAGGCGGCGGACGGCGTGACCGATCTTTACTACCGCCTTGTGCGCCCCGCTGACTTCGACCCTGTCAAGAAGTACCCCGCCGTGGTGTATGTGTACGGCGGCCCGCACGCGCACAACGTGGAGGCGTCGTGGAACTACCAGATGCGCCCGTGGGAGGCCTACATGGCGCAGAACGGCTACATCGTTTTTGTGGTGGACAACCGTGGCTCCGAAAACCGGGGCTTCGCCTTTGAGAGCTGCACCCACCGCCACTTGGGCGACGAGGAGATGAAAGACCAGATGGAGGGCGTGAAGTTTCTCCGCTCGCTGCCGTATGTCGATGCCGACCGCCTCGGCGTGCACGGGTGGTCGTTCGGCGGCTTCATGACCTGCAACCTGATGTGCTCTTACCCCGACGTGTTCAAGGTGGGTGTCGCCGGCGGTCCGGTGATAGACTGGAAATACTACGAGGTGATGTACGGCGAGCGCTATATGGACACGCCGCAGGAGAACCCAGAGGGCTACGCCTCCACCTCGCTGCTTGGCAAGGCGAAGAACCTCAAGGGGCGGCTGCAGGTCATCGTGGGCTACAACGACCCAACCTGCGTCATGCAGCACAGCCTTTCTTTCCTGCGCGCCTGTGAGGACTCGGGGACGCAGCCCGACTATTTTGTTTACCCCGGAGACGGGCACAACATGATGGGCAAGGACATGGTACACCTGCACGAGCGCATCACGCGTTACTTTAACGACTACCTGAAATAAAAATCCGCCGCCGGCCTTGGCACCGGCGCGGGAAAAGTAAGACGGCGGCGGGCCGGCAGGCTGACTTGCCCGCCGGCCTGTCCCGCGTATGGGGTAGGAGGGCGGATACATCCGCTTTTCCCCCGCCCGCGCCTAAAACATTCCCCTATGTCTACCGATTCATCCTATTCCTTCCTCACCCTCTCCAACGGGCTGCGTGTCATTGTGGAGAACAACAGCTCGCCCGTGGTGTACTGCGGCTTTGTGGTGTGTGCGGGCACACGCCACGAGAACGCGGCTGACAGCGGCATGGCGCATTTCATTGAGCACATGTCCTTCAAGGGCACGCGCCGCCGCACCTCATGGCGTGTCACCAACGACGTGGAGCGGCTTGGCGGCGAGCTCAACGCTTTTACCAGCAAGCAGGAGACGGTGTACTACGCCACCGCCCTTCGGGAGAACTTTGCGCGGGTGGCTGACGTGCTCACCGACATAGTCTTCGGGAGCGTGTACCGCCAGACGGAGATAGACAAGGAGGTGGAGGTGATTTGCGACGAGATAGACAGCTACAAGGACTCCCCCTCCGAACTGATATTCGACGAGTTCGAGTCAATGCTCTTCCCGGGGCAGCCACTCGGCCGCGACGTGCTTGGGGAGGCAGCCCGCCTGCACGAGTACACCACTGCCGACGCACTCCGTTTCACGGGGGCGCACTACCGCCCCGCCAATGCCGTCTTCTATGTGTATGGTGATGTGCCGGCGGCGCGTGTGGCGCGTGTGCTTGAAAAGTCGTTTGCCGCAGTGGAAGCGTCGGCTGAGGCTTCCGTGGCTTCCGCCGCCGCCGCTTTCCCGGCAGACACACCGCTGGCGGGGGGCGTGGAGCGCACGGTAGAGAAACAGACCCACCAGGCGCACGTACTCGTGGGCGGCGCGGGTTTCGGCGGCAACGACGACCGGCGGTTCGCCCTTGTGCTGCTCAACAACGTGCTGGCCGGACCGGGGATGAACTCCCGCCTTAACATCTCCCTGCGCGAGCGTGCCGGGTTGGTGTACACCGTCGAGGGCAACATCGCCACTTACCCCGACACCGGCTACTGGGACATATACTTCGGCTGCGACGCCGCCGATGTGAAACGCTGCCGCCGCCTCGTGAGGCGTGAACTGGACAAGATAGCCTCCACGCCGTTCACCCCCGCCCGGCTCACTGCGGCCAAACGACAGCTCTGCGCGCAGATTGCCATATCGTGCGAGGCGAGGGAGAGTTACGCCGTGGCGCTTGGCAAAACTTTCGCCCACTACGGCCGCCACCGCGACGTGTCCGCCCTTTGCGACCGCATAATGCAGCTCACGCCCGAGGAGGTGCGCGGCGTGGCCGAGGAGGCATACGCCCCTTCGCGCGTCTCCACGCTTATTTACCGCTGACCTTATGCAGCTATGCTCGGCACAAGTGAAGGCACTGGCACGCGAGGAGGGTTTCTCCGTCTGCGGACTCGCCCCCGCCGGTTTGGTCTCCGCCGCGCGTACCGCCGAGCTGCGCGGATGGCTTGCGGAGGGCTGCCATGGGACGATGGACTACCTTGCGCGCAACCTTGACAAACGCCTTGACCCGCGCCTGCTTTTTGAGGGGGCACGCACGGTGGTGAGTCTTGCGGTGAATTACAGTCCTGCGGACGGCTGCGAGCCGGGCAGCGGTGGTTGCCTCGCCCGTTACGCCTGCGGGACGGATTACCACGAGGTGGTAAAGGCGATGCTGCGTCGGCTTCTTGGCAGACTCGGACTGACGGAGGGAAAGGACGCCCGCGTCTTTGTGGACACCGCGCCGCTTGACGAGAAGTACTGGGCGCAGCAGTGCGGACTGGGCTGGCGCGGGCGTAACTCTCAGCTTATAATTCCCGGTGCGGGGAGTTTCTTTTTTCTTGGCGAAATGCTTGTGCGCCACGCCGCCGACACCTACGACCGCCCTGCACGCCCGCGTTGCGGCACTTGCCGCGCCTGTCTTGCCGCCTGTCCGGCGGGAGCTTTGCGCGGTGACGGCACGATGGACGCCCGCCGTTGCCTTTCCTACCTTACCATTGAGTGCCGCGACGCGCTCCCGCCCGGTACGGGCGGGAAGATGGGCGGATGTTTTTACGGCTGCGACCGCTGCGCGGAGGCTTGCCCCTGGAACCGCCGCTTCGCCCGCCGTACCGCCGTCACCGCTTTGCTCCCCCGTCCCGCCATTCTCGCAATGGGGCGTGAGGAGTGGCGTGCACTGACACGCGAACAGTACACGCGCCTTTTCACGAAAAGTGCTGTGAAGCGGGCGAAGTACGAGGGCTTGATGCGCAATATCGCCGCGTGGTGTGAAAGCGGAAGCACGGATAAATAGGTTGGTGAAGTGCTGTCGCCCCTGACGCGCCTGGCCATAGACGAGGGGCAGCCCCGCCGCGGTTCCGTCCGCTGGCGGGGCTGCCCTTTTCTTTTTTGTTTTTCCCTCAGAGGGGAGAGGAACTTAGTAGTTTTCCGCACGCAGCTCAAAGTAGCTTTGCGGGTGGTTGCACACAGGGCAAACCTTGGGCGCGTCCTTGCCCACCACGATGTGGCCGCAGTTGTCGCAAATCCACACGCGGTCGCCCTCGCGCGAGAAGACGATGCCCTCCTCGATGTTTTTCAGCAGCCGGCGGTAACGCTCCTCGTGCGCTTTCTCGATGGCGGCCACCATCTCAAACTTCCGGGCTATCTCCTCGAAACCCTCCTCGCGTGCCGTTTTGGCGAAACCCGCGTACATGTCCGTCCACTCGTAGTTTTCGCCGGCTGCCGCCTCGGCGAGGTTGTCCATCGTGTCCGGCATCTCGCCGCCGTGCAGGTACTTGAACCACAGCTTGGCGTGCTCTTTCTCGTTGCGGGCGGTTTCCGAAAAGATGTTGGACATCTGCACATAGCCGTCTTTCTTCGCCTTTGACGAGAAATAGAGGTACTTGGTGTGCGCCTGCGACTCGCCTGCGAAAGCCTCGGCAAGGTTTTTTTCCGTCTGTGTCCCTTTAAGCTCTTTCATGGGGTGATGTTTTTAGGTAAGTTATTTGAAGAATCGTTTGTAAAGCCCGGCGAATCCCTGCCCGTGGCGTGCTTCATCGCGTGCCATTTCGTGTACCGTGTCGTGTATCGCGTCCAGGTTAAGCTGCTTCGCGCGCTTTGCGATGCGGGTCTTGTCCTCGCACGCGCCGGCTTCAGCGTCCATGCGCTTCTCGAGGTTGGTCTTCGTGTCCCACACCAGGTCGCCCAGCAGCTCGGCAAACTTCGCCGCGTGCTCGGCCTCCTCCCACGCGTAGCGCTTGAAAGCCTCCGCCACCTCGGGGTAGCCCTCGCGGTCGGCCTGACGGCTCATGGCAAGGTACATCCCCACCTCGGTGCATTCGCCGTTGAAGTGCGCGTTGAGATCCTTCAGCATTTCCTCGTCGCAGCCCTTTGCCACGCCGAGCTCATGCTCTGCCACGAATGAAAGGTCACTGCCGCAGCCCATTTCCTTGAACTTGGAGGCGGGCACGCCGCACATGGGGCATTTCTCTGGCGCGTGTTCGCCCTCGTAGACGTAGCCGCATACGGTGCAGATGAATTTCTTTTTCATTTTCTCTGAGTTAAGTTTAGGGTTGATTGTTTATGTTGTCTGTGTCCGTCCGCGCTTGCGTGCGGGCAGGCGGATTTCCCTTATTCCTTGTCCCCTTTTCTCACGCAGGCGGTGCAGCGTCCCCGGAGGTAAAGTTCCGACTGTTCAACCACAAAGCCCGTGGGCACGCACGCCCCGTCCTCGGGGTGCAGATTGTCCAGCGTTATGTCGTACACCCGTCCGCACTGTGTGCAGAGGAAATGCGCGTGCGGTGATAGGTCTGCGTCATAGCACACGTTGCGCTCGTCTATCGTGAGCAGCCTTGCGGCCTTGTTTTCCACGAGCAGCTTCAGCGTGTTGTACACCGTGGTGCGCGAAAGCGTGGGCATTTGGGGCGAAAGCGCGGCGTATATGGTGTCCACCGTGGGGTGGGTGTGGTGCGTGGCAAGGTATTCCATCACCCCCACGCGCTGCGGAGAGGGTCTCACGCCGCGTGCTTCCAGATATGCCGCCGTTTCTTCCTTGAACATTTATCGTTTTGTAATTGTTACAATGCTGGATACGCTGCAAAGATAGGACGACCGAAAATACCCTCCAACTATTCCGTCAATTATTTTCGGGAATTATTATCGCGCCTTGACTCCGCGCCCTTTGGCTTCCCGGAAATCACAGCGCGATGTGGCGACAAGTCCGTTTGGCGTGCCGCCGCCGTTTTGCGAAGTGTATGCAAATGGCGCGAAAATCTGACTTTTTGCTCCGGCGGGCGTTTTAACATTTCTTGCTTTCGGCGGAAAAATGTTGTATATTTGTACTAC
>CAVGTC010000068.1:0-15290 GCA_963632255.1 Lachnospiraceae bacterium | reverse complement strand
AACAAAAAAGAAATCCTCATAATTTCTATTATCTATGTTCACACGAACACTTACGCTTACATCAGGAATGCCACGCAAAACCCGCCCTATATTATCCATAAGGACATCATAGCTTCCTTTTCCTGCCCTTTTGTCAAAGCGTGTACTGTCATGTCTCTCCTTCACCCCATCTATGGAAACCTGTATGGAGTCAATGCCACTCTCTTTAAAAAATGCCAGCGCATCCTCATCTATAAGGTAGCAGTTGCTCACCATTGAAGTATATACGCACTTCTTTTCTGTAAGCCCTCGAAGCTTTTCTGTAATTGTCTTGATTACATCCAAAGCCATTAGTGGTTCACCTCCATACCATGTTATTCGATAATTGTCACACCACTTGTAATTCTTGATAAAAGCTATCAACTGGTCTATTGTTTCACCACGCATATACACCGCCCTTTTATTGTGTTCATAACAATAAGGACAAGCAAAATTACAATCACGAGTGGGGGCTATGGTAAGGACAAGGTCTCTCACTTCCATTGACACTAAGCGACTCTCTGCAATGATTCTATTTAAAGTTTCCTCATCGTCTCTTTTTTTTACAACTAGTGCCCTATCCAAAAGAGTCCTGAACAATTCATCAGGAAAATCATTTGCATTTACAGAGGATTGTTCCTCCTTGCATACCTGTACGAATCTAACAATTTCTTCTGTTGTTTTTATTATTACACCATTTACAGTATTGTAAAGGTAATGACAACTTCCCCCAACCGTGCATACTGGGATCGTATATTGAGATATATAATAACGCGTATCCATAAGACCCAAAATCGATTAACTATTCGTATACTTTCCCCTCTTATTCAAATTCCAAGATCAAATAAAGCAGAGTTCGTTATACCATCTCTAATCAAGAAACAATTGTTACAAAGGAAACAGGTGTTCACACAAGTATGAGTGCAACTATGATTGCAAGTTTGCACACAATTCTTTATACACAGGTGAGAATTGCATACTCTAGTTCCCCCGCCGATTACACTAAATTGTTCCGATTCTGTAACGATATCATCAACAATTGCGTATATAGAATTCTTTATAGTGTTGTCCATAAGCAGATACTCAAAGCGTCCTCAAAATCATTAAAGAAATGGGGACTTCTAATCGTTTTCATCCTTCACCTGAGTCTAAAAGGAAGAGAAGATGCGGTTCTTTTCGGAAACCGCATCTCTCACACTAAGTTCACTATCCCAAGCGGCAGAATACTATAATGCAAGATCCGTCAACCCACTAACATTCGACGGAACGAGCTTTGAATTGAAGCAAAGACTTCCGCAAAGGGTTCCACATGTCTGTGTACACGTCTTAGTGCAGACTTGGTCGCAATTCTTAAGACAGAGCTTCACCTGACAAACTTGTCCAGTTCCTCCCCAAATAGAAGACTGCTGCTCCTCACTTAGGATGTCATCCATAATTAGAAAATCTCTCATAATGATATTTTTTAGGTTAAAACGCTTTCCAAACCATCAAGCACGACGGCAAAAATAAGCATTTTCACACAACCGACAAAACATTCTTGTTTTCACCTCTTCCGCGCATACCACAATGACACCTGTCGGGAAAGTGCGGCAAGGCGGCGCGGCGGCTGTCCATACAGTCACCGCGCCGCCCCGACGTGTGGGACTGCGGTCAGTGATTCCACCTTTCAGGGGGATACCTCAACGAGGTGCGCGTGTAGACTCCCAGGTCGTCGCCATCCTGTTCCATAAGATGGAATCTGTCCTTGTCCAACCAAGTGACATAAAACAAATACGGCTCTTCGTCTTCGTCGCCCGATTCCCAATACTCAATAACCTTGTCGTCGGCGTTGTACACATAACGGCCATAGTCATCCTTTTCTATTCTCCCATCATAGTAGTACAACCAGTAGAGGTGGTCGGTGTTGACAACCAACATATCCTCGTCCTCCTCGTTTATCCAATTGCCCACGATGGAGTAAGAGGATTCCTTTCCGTTGTTTCCGCCGCTGTCGTTGTCGTCGTCCCTCCCGCACGCGGCGAGGGAAAGAGCCGCCAGTATGGCGGCAAAGGCGCAAAGCAGCGCCATGCGTGTGTTTTTCATGATTGTGTGATTTATGTGAAAACAGCGGCCACCGTGGCGGTTTCCGCATAGTGCAAAGGTATGGGCTTCGTATTTTCGGATTTCACGCCAAACTCCGCCCCGTGCGCAAACGGCGCGAAAGACGGCACAAGCGACAGAAAAACGCACTTATGCGGCGCAAAATTATTTCGCGACACAGCCCGCCCGCCGCCCCGCGTGTCCCCGGAGAACGGCATAAAAAAGTCCCGCCCGGCAAGACTGCCGGGCGGGACTCATATCAGTGCCTGGCGGCGGAAAGCCTCCGCCGCAGGGGGTGCGTCATTCAGCGCGGGGTCACTTCATCAGCACCTTCTTGTTGCCGATGATGTAAACCTGACCCTTGACGGGCTCGGTGACGCGGCGTCCCCACATGTCAAAGACAGCGGCATCGGTGGTGGTGCCGTCGGTGAGGCGCACTGTGTTGATGCCCTCGGTGATGGGAGCCACGGGGTACTGCGTCAGGACAAACTCGCTCAGCGCGAGGGTGCGGCTCTCGGACATGTTGACCAGCAAGCCGAGGCTCACCTGCGTCTGCTCGTTAAGCACGAAGTAAATGGTGTTTTCCTTCACGTCCGTGCTCTTCGCCTCCATGCGCTGGTAGGCGATGCAGCCCTTGGAAAGGTCGGCCGTATTGGGGAGACCCTGACCCTCGGCTATCACGAGGTAACAGCCGTCGGACTGGCCGGCGTAGGTGCCGTACTTGGCGGTGAGGCCGTAGGTGCCGGCGGGCAGCGTGACGGTCTGGTAGAGCTTGTGGTCGGTGAGTAGGTCGTCGAAGAGGTAGTCGGTGGTGGTGAAGCAGAGGTAGCTGCCACTGCCGGTGTCGACGTGCGCGCCCGTGGTGTTCTTCTCATGCGTGCTGTTCTCCACCTCCCAGTCGGTGAGCTCGTAGAAGCGGTCGGCCTCGGACACGTTCACAAGGTTGCTGGTGTGGTTGAACGGCGCCTTGTAGTTCTTCATGCGTGTCTTGGTGATGTCGCTTGCCTTGTCTTCAAAGTTGAGGCAGAACACACCCTTCGACAAGCCCCACGCGTCGCCCTCGGGACCGAAGCCGCTGCGCGTGCCCGAGTTGGCGTTGGAGGTGGCGTCGTTGACGCTGCCGGAACTCTGGTTGAACTGGTAGTAGAGCAGCAGACCGTCAGCCGACTGGGCCGTGGCAACGTCCTCGATGGGCTGGTTGCTGTAAGCCTTGAGCTTGGTGGCGGAGAGAGCCTTGCTCCATACCTTGAACTCGTCAATCTGTCCCTTGAACGGGGCGTCGTCCGTACCGATGGAGAAAGTGGTGGCGGGCATCTTCCCCGCGCCGATGGCTGCGGTGGAAATCTGCACGCAGTCACGGTAGAAGCGCACCGTGCCCGAGCCGACAGTCACCGCGTAGTGGTGCCACTGCGAGGCGATGACGTACTCGGCGGAGCTTTCCACGGTCTTTCCGTTAAGGCTCACCTGCATCTTGCCGTCGGAGGTGGTGTTGATGAGGAATGCGTCGGCGGTGCTGCCGATGCCGTTGCCGGCCTCGGCAAGCGTGGAAGGACGCATCCACCAGTCAACGGTGAACTTGTTCATGTCCTTGGAGAGCGGGTTGGTCTTCGGGGTCACCTGGCAGTTGTCGTAGCTGAAGTTGAGCCCGTTCTTGCTGTCCGCGTTGCAGATGACGAGGCCGTGCTCCACTTTCTTCGAGCCGAGGCCCGCGCTGTTGGAGGCCACAAGCTCCACGTTGTAGATGCCCGGGCGCTCAGCCACGAAGGTGAGGTTCTGCTTCTCGCTCACGAGGGCGTTCTCGCCGCTAATCATGTGCCAGCTCCACTTGGTGGGCTCGTACTGCGACTTGTCGGTGAGCGTCACCTCCTCGCCCTTCACCACGACGGTGGGCGAAACGTTGAAGTCGGCCTCGGGGGCCACGCCGGTGACGGTGACATTCTGCGTCTTGCTCACCTTTTCGCCGCTGGGCGAGGTGATGGTGAGTGTGACGGGGTAAACGCCGCCCTTGCGGTAGACGGTGGCGAAGTTGGCCGTGTTGGCCGTCTCGGTGTCGGCACCCGGCGTGCTCCACAGGTAGCTGTAACCCGTCTGGGCGTGGCTTGCGAGGAACGTGACGCGCTGCCCGGCCGGCACACTGAACGAAGTGGCCGTGAACGATGCGTCGGGCGTGGGAGCTGTCTTCACGTTGATGGTGGCGGTGGCGGTCACGGTGTTGCCGTCGCGGTCGGCGGCCACAACCTTGACTTCCTGCTCGCCGGCCTTCTCAAAGGTGAAGGTGGGCGTGAGGGCGTTGGTGGCCTTGACGCCCGCACCCTCGGCCGTCCAGGTGAGGGTCTGCGCGGCGGTGGAAGCCGTGGCAGAGAACGTGGAGGGAAGTCCGGCGTAGACATCCTCGGTGGGCTGGTCGACGCTCACCGTGAGGTTGGTGGGGAACTTCATCGCGGGCGTGGCGGACGTGCCCACCTCGTAGTTTTCGTTGAGGATGGTGGCGTGGTGCTGCCCGGCGGAGTGGTCGCGCAGCATCTTCGTGCCGCCCACCTCGATGAGGTCGCCCTTGTAGTAGGCGAGAAGACCATCGGGCAGGCCGGCGTCACCAAACTCGGTAAGGTAGTCGGCCTTTATCTGCGCGGCTGTGCGTGCCTTGTTCCAGATGCGTATCTCGTCCATCTTGGCGTCAACATAGCCGTTGTTGTGCTCCTGCGCCGTCCACGTGAGCGCGCCGAAGCCGCCCACGCCGCTGTACGTCGTCGAGCTGACGTAGGCTTTCTGCGTGCCGTTGACAAATATCTTGAGCATGCCCTTGTTGACCGTGATGGCGATATGCTTCCAGGTGCCCTTGCTCAGCGCGCCGGAGGCGTTGGCGCGGTTGGAAGTGTCCCAGCCCGCAGTGAACGTGCCGTCTGAGTTGGCGTGGAACATGAACTCACCCCAGCCCGGACCTGCGCTCTGGTTCCAGTTGGCGAGCGAGTTGCAGTTTATCCAGAACTCTATGGTGGCCGTCTGGTACTTCGTGCCGAAGACGTCGGGGATGCTGAAGCCGGACATCTTCTTGAAGTTTACCACCTGGTTGTCGCTTGTGGCGGGTGCGGGCACGGAGGCCGTCACCTTGCTCGACTCCTTGTCGCCGTACACAGCAGCCACGCCGTAGGTGGCCACGTCGGTGGAGGGGAGCGTGTAGGCGAAGCGGTTGCTGCCCAAGGTGGCCAGCAGGTCGTCGCCCTTGTAGACGCGGTAGCCCGTCACCTGGTAGCTGCCCGTGGTGGGAGCCGACCACTGCAGCTCGCCGTCGGCGATGGCGACGTTTTCGGGGGCGTACACGCCCTCGCCCTGTACAATGACGGAGATGATGGTGCGCTTGCCTTTGTTCTGCACCTCCACGCCGGAGGTCTTGTCAATGTCAAAGGGGGTCTCCACGCCCTCGGCGTCCTGTGCGTAGTCGAGGATGGAGGCGTTGTATATCTTTCCGCTGCCCTGCGCCGTCGACTTCGTGTCAATCATGAAGAAGTACTTCAGGGGTTTGTTGCGGTCGAAGTTGGCGGTGAGGTCGGTGAGGTCGTACCCGAACTCCATCGCCTCGGTGTGCAGCTTGCCGTCTGCCCAGCGTCCCAGCATCGGTATCTCTGGGGCGGGCACGGTGTTGCCGTTGGCACCGTCGCCGGCGTACTTGAAGTGGTCGAAAGCCTGGCTGTACTCGGGCTCGGTGGCGTTGAGGTCACTGGAGACACCCGCGCTGAGGTACAGTTCGCTTCGGCGCGAGTAGTCCATCTTCACCTTGATGGTGCGCAGCGGGCGGTAGTCCTTGCGCACGCGGTAAACCTCGGGCGTCCACCAGTTGCCGGGGAAGGTGCCGTCGGAGCTGTGCGCCGGGCCGCCGTACGCGTAGGGGCAGTAGATGAAACCGCCGTTACACCAGCCGGAGCCCCAGGAGTTGACGATAATCCACGCGCCTTTCTCGTCGGCGGACTCCTCGCCGTAGACGCCGTTGCCGTTAAGGTCGAACTCAATGCGATCGTCATATCCCACGACGGTGAGGGCGTGGTCGACGGAGGTTCCCCACTTGTTGACGTACTTCATGCCGGTCACGCCGATGGCATCGTTGGTGGCGGTGGAGGGGATGTTCTGCCAGTCGCCGCCCGACGCCACGCCGATGCCGACGATGCCGCCCGAGTGGAAGTCGGTGTCGCCGTTATGGTTCCAAAGCCAGTTCTTCACAGCCTCGCGCCCCTCGGTCGTACCCACGTTAACCGTGAAGTTGGAGGGCTTGAGCATGCGGTTGAACATCGCCTCGTACCACTTGTCGTAGCCGGTCATCCAGCCGAAGTCGTCGTTGGTCTCCTCCTGGTAGCCGAAAAGCTCGGAGTAGGTCTGGCCGCCGTAGGTGTACGCCGAAGGCACGCCCACGTACTGCACGAAAGCGTCCTTGCCTGAGTTGCCGTTGGTGAGCAGCCACACGAAGTGGGAGGGGTAGTAGTTGTGAGAGTCCTTGCCGTCAAGTCCGCGGTAGGAGTTCAGCTCGTGCGAGAACATATAGCAGATGCGCGAGGCGGAGCCGCAGGAGCCGCCCGACTGGCTGAACACCGGGGGGAAGTAGGCGTCCTCCCCGTTGTTCACGTGGTCGGGGCGGGTCTCAGCCGCCTTTGCGCCGACTTTCCGCATCGGCGTCATAAGGGAGGGGTCGGGGTTGAGTTTATCCGAGTAGTCGGGGTACTTCGTCCTGTCCACCACCACCTGCGCCGAAAGCGCGCCCGGCATGGCAGCCGCCGCCAGGAGCGTCAGTTTAAGCAGTTTGTGCATAGAGTTGGTATTAAAAGTAATGTTTGCTGTTTTCCTTTTACCGCAGAGGTATCTTGTCTTGCGCCGCGCCGGCCGCGCGGCAAGAGGACGTGACCGCCATACGCCGCACACGGGCGTATTGCGCACTATATGTGGCAAAGGTAAGCGTTATTTGCGGAAACACGCCCCGCAGCTTTCCATTTATTACACATTATTAAATTACACGACACGTACGACGCGATAAACAAAATGCAACACGGTGACGGGACACAGGCACGCAAAATTCCGGGCTTAATTTTGCGTATACCGAAAATAGGCTTACCTTTGCCGCTGAAATAGTTATCCAAGGTGAAGTTGAAAGGATTCCGGCGTTTCACACAGTCGCGGGAGTTCTTTCGGTTTTTTTTACCTCACCCGGGCGGCGTGCCGCCGGGGAATAAAACAAACGAATCCTTTTACGCATTATGGCATACATGTCACAAGAGGGCTACGACAAGATGGTGGCCCAGCTCCGCCACATGGAGCTTGTAGAGCGCCCCGCAGCCTCAGCGGCGATAGCCGAGGCACGCGACAAGGGTGACCTTTCCGAAAACAGCGAGTACGACGCCGCGAAAGAGGCGCAGGCCATGCTGGAGATGAAGATAACCAACCTCAAGGCCACAATCGCCGCCGCCAAGATAATAGACGCTTCGAAGCTGCGCACCGACGTGGTGCAGATTCTCTCGACCGTGGAGATGAAAAACGTGAAGACGGGCATGTCAATGCGCTACACCATCGTGAGCGAGAGCGAGGCAAACCTGCGCGAGGGCAAGATTTCCTCCACCACGCCCATAGCCCAGGGACTGTTGGGCAAGAAGGTGGGCGACGTGGTGGACGTGAAGATACCGCAGGGCACTATCCAGCTGGAGATTCTCAACATAACCGTCGGGGCGTAAGCCGCGCGGCGCGGCGGACATTCGCCGCAACCAAAAAACCAAGGGCATGACATTATTCTCAAAGATTATAGCGGGGGATATTCCCTCGTACAAGTGCGCCGAGGACGACCGTTTCTACGCTTTCCTTGACATCAACCCCGTGGCACAGGGTCATACGCTCGTGGTGCCGAAGCGCGAGGAGGACTACATTTTCGACCTTTCCGACGAGGAGATTGCGGCAATGGCGGTCTTCGCGAAGCGGGTGGCACGCGCCATAAAGGCGGCTTTCCCCTGCCGCAAGGTGGGCATGGCCGTGCTTGGCCTTGAGGTGAACCACGCGCACATCCACCTCATCCCCCTGCAGAGCGAGGGTGACATGGACTTCGGCAAGGAGAAGCTGCACCTCTCCCCCGAGGTGATGGCGGACACCGCCGCGCGCATCCTCACCGCCTTCGGCGGGTGATGCCCCGGAAGGGAAATACACAACCAACACATATACAAGCCGGCGGGGCGACGCTTCACGCATTGCCCCGCCGGCTTTCCCGTTTCCCCACATTTTCCACCGCAAGGCAGCGCGCCTCGGCAGAACGCCCGCAATTATATACCTTTGCCCTAACAAAGCACCCGCTGGACTTAATCTACGGAAGTCTCGCGGCAAAACACGATTCCGATATATGAGGAACACTTTCGATAGATCAAAGCACGTATTCCGCTCTGACGCTTTCTCTGAAATAATCAAAGACACAATCAGGTTCTTCAACGGCACCCCAGTGCATACCCTTCCACCTCCGGAAAACTTTATAGGGGCGGGCGTATACGCCTTGTACTATATTGGGAAGAGCCCTATCTACAAATCTCTCTACGAGCAGAACCGAACAAGTTTTGCCCAACCGATATATGTAGGGAAAGCAGTGCCGAGAGGCTGGCGGCAAGCAAGATGCCAAGAGGCTTCAAACGAGTTGTTTGCCCGCTTGGCAGACCACCAGCATAGCATAACTGCCGCAGCTAATTTAAGGCTTCCAGACTTCAGATGCCGCTTTATGATATTTGAGGATGCCGCCACCGATATGATTGGAACTGTGGAAGCCTCGCTTATCCGCCATTACAAACCTGTTTGGAATTGTGTCGTTGACGGATTCGGTAACCACACACCGGGATCTGGACGATTCAACCAAGCGAAATCAGATTGGGATGTCATACATCCTGGCAGGGAATGGTCGCGCAAATGCACGGGGAAAGCCTCGGACAAGAGCGAAGTGGTGGAAAAGATAAGAATTTACTTTGAAAGTTATGAACTGCATTGAACTATTCTCTGGGGCGGGCGGAATGGCCAAGGGCTTGGCACTGGCTGGATTGAATCACCTCGCTTTCGTGGAATGGAACGGCGATGCCTGCAAGACCCTGCGTGCCAACTTCGACCCGTCAATAGTATTTGAGGGCGATGTGCGTGCATTTGACTTCTACGGGTACAAAAATGTGGATATCATAGCTGGCGGTCCTCCCTGCCAGCCGTTCTCACTAGGCGGGAAAGCACGCGGACAAGAGGACACACGCGACATGTTTCCGGCTGCCATAGCCGCCATCAGAGCCTTGCGTCCCAAAGCCTTCATTTTTGAAAATGTGAAAGGACTGCTTAGAAAATCGTTTGCAGACTACTTCAACTACATACTTCTCCAACTGCAATACCCGGACACCAAGCTCGAATCTGCTTCTTGGCGGGATAACTACGCACGTTTACTTGACGAAGTCAAAAAGAACGGGGGGGGGGGCACGTACAAGGTGTCCTACCAACTGGTCAACGCCGCCGACTACGGAATTCCCCAAATGAGGGAACGTGTCATCATTGTCGGGGTGAGGGCGGACCTTGGTAAAGAATGGCACTTCCCAGAGCCTACACACTCAAAGGACGCACTCTTGTGGAGCATGCATGTGACAGGGGAGTATTGGGAAAAGCACAAAGCAAAAACCACGACCGCCCCCGAGGAAACGAAACGAGTAAGGGAGGCATTACTCCGCAAATACGGATTGTTTCCGCCCGCCCTCAAGCCATGGCTAACCGTGAGGGACGCGCTTGCCGGCCTTGGCGAGCCAGACGGGAGGGGAGACCATATACTGCGCAAAGGCGCAAAGGTATACCCCGGACACACCGGCAGCTTCATTGATGAGCCGTCAAAGACAATAAAAGCCGGTGGACACGGAGTCCCTGGAGGGGAGAATATGCTAAGGTATCCAGATGGGCATCTACGCTACTACTCAGTAGCAGAAGCGAAACGGATACAGACTTTCCCCGACGGCTACACTGTGACGGGCGCGTGGTCGGAAGCAATGCGGCAGCTCGGCAATGCCGTACCTGTCAGACTCGCTGAAACAATAGCACGGACGGTGACCGCGACCCTCGACAACCGAGGCTAAGCCCGCGCAAAAAGACTTTCGAGAGAAAAATCCTCCGATAACACCCCAAAAACACCACCCAACCATGCTGCATCAAGCGAAGCAACGGGAAACGCGCCCGGCGGTATTGTCCGCCGGGCGCGTTTTTAATGTGTGGCCTTGCCTCCGGACGGGAGGCGGTGGGAGTAGGTTTACTTCGTGCCGTCTGTCTCGGTGAAGTCGGCGGGCAGCATCGATATGGTGCAGCAGTTGTTCTGCTTGAGCAGCACGTCCTTCACGAAAGCCTGGATGTCGGCGGAGGTGACGCTCTTCACGGCGTCCTCGTAACCGGTGCGTTCGTCCTTGCCCCAGACAACCATGTTCTGGATGAGGGAGCCCCAGTACTCGTTTTTCTTCTGGCTGTCGGCGAAGTCTTTCAGCTCAAACTTCTGCACCTTGTCAAGCTCGTCGGCCGTGACGCCCTTTGCGGCGATGTCCTCGATGCCCTGGCGCATCAGGAGGATGGCGGAGTCAAGCTTCGCGGGCTTCACGGGGCAGTATATCTGCACGGAATACTTGTCGCGCACGCCGTATTCGAGTTCGGCGTCCGCGCCCACGCTGTACGCAATACCCGCGTCCTCACGGATGCTCTTGAGGTAACGCTGCGTGAGGATGGAGCCGAGCGCGTTGACCACGGCGGCCTGCTTGAGGCTGTAGGGCGATGTGCCGTTCCAGTACTGCACGATGGCGGCCTGCGGGGTCTCCATTGCGCGGGTGAACTTGTTGTCGTGCACGCCGGTCACGGGGTAGTCCTTGCGGTCGATGTAGTCCTCACGCTGCTTCACGCCCTTGAGCGGAGCGATGTACTGCTCGGTGAAGAGGCGGAGCGAGTCAACGTCCATCGCGCCGGTGAAGAAGAAGTCAAAGTCGCCGGCGGCGTTGAAGCGCTCGGAATAGATGCGCTTGTAGGCGGCGTAGTCGGCCTTGTCAATGTCGGCGAGGTGCAGGCGCGTCTTGCGCGGGTTGTGTCCGAAGATGGTGGCCTGAATGGAATCGGAGAAAGCCACCTGCGGGTTTTTCTCCACGTTCTCGAGAGACGACTTGAGGAAAGCGATGCAGTTGTTGTAGCCCTCGGGGTCGTCGGCGGGAGCCTGGAAGCGGAGGTAAATCAGCTCGAAGAGCGTGCGGAGGTCCTTGGGGGTGGACTGTCCGTTGAGGCAGTCGGTCAGCTCGCCGAGTGAGGGGCTGCACGAGGCCTGCTTTCCGGCGAGTTTCTTCTGCAGCTCGGTGAAGGTGAAGTTGCCAAGGCCGGTGCTGCCCGCCACGGACTCGAGGAGGACGACATCGACGCGGTCCTTGTCGGCCGTCTTACTCTTGCCGCCCTTGCTCAACGCGCTGAAGGTCACCTCGGAGTCGTTGAAGTCCGTCTTCTTGTAGTACACGTTCGCCCCGTTGGAGAGCGTCCACTTCGTGTAGCCGAAGTCGGCGGCCTCCTCCTTCACTATCTTGCCCTTCTTGGGCAGTTTGGAGATGAGCGGCTCGCTCTTCACGTTGTCTACGTAAGCCTCCACCTTCGCGCTTGCGCCGGCGGTCACGGCCTGCTTCATCTGCGCGGCGGTGGGCACCGTCACGTCCTCCTTGTCGGGGTACATGGCAAGCATCACGAAGTTGGTGTCGGTGTGCGCGGTGTACTCCTTGAACACGCCGGACACGGCAGGCACAAGCATGCCCTGCCCTGCCATCTGCTGGGACACCATCTTGTAGAGCTGGAACTCCGTCTCCACGTCGGGTATGGGGTCGTTTTCAAGGAAGTGGCGCACGTACTGCGGCACATAGAAGCTGTTTTCCTGCTTCTCGCGGTTGTCGTAGATGGTCTCAATGGACTTGACAAACTCCTCGCTGGCGCGGCTGAGCTCCGTGGCGGTGAACCCGAACTCGGCGGCGCGGTGCACCTCCTTCATCACGGCCTCCACTGCGGCGGCGTCCTGTCCGGGCTTGGGCAGCACGGCGACGGTGAATGCGTCCATCGTCTTCGCCATGATGTACTGCCCGTCATACGCGCCTGCAGCGATGAAGGGGCAGTCGGCTTTCTGAGACAGCTCGTTGAGGCGGGCGTTGAAGGCCGAAGAGGCGAGCGAGGTGAGGTACTTGTAGCTGAGGTATGCCACCGTGGGCTTGTACTCGTCGGGCATGGGCTCGTGCTTGAACATCATCTGTATGATGCTCTGCGTCTGCTCCTTGTCCTTGTCTATCACGTAGATGGGCTCGTTGTTGGCGGGCACGGGGTAGTGCTCGTAGGCGGCGGGGTTTTCCGGCATCTTTATGGAGCCGAACATCTCTTTCACCTTTGCCTCAACCTTGTCGACGTCTATGTCGCCCACCACGATGACACCCTGAAGGTCGGGGCGGTACCATTTCTCGTAGTAGGCGCGCAGCTCGGCGGGCTTGAAGTTGTCCACCACGCTCATCAGTCCGATGGGATAGCGGTGGCCGTAGCGCGAGCCGGGGTAGAGCGTGGGGAGGTTGCGCTCGAAGATGCGCCCGGAGGCGCTGCTGCGCATGCGCCACTCCTCGTGTATCACGCCGCGCTCCTTGTCAATCTCCGCAGGGTCGAGGGTGAGTCCGTCGGCCCAGTCGTGCAGGATGAGCAGGCAGGAGTCTACGTTGCTGTCGGTCACGGGCACGTCGTCAATGTTGTATACGGTCTCGTCGGAAGCCGTGTAGGCGTTGAGGTTCTGCCCGAACTTCACACCGATGCTCTCGCAATACTTAATGATGCGGTTGCCGGGGAAGTTGTCGGTGCCGTTGAAGCACATGTGCTCGAGGAAGTGCGCCAGTCCGCGCTGGTTTTCCTCCTCCTGCACCGCGCCCACTTTCTGCGCGATGTAGAAGTTGGCGCGGTTTTCGGGCTTGGCGTTGTGGCGGATGTAGTAAGTCAGGCCGTTGGCCAGCTTACCGTACCTCACCGCCTTGTCCATGGGCAGCTGCGGCAACTCCTGCGCCACCGCCGGCAGCACGATGGCGGCCACCAGCGTCAGCAGGATGACTTTGAGTTTTTTCATTGATCGTGTTTGTTATTTGTGTGTTGGTGTTTCCTCGTTCCGGGAAGTGTGCGGGGTCATGCCCGCGCCGTCTCGGGGGGCGTCCCGCCCCCAAAGGGTACAAAGGTAAGCATTTAGGGCGTGCCGCCGCGCGTTTCAAAAAACTTTCCTAATTTCGCGGGCGATTAAAGTAGCGCGGATGATACGCAAGTTTGACTTTCTGGTAATAGGTTCCGGCGTGGCCGGCATGAGTTACGCCCTCCAGGTGGCCGCCTCGGGCAAAGGCAAGGTGGCTCTCGTATGCAAGACCTCGATAGAGGAGGCCAACACCGACAAGGCGCAGGGGGGCATCGCCTCCGTCACCAACCTTGAGGTGGACAACTTCGACAAGCACATCAAGGACACGATAGTGGCGGGCGACTACATCTCGGACCGCCGCGCCGTGGAGCAGGTGGTGCGCTGCGCCCCCGGGGGCATAAAGCGCCTCGTGCAGTGGGGCGTCAACTTTGACAAGCGCGAGGACGGCTCCTTCGACCTCCACCGCGAGGGCGGGCACTCCGAGTTCCGCATCCTCCACCACGCCGACGACACGGGGCACGAGATACAGCGCGGACTCATCGAGGCCGTGCGCAGCCACCCCGGCATCACGCTGCTTGAAAACCACTTTGCCGTGGAGATAATCACGCAGCACCACCTCGGCGTGGAGGTGACGCGCCGCACGCCCGACATCGAGTGCTACGGCGCCTACGTGCTGGACCCCGACACGCGCAAGATAGACACCATCCTCTCGCGTGTGACGGTGCTGTGCACGGGCGGCTGCGGCGCGGTGTACTCCTCCACCACCAACCCCGACATAGCCACCGGCGACGGCATAGCCATGGCCTACCGCGCCAAAGCCACGGTGAGGGACATGGAGTTCATCCAGTTTCACCCCACGGCGCTTTTCCACCCGGGCGAAACCCACCCCGCCTACCTCATCACCGAGGCCATGCGCGGCTACGGCGGCATACTTCGTCTGCCCAACGGCGAGGAGTTCATGCAGAAGTACGACAAGCGGCTCTCCCTCGCCCCGCGCGACATCGTGGCGCGGGCCATCGACAAGGAGATGAAGATACACGGCATCGACCACGTTTGCCTTGACGTCACGCACAAGGACGCCGAGCAGACCAAGATGCACTTCCCCAACATCTACCACAAGTGCCTCTCCATAGGCATAGACATCACGCGGCAGTACATCCCCGTCGCGCCCTGCGCCCACTACCTGTGCGGCGGCATAAAGGTGGACCTCAACGCGTGCTCGAGCATACACCGCCTCTACGCCATCGGCGAGTGCTCGTGCACGGGGCTGCACGGCGGCAACCGCCTTGCCTCCAACTCGCTCATCGAGGCGGTGGTGTACGCCGAAAAGGCGGCGAAGCACTCGCTGGAGCACCTTGACGAGTACACCTTCAACGAGCGCGTGCCCGAGTGGAACGACGAGGGGACGCTGTCCAACGAGGAGAAAGTGCTCATCGCGCAGGACGCACGCGAGGTGGGGCAGATTATGTCGGCCTACGTGGGCATCGTGCGCAGCGACATGCGCCTGAAGCGCGCGTGGACGCGCCTCGACCTGCTGTACGAGGAGACGGAGGAGCTTTTCAAGCGGGTGAAGGCGACGCGCGACATCTGCGAGCTGCGCAACATGATAAACGTGGGTTACCTCATCACGCGCCAGGCCATGGAGCGCAAGGAGAGCCGGGGACTGCACTACACGACGGACTACCCGAAACACGCCTACGACCAGAACTGACGTGCCGCCCCCGCAGTACGCATACCACCCGAACGGGCGGAGCCTTCCCCTTGGCTCCGCCCGTTTTTTCTTTCCCGGCACACCTTTTTCCGGCACGGCAAAGGTGGCTGTACCCCCCGCACCCTGGCGACACCCGCTGCCCCGCCCGCCGGCACATCTTTGGCGACAGCCCGCAAAATCAAAATGTCGGTTTTTCCGCCGTTTTGCTTGCAAAATGACAAAATGCGCCCCGACGCGATTTTAACACTTCCGCACCCCGCCAAAGCGTGTCGGCGGGCAAATTTTTGCAAGCCGCCGACCTGTAGC
>CAVGTC010000067.1:0-15468 GCA_963632255.1 Lachnospiraceae bacterium | reverse complement strand
AGGCACAATATGTACCTTTGCAACACAATTCTTACTCAAGCCAGGAAGGACGATGGGTACATAATAAGAGGAAGTTACTACAAGAGAAATGACAGCAGTAGGTATAAAAGCAACGATTGCAACCAACAAGACATTGGCTGCAATCATCACAAAAGGGTCGAACAAAAGGTTTAATCAATGAACTATACATCAGAGATAGAACGGATTACCGCTTTTTGTTCAACAAATAGTCATTCACGTCGTTATAGTCTGCATAGCGGAAAGACTCGTCGACAGTCTTCATCTCGTAGACGGATTTGATGGATGCCGTGGCGCACCTGCCTGCCGTATCATTGTCAAGAAAACAATGAATGGTAGTATAGGAGTCAAGCAATGCGTAGCACTTTTTCAGGTTGCTTACAGAGTTGAGAACGATGAAGTCACAAGGCTCGTTCAAGGCCATCCTATAATCGGTGCCGCGCTTGGCAAGCGTCAGATAGGACAGGAAATCCATGAAGCCCTCGAACAGGCAGCAGCCTTTCTGCTTTTCGCCGTTCAAGTGGTGGAGGACGCTTATATCCTTGTGGTATATGCATCCCTTGAAATACGCATTGCGGATTTCATAACCGCCGGAGAGGTTCTTGAAGGCTATGGCAAAGTACCTGTTCTTGTAATAGCGGTAATGCACCTCGTGGCAATACATCCTTCCGACCTCCGTATCCACGCCACGGGAGCGCAGATAGGAGAGGAGCGCATAGTTGCTCAACGGGATAACCTGAACGTCCGTCATCTTCTGTTCGATGGACTTGTACAACTGGGTCTTGGGATTGATCTTCATCTCCGAGACATTGGAGCAGCCGGCAAGATGCTGCATTGCCTCGAAAAGAGAACCGAGGTTGAACATCTGTCTGCAAAGGTCTATGATGTCGCCGCCTTGGGCTGTGCCGAAGTCATACCACTCGTTCTTGTAGTCGTCCACCTTGAAGGACGGATGGCTTTCCTGGCGCAATGGCGAACAGTACCAATGGCCTGCACCACGTATCTTGACCGCCTTGAAACCCTGCGCCGCAAGCCAGTCAACTATCCGGATTTGTTTTGCTTCTTCTATAGTCATAATTGCAAAATATGTTGTGAAAAGGGTTTAGTGCATACTTACCTTATATATACCCCAACCAAACTAAACCTATGATTGGATAGTGAAGTCGGGGTTATAGGAGTACTGCTTGTCATTCTTGACGAGGGCCTTCTGCTGCAACAGGAACTTGGCAAGGTTGACCATCGTGTTGCGTCCACGGGTGTAACCGATCTCCTGATAGCCCTTGCGTAGTGCTTCGATGAGTTGCTGGTAGCCCATACTCTCCGTTTCGCCGAAGGCTATCTGCAAAGCCTGGCGGTGTTGCTCCTCACCAAGAGACGTGAGCGGAGCGGTACGTTCGCGCTTGCTCAACTTGAACTCGTGGTTCTCCACAAGGTAAGGCAGAGCATTGTTGCCGATTTGGAAGGCGAAAGGAGCGAACTCCTTGTCACGGATATGCATGGCCTTCACCTCACTGATATTTCCGTTCTCGGCACACTTCGAGATTTGGAGCACAGTCTCTGCCTTGTTGTTCAACTCTGTACCGACGTGACCACGGGTGTTGTCGTCACCCTTGTTGAGATGGAGCACGGTGTGGATGTGCAACTCGTAGTAACTGGACCAGCGCATCAGCTCGTTGATGATGTCGAGTGACTCACTCGGACTGTTGATGTCGCGGATAAGGTCACGGATGCCGTCGATGACGACAAGTCCATAGTGGCGTTCCTCGTGCAGTGCCCAGTTGATGATGTCGCGGCGTTGGTCGGGACTGTATTCGCGGAGTACGAAGAAGTCGATGAGGTCGCACTCCTCGTTGGTGGGCAGTCCGGCCAGACGAAGGATGCGCTCCAGCACCTTATGGCAGTGGCATTTGCTCTGCTCGGTGTCGATGTAGAGCACCCGGCGCTTGTTGGGCGGTACAAATGCCTTATAGCGAAGAACCTCCTTGCCGGACAGAAACGAGGCGACAATCGCCGAAACGTTGAAGGTCTTCTTGCTCTTCGGCTTGCCGGTTGACGCGCTGAAGTTGCCGATGGTGGCGATGGTGGTACCGTCCACCTTGACTATCTCGGGCGGAAACTCGTAATCCTCAGTGACGAGCAGTTTGAAGTGCTTCAAAAGGGAGTCATAGCGCACCTTGTCGATGCGCTTGTTGTCGAACAGGTCTGTGATGTCGTTCATAACTCACCTCCTTTCTTCTTTGAGTCCTCTGAACGCTTGTGGTCTTTCTCCATCTGGTAGGCGAGCAGGTCTGCCTGGCGCTGCAGCTCATAGTTGGAGCGGTAGGGAGTGCGCCCAATCCATTCTTCCAGATCTGTGCGGCGGACGAATATCGTCTTGCCGTTGGGCTTGTAGAATGTGATTTCGTTGGCCGAGGTAAGCTTGTAAACGGTGTGCTTGCTCACCTGCAGATACATCGCCACTTCATCCAGCGTGAGGAACTCCTTGATGATGTACACGCGTTCTTCCAGCATGCGCACATGCTCTATGATGTCATTGATGCTTCCGAAACGTTCGAAGAACTTGCATGTCTCAAGAGACTGTTTGCGCAAAAGGTGATATTCCGGACCTTCCACGAAGTTACGGGCAGCCTCGATGCGGTCCAGATATTCTGTCAAATCTTTCTTGTTCATAAGGGGGTAGCTTTAGTATTTTACACTAGTCGGAATAGGATTGGACTTGGCCCAGTCCACGAGTTCCTGCTTGCAGAACAGGATGCTGCCGCCGCTCGGCTTGTAGAACGGGATGCGGTTGTCGGCAGTGAGTTTGTACAGGTAACTCATCTTGAAGCCGAGGAACTTTGCCGCCTCTGCAGAAGTCAGGACTTCCTTGTTCATCCAATTGGATTCCTCTATGGCATCCAGACGGGCGGTCAGTTCCTCCACGCTGTCCAGTGTCTTCAACTGTTCCTCGATTACGCTGATGCGGTAAGGAAGATTTTGGTCTGCTATCAACGTCAACGACTTCTCTATTCTGTCCACCATATCGGAAGACAGACTTATAAAATATGGTTTCTTTTGTCTCATTTTTACGATGTTTTTTCTTGTTTTACAATGGGTGGAGAAACAATGATGCCCTCCGTAGCAACCGGTTACGGAGGGCAAAATTACAGTATGTTAGGCGGTCTGGAAAGACTGGTTGTTAAGGCTTAACATGAGTCTTAACACCGTTCTTAACAAACGCCGATTCCTTTAATCGAAAAGTTCGAGTCTGTGTTCTTTTATATAGTGGTCAATGATGTCAACGATGCGCATGATGTTGCACCCGTCCGGCAGTCTTGAGAGACGGCTCTTCGTTGCGGCCATGACCGCCTTGGTGAGATGACGGTGCCCTGAAGCACTGACGATGAGTTTCTCCCTGTCAATGATATGCTGCCAGGTGGGAAGGACGAGTTCTCTGTCTGCAAGATAGCTGAAGAACTCAACCACCTCGACATTGCGCTTGGCCTGCAGAGGATGCTGCAGCGTGCCGGCATGATAGGCGTCAAAATGCTCCGTAGTCACATCCTCCAGAAACAATTCAGCCTCATTGGCACAGTGGACAATGAGGCTTACAATAGCGGACGGAATATGATGGCGCGAAGACGCACCGCCTGAATTCTGGTCGGCGGTGTTTGGGGAAGTCGATGGCGACTGGTCTGTGCCGGATTGAGGCACGGACACGTCTCCATGGTTGAAACGTACAAGCATCTCTCTGACGGTTTCGTCAGAAAACTTGTCTTGGGTGAAGTAGTGCTTCACGAATGCCTTGTGCTTGCGGAGCAGTACTGTCAGAATCTGCACGTTCCGGGCGTGCCAGTTCTTGCTGTAGGCATCCGTGGAGTCGTGAAAATTGATGAAACTCAGAAGGTCGCTGATGTAACGGGCGTAGGTCTTCCCAAGGTTGACCACCTCATACACGTACAACTCACGTGCTTCTGAAACCAGACGGACGAGTCCGTCATTACCGACGTAGGGGCGGATAATCCGCACTTCCTGCGTGTCATTCATCTCCAAAAAGAGAGATGAGTGAAGTGTTCTTTCTACTCATTGTTTTTTATTTTTATGGTTTGACATGGCTATGCCGTTGAGTTCGGCACAGCTGTTTTCCTTTGCGTTGTATGCTTTGCAAATGGCGACAAGGACAGTATCGTAGCTATCCAATGCATGGGTTCTTTCGAGCAGCGAGTAGCCGGTAGACAGGCTTCCCTTGTGAGGACGCTTGCCGTTGATGTTGAAACAAGAAACTGCCTTGAGCCAGAGATTCTTGTTGTTGGTAGGGCCAAGTCCCAGTTTGACGAAGACACTGAACGACCTCTGGTCTTTGAGCCAGTTGACGGGGGTCTTGAACTTGTCCTTGTCAAAGATGGCACTGAACTGCTTCAGCGTCACATTGCGCATGATATAGCCGTTTTGCGCCAAGGCACGGCGCAGCGCATCCTTGCGCTCGTCGTCGAACGGGCAGTTGAATACCATTGGCTCATGGTCTTTGAGAAGGTCTGAAAAGTCCACTTCGGGAAACAGGTCCATTGCTTCTTGGTACGACTCCGTCTGATAGGTCGGCAGCATGACGGGAGACAGTCGTTTGTGCCACATCTCCTCGCAATAGCAGTAGATATGGTGCTTGTCAAACTTCATTGTCTTTGCTATGGCATAGGCAATAATCTTCAGGTTGTTGTAGTTGGCCTTGTCTGTGGGTTGAAAGTCCTTGTCGAGGAAGCCGGCATTTACGGCACGCTCCAACAGGTCGATGGCTTTGTCATCGTACAGGGCATCGGGCAGCATGGAGTAACTGCCCTTCATCTCTTTGCGCAGTTCCTGGCACTCGGCAAGCAATTCCTTCATTGTGCGTGACAAACCCATCAACGACTGCCGCATAATTTCTTCCATACGGTGATGTTTGCCGAGATATTCGTCTATCACCGAAATGTCGCCGACACATTCTATCAAATCCACCAAAAGAGAAACATCATCGTCGGTACGCAGGTAAGCCTGGATTTCCTTCACCCACGAACTCATGGAATAGATGTCGTCACCGAATGCAGCCGGGTGAATGCTTTCACCCAGCGCACTCCAATAGTTCAACTGCTTGATGAACCGATTGACCGTTGCTATCTTGATAGCGGCTTGTTGTCTGTTCATTGCTCTATATAATATATAAGGTGACGGTTATTCCAAATCGGGAATCAGCGATACTGCACTCTGTTTCTTGCGGTCGAGTATCTTGGCATAGATTTGGGTTGTGGCGAGTTCTCTGTGACCGAGGAGTTTGGACACCGTGTAGATGTCAGTTCCAAGGTCGAGCATCAACACGGCAAAGGTGTGACGGGCGCAGTGGAAGGTGATTTCCTTCATGATGCCGGCTCCCATGCACCAACGGCGCAACTCCAATGTGGTCTGCGAACCATAGATAAAACCTGAGAATACGAGTTCATCGGGCTGTCCTCTCTCACCAAGGTACTTTTCTGCCTGTGGGGTGATGTCGAGATACTCCTGACCGCCGGTCTTCTTCTGCTTGAAGATGATACGGGTGTACTCGCCCTGCTTCTGAATTTCCCCCCAAGTGAGTTTCTCGATGTCGCTCTTGCGGAGTCCAGTGAGACAGGAGAAGAGGAACGAGCGTTTCAGACAGGGGTAACTGCACGGTGTGGCAACCAATGCCTTGATTTCTTCCAAGGTAAGGTAGTCACGCTTCACGTCGGCAGTCTTGAAGCCTTCGATGCCACGGAGAGGGTTGGTAGGGATGATGCGCTCCTCGTAAGCCTGGTTGATGCAAGCACGCAGTTTGTTGAAGTAGGACACTTTCGAGTTCTGTGACAAGCCCTGGAATGTACTGCGCTCCGTATGGCGTGTGCGCTTGTGGGTGTCCTTCTCTGTGGTGTTCAGAAAGTTCTTGAAGCCTTTCACGAACTCCGGGGTAACATCACGGAAGGTTGTCTTCTCGCTGCAGTAGATTTCGAGGTACTTGAGACAGCTGCGCCAGTTTCCCCAGTTGCCTTGTGAGTCGGGGTTCTTGTGGCGGTCCTCACACATCTTTCTATAATACTCCAGGAAAGGAGTGTCTTCCTGGAACTGCTTGGTGAAGGAATACTCGCCGTTCTGCATCTCAATCTGCCGCTTGGCTTTGATGGACTGTGCCGTGGCAAGGGTCTGCCGGTTCTGCTCCTTCTCTGCAGGAGTCTTGGCGTCGATAAGGTAAAGCTTGAGGTACTCTTTCTGTCGCTTGCCGTTTCTGTAGATGTCAAGGTAAAGGCTGACGTTGCCGTTGGCAAGCTTCTTCTCACGCAGTTTCACAGGTTCCTTCTGAGTTTGTTTCTTCGTCTCCATCTTATTCTAGTTTTTGCATGTCCCAACCATGTTTTCAGTCCTCAAAAAGACGGGGGACAAACGCGTCAATCGGGGGACAGATTTTGTCCCTCGGGACACATTCGGGGGACAATCTGGGGACAAAGATACAACAAAAAAGTGATAAACAAGAAACTCTACCATAGAAAATCTGCAAATAAAATTTCGCGAAAAACTTTGTATATCAAGAGTTTTCGAGATTTTATTTGCAGATAGTAGGGTCTTCTTTGCAGCGAATTACTTTCCGATGCAAAAGTGCTTGAAGATGTTTGAAAGCACATCGTCCGTCGTCACGTCGCCCACGATGGAGCCAAGGTGGTGGAGGCATTCGCGCAAGTCCTGGCTCACAAGGTCGGCGGAAAGTCCGGCTGAAAGCCCGGACCGCACGCGCAAGAGGGCGGAAAGGGCGGCCGAAAGAGCCTCGTAATGGCGCAGGTTGCTCACGATTGTTTCCGTACCCGTGACACCCGTCTCCGCTTTCAGTCGGTCGAGGGAGTGGGAGAGGAGGGTGACGATTGACGCCGCGCCGGAGGAAGACTGCACGCTGACGGCCGTTATGTCCGCCGCCACTCCGGACGGCAGAGCGGCTTTTATGTGGTTTTCCGCCTCCACAGCCACAGCGGCGGGGACGAGGTCGCACTTGTTGAGAGCAATAATGAGCCGTTTCCCTGTCGTGAGTGAGAAAAGGCGGGGGGCGAGTGTGTCGTATTGGTGCCTCCAGTCCGTAAGGTCGATGAGCCAAAGTGTGATTTCCGCCGCACTCACCTTTTCCTCGGCACGGGCTATGCCCATCCGCTCCACCTCGTCGTCCGTGTCGCGCAGGCCGGCGGTGTCGATAAGGCGCACCAGCGTGTCACCCAGCGTGACGGTTTCCTCAATGGTGTCGCGCGTGGTGCCGCGCGCGTCGCTGACGAGGGCGCGGTTTTCCCCGACAAGCATGTTGAGCAGCGTGGATTTCCCCGCGTTTGTCTCGCCCGCAATGGCTACCGGCACGCCGCGCTTCAGCGCGTTGCCCAGACGGAACGAGCCGCAAAGTGAGGAAATGCGTGCCTGCGCCTCGTCCACAAGGCGAAGTAAGTCGGGGCGTGAGGCAAACTCAAGTTCCTCGTGGTCGGAGAAATCAAGCTCAAGTTCCAGCAGCGAGGTGATGTGCAGCAGTCTGTCGCGCAGGGAGCGCAGCTCCGCGCTGAAGGCTCCGCGCATCTGGCTCACCGCCATGCGGTGGGCTGCCCCCGTGGTGCAGGCGATGAGGTCGGCCACCGCCTCCGCCTGGCTAAGGTCCATCTTCCCGTTGAGGAAAGCCCGCTCGGTGTACTCTCCCGGGCGTGCGAGGCGGCATCCGGCCGCAATGAGCAGCTCAATAATGCGGTGCAGTATGTAAGCCGAGCCGTGGCACGATATTTCGCAGCTGTCCTCGCCAGTGTACGAATGCGGGGCGCGGAAAAGGCTCACCAGCACCTCGTCAATGGTGTCTCCGGTCGTCGGATCCGCCACTTGCCCGAAAGTGAGCGTGCCGCCGTCCTTGCGTGAAAAGTCCGTCTTTCCCGCCGGGCGGAAGATGGCGGCGGTGGCGGCTATCGCCTGCGGGCCCGAAACCCTCACAATGCCTATCGCGCCGCCCGCCGGGGTGGCTATCGCACAGATGGTGTCCATATATACAATGTGTGTCTTGAGTCAGTCTGCATACGCGGGAAACGTGAACGCCCCGCCGCCCCAGCCGTGCGCGGGGCGGCGGGGCGTCCCGCCTGCGCCAGTGCGTGCGTCTCCGCCCTGCGCCTCAGAAAAGGAAGTTGCGGAAATCGTTGAAGATGGCAAATGCCATAAGCAGCAGCAGCAGTGTCATACCCACCGTCTGCGCCCTCTCCATAAACTTGTCGCTCGGTTTTTTGCGCGTTATCACCTCGATGAGGAGGAAAAAGACGTGACCGCCGTCAAGGGCGGGGATGGGGAGAATGTTCATAAAGGCAAGCATCAGGGAGATGAACGCGGTGAGTTCCCAGAAGCGGCACCAGTCCCACGAGGTGGGGAAGAGGCTGCCTATCGCGCCGAAGCTGCCCACGCTCTTCGCGCCGTCAGCAGTGAATAGGTACTTGAGGTCGTCCACATACCCCGCCAGCACTTTCCAGCCGTGGCAGAAGCCGGCGGGCAGACTCTCGAAAAAGCCGTAGTGGCGTGTCTCCTTCTGGTACTCGGACACAAGCGGGTTGAGCCACCTCATGCCCATCTGGTAGTTGGCGTCCAGCTCCACGGCGAGGGTGTCCACCTTTCCCGTCACGGCGCGGCGCACCGCAATGGTGGCGTGGCGCAGGCGTACGCTGTCGGCGTGGGAGGCGGAGGCCAGCACGTCGTCAAGCGTGCCGCGTATCTCGGTGTATTCGTTCCAGGTGGAGAGGCTCTTGCCGTTGTACCCCACAAGCTGGTCGCCGGGCTTCACGCCCGCTTTGCCGGCGGGGGTGTCATTCCCCACGCTGTCGGTGACGGAGGGCAGCAGCATATCCACGAAGCGGGGCTGCGACTTAATCATCTCCAGCATGTTGAGGTCGCCGGGCAGGGCAATCGTCACCTCCTTGCCGCCTCGCAGCACCTTGGCCTGCCGGGCCTCGCTGAGGTCGCGGTACACGTTGCCGTCAAAGGTCTTGAAGGTTTTGCTGTCTGTGCCAAGCAGTATGTCGCCGTCGCGGAAGCCGAGCCGCTGCGCCTCGGTGTTGAACTTGAAGCCGTGCGTCACGTTGCGCACCGGCACGTAAGTCTCGCCCCAGACAAACAGCACCATGGCGTAGATGAAGAAGGCGAGGAGGAAATTCACCAGCACGCCGCCCACCATGATGAGCAGCCGCTGCCACGCCGGCTTGGCTCGGAACTCCCACGGCTTCACCGGCTCCTGCATCTGCTTCATGTCCATACTCTCGTCCACCATTCCGGCAATCTTGACATAGCCGCCAAGCGGCAGCCAGCCGAGGCAGTAGGTGGTTTCGCTGCGCTTCGGCTTGAACTTCAAAAGCGTGAGCCAAGGGTCGAAGAAGAGGCAGAACTTCTCCACGCGCACCTTGAAGAGCTTGGCGAAAAAGAAATGCCCGCCCTCGTGCAGAAGGATGAGCAGGGAGAAACAGAGTATGAGCTGCAACGCCCGGATGAGGAATGTTTCCATTTAAGGGATGTCGGTGTGTGTACTTAATGTTTTGGCAAAGGCGTGTCAGGGCTTGCCCGCGATGATTCGCTGCGCCCTCTCTCGGCACTCGGCGTCGGTGGCGAAAAGGTCGTCAAGGGTGGGGGAGGGAGCGAATGTAGCTTCCGCCATCACCCTTTCGGCCACCCTCGCGATATCCGCAAACGCCGCGCGGTTTTCTCGGAAAGCCAGATTTGCCACCTCGCCCGCCGCGTTGAGCATGCAGGGGGCGTTGCCGCCGCGCCCCACCGCCTCGTAGGCAAGGCGCAGGCACGGGAAACGCCCGGTGTCGGGCCGCTCGAAGTGCAGCGCGCCGAGGGCGAAGAGGTCAAGCCGCTCGCCGCCCAGCGGCAGCCGGCGGGGATAGCTGAAGGCGTACTGTATGGGCAGCCGCATGTCCGGTGTGCCGAGTTGGGCTATCACCGCCCCGTCCTCAAACTCCACCGCCGAGTGCACCACGCTCTCCGGATGCACAACCACCTCGATGTCCTGCGGTGCCACGTCGTACAGCCAGTGCGCCTCAATCATCTCGAAGCCCTTGTTTAGCATCGTGGCGGAGTCGATGGTTATTTTCGCCCCCATGTTCCAGTTGGGATGGCGCAGCGCCTGGGCGGGCGTCACGGTCTCCAGCTGCGCGGCGGTGTAATTGCGGAACGGTCCGCCCGATGCCGTGAGCAGGATGCGGCGCGGCTTGTTGTGTCCCTCGCCGTTGAGGCACTGGAAGATGGCGGAATGTTCGCTGTCTACCGGCAGCACCGCCACGCGGTGTTCGGCGCACAGTTGGCGTATCACGCCGCCCGCCACCACAAGGGTCTCCTTGTTGGCCAGTGCGATGGTTTTGCCCGCGCGTATCGCGCTCACCGTGGGACGCAGCCCCGCGAAGCCCACCATGGCTGTCAGCACGGTGTCCACCGCGCCGCTCTCCGCCACGCCGCAAATGGCGTCGCTCCCGGCGTACACCTTTATGGGCAGGTCGGCCAAAGCCTCGCTCACCTCGGCGTAGCGGCTTTCGTCGGCTATCACCACCGAGTCGGGGCGGAACTCCCGCGCCTGCTCGACAAGCAGCGCGGCGTTGCGCCCGGCAGTCAGCACGGTGGCCTCGAAGTCGTCGGGGTGACGGCGTATCACGTCAAGCGCCTGTGTGCCTATCGAGCCGGTCGAGCCTAATAAGGCGATATGCTTCATTGGTTGTTGGGTTGTTCGTCTTGTTTTACGGAAGGGCAATTCCGACGCTGGGCGGGGAAGTTATCCGTTGATGTCAAGAATGCCCTCGGGCAGACTCAGCCGTATGTACCGCTCGCGCAGGCTGTACTCCGTAAGAAAATCGTCGTGGAAGGGTATCACCCGCTCGCGCCCGTCGCCGCAGCGCAGCGTCAGCAGGATGTTGGCGGACGAGTCGTCCACCGACTCCACCACGCCAATCTCTTTGCCCGCCGCGTCCGTGGCCGTGAAGCCCGTCAGGGCGCGGTAGGACGACAGCGCGGCGTCGGGCGCGGTCTCGGCCACGTGGCGTTTGGGGTAGAAAACCCGGCTGCCCACAAGGCGGCGTGCCTTCTCTTCCGTGTCCGTCCCCTCAAAGAGGAGGATGGCCGTGGTGGTGTTTTTGAAGCGGTATTCCTCCCAGAAGAAAGGCACAAGCAGTCCGTCCATTTCAAGGACGAAATACTCCGCCGTACCGTCCGCGAAGCAGTCGTCGGTGAATACCATCTCCACCTCGCCGCGCAGTCCGCGCTGGCGGCTGATGTAACCTATCTGGAAAACCTCCTCCGGAAGTATCATATGGTATGGCGTAAATCTCTTTTCAGCATCCTTGTGCCGGGAGCGTCCGTGCCTCGCGCGTCACTCCACGCGCTGTATGCGCGCGCCGAGGGCGTTGAGCCGCTCCTCGATGCGCTCGTATCCGCGGTCAATCTGCTCGGCGTTGTCAATGCGGCTCACGCCCTCCGCGCTGAGGGCGGCGATGAGCAGCGCGATGCCCGCGCGGATGTCCGGCGAAACCATGCGGCGGCCGCGCAGGCGTATGCGGTTGTCGTGACCCACGACAAAGGCGCGGTGCGGGTCACAAAGTATAATCTGCGCCCCCATGTCTATCAGCTTGTCCACGAAGAAGAGGCGGCTCTCAAACATCTTCTGGTGGAAGAGCGCCGTGCCCCGTGCCTGCGTGGCCACCACTATCAGCACGCTCAGGAGGTCGGGCGTGAGTCCCGGCCAGGGCGCGTCGGCCAGCGTCATGAACGAGCCGTCGATAAACGACTCTATGCAGTACGAGTCCTGCCGCGGGATGTGAATGTCGTCACCCGATATCTCCAGGCGCACGCCCAGGCGGCGGAAAGCCTCGGGGATGAGCCCCAGCTGCCGCACGCCCGCGTTTTTTATTGTGAGTCCGTCCCCCGTCATGGCGCCGAGTCCGATAAACGAGCCAATCTCTATCATGTCCGGCAGGATGGCGTGCGCCGCGCCGTGCAGCCGCTCCACGCCGTGAATGGTGAGGAGGTTGGATCCCACGCCGGTGATGCGTGCCCCCATCGCGTTGAGCAGGTGGCACAGCTGCTGTATGTACGGCTCGCACGCCGCGTTGTATATGGTGGTGACACCTTCGGCCAGCACGGCCGCCATGATGATGTTGGCCGTGCCCGTGATGGATGCCTCGTCAAGCAGCATGTACGCGCCTTTCAGCCTTTTGGCCGTAATGGTGTAAGTGCCTGTGGCAGTGTCAAGCGTGAAGTCCGCGCCGAGTTTGCGCAAGCCGTAGAAGTGCGTGTCAAGCCGCCGGCGCCCAATCTTGTCACCGCCGGGCTGCGTCATCACGGCGTGGCCGAAGCGTGCCGTGAGCGGTCCCATCAGCAGCACCGAGCCGCGCAGGCGCGTGCACTGCGTGAGGAAGTCCGGGCTTTGCAGGAAGCGCATGTCCACCTCCGCCGCCCGCAGTGTGATGTCGCCGGGGGCGTTGCGGCGCACCTCCACGCCCATGCTGGCAAGAAGCGCGATGAGGTTGTTGACGTCGAGTATGTCGGGCACGTTGGTGAGCCGCACTTCCTCGTCGGTCAGCAGGGACGCGCATATCACCTGCAGCGCCTCGTTTTTGGCGCCCTGCGGGGTGATTTCTCCTTTCAGGCGATGTCCGCCTTCTATGATGAATGATGCCATTTGTGTCTGTGGGCAACGTTTTTCTCTTGTGCCGCAGCTCTTTGCGCGGCGTGGCTTGTGCGCGGCTTTAAGTGCGGCGCGTCATTTTTTGCCGCCGGCCCTGCGCGGGCGGGGGCGGTACTCGGGCATATGCGCGAGCGGCTGCCCGCCGGCCGCGCCGAAGTCCGGCACGATGCGCCCCCCGGTGTAGTAGGCGATGTCACGCGCCACCTTCGAGTCCTCCGCCGTCTCGCTTTTCCAGTCGGCGAGGTTGCGCTTCATTCTTGTCGCGACAAGGCGCACGAGGGTGTCCTTCGCCTCACCGTCGGGCATTTCCTCAGCCTGCGCGAGAGCCTGCCCGACAAGGCGGCCGTAGTGGCGCAGCCTCACTTCGCCGCCGGGGTAGCTGAGCCGGGCGGGGCGCGCGGCGGCGTCCTTGCGGGTTATCTCGCAAGGGTAGTCGATGTCAAGGCGGTAGTCGGAGAGATAGGCGAGATAGTCCCACAGCTTCTGCCGGTAGTCGGGTATGGAGCGGGTCTTGGGGCTCAGTCCCGCCATCACCTGCACTATCGTTTCGGCGTAGCTCAGGCGCTGCCAGCGGTCCTCTATCGTGAGCGCGTGCTCAACCATGTCCTGCACCAGCCGGCCGAACTCCGGGAGCTTCACAGCCCCGCGCGTGGAGTTGTAGCCGGGCATTGCGGCGGTGTCATTGTTGGCGGCGGTGTCGTTATGTATGGTCATATTCTGTTTGTCACGGACGGGAAACGAGTCTTGAAGTGGTTTCTCTCCTTATTGTGCTATATGGTTGTCGTGCAAGTGTTTCGCTGCGTGCCCCCTTGTGTGCGCAGGTCCCGCCACTGTGCGGAGCTTAAAGCAGTTTCTTGGCTTTTGTGGCGACAAACTCCTTGAGGTAGTAAGGCTCGAAGTAAGCCACGTCCTCGGTTTCGCCGCGTGCCAGCGCCATCTCCGCAAGGGGTATCATGCTTGCGGCGCGGGGCTTCACGCCGGCGATGAAGTGCGCGTTGGGGTGCGAAATCACCCCGCTGCACTTGTCCGCCCCGTTTCCCATGAAATACACCGGGCACTTGTCAAGCAGGGCGGCGAAGCTGTCCGGCTCCACCACCTCGGCTGCGACGGGCGACACCTCGCGCAGGGCGCGGTCGTACACGGCGCGGTACACCTCCATGCGGCGCGCGTCAATCATGGGGCACAGCAGCGCGTCCTCGGGCAGCTCGGCGTGCAGCAGGGTGGGTACGGTGAGCACTTTGAGCGTGGGGACGGACAGCAGCTTCGCGCCTCGCCCGTACGCCAGTCCCTTTGCGGTGGACACGCCGATGCGCAGTCCCGTGTACGAGCCGGGACCCTTGCTCACGGCCACCGCGTCAATGGGTATGGCGTGGCTGTCGGCAAACGACACGGCCTCCTCCACAAACGGGGCCAACACCTTTGCGTGCGAGGGTCCCTCCTCGTCGGTCCACTCCTGCAGGCACGCGCCGTCCTCGGAGAGGGCGACGGAGCAGACGGCGGTGGATGTCTCTATATGCAGTATGCAGGACATTGTGATTGTTCAAGTGGCGGGTGGCGCGGGCGGCGGGGGCGGGGTGTCTTTCCCCCATTCCGCAAGCCTGCGTGCCTTCCGTCACACCTATATATAATATTGTGTGGTGGCGCATACCCCGTGGCGGGGCGCGCGGGTCACCTGCCGCGCTGGTAGGTGATGTCGTAGAAGCAGGCGTAAATGTTGCCGGCGGCGTCTTTCTGCCCCTGTCCGCTCGGCACGATGAGGCGCACGTGCGCCAGCGTGGCGTCCTCGCCGTCGAGGCGCGAAAGGTTGACGTACTTAAGCGGCGTGAGCCAGCCCGTCGGCACGGCGGAGGTGGAGTAGGTGGTGTACATCAGCCCCTCGAGGAAGCTGGCGGAGAGCGTGCCGCTTGTGTTGGTGACGTGCATTACGTCGGGGCGCATTTCGTTGGCCGTGTAGCGGTTGCAGGTGAGGATGGCGGCGGTGGCGAGACTGTACTCGGTGTAGCGCACAATGACGTTGTTGCTTTCGCCGGAGGCGAGCCGCTCGTCTACGGTTTCACCTTTTTTCTGCGCGTCCTTCACGGCCTGGCTGCCGCCTTTGTCGACAATCTGCATGTACAGGCCGGTGTTGGAGAAGAGCACGTACTCGTTTTCGGAGACGTCCGTGGTGTAGCCTTTCGCCTCAAACTCGCTTTCGGAGATGGTTTTCATGCCGCCGGGCACGTTGAGCACATAGCCGGCGTCGCCGTCGGTCACCGTCGCCCCGCTTTGCATAAAGGCCTCTATCTGCTTGCGCTCGCGCTTGAGCTTGTCGGCGTAGGTCTCGTCGTCGCTGCACGAGGGCAGCATGCACGCGAGGGCGCACACGAGGAGGGGTATGAGGCGGAGTCTTGCTTTCATATTGTGTGTCGAGTTTCTTCTTTGGGTGTGGGAAAAGCGGGAGCAAAGTTAACGAGAAAAGGCGAAACGGCGGCGCACGGGGCGCGTCGGTTTCGCCGAAGCGGGCGTTTTGGGGGATGTGCGCCACGCCGGGCGGCACAAACAGCGCTTCCGAAAACGGCAAGGCCCCGCAGGCAAGGGCGTGCCGTGGGGGGGGAGGGTGTCCCGCGTCATGGGGCGGGCCGGCTTGCCTCTGTCCGCCGCGCAGCGGTGTTGCTCACGGCGCGGTTTTTGACAAAATGCAAGAAAAACGGACGGAAAAGTGACAAAGTGATTTTTGGGGCGGCGGAAGGCCCGTTTGCATTCGGCGGAAAAATGTATTATCTTTGTACTAC
>CAVGTC010000066.1:0-15578 GCA_963632255.1 Lachnospiraceae bacterium | reverse complement strand
CGGTACTTTGTGGACCAAGTGCAGGCGTTTTGGTACGTAAGTGCCTGAAAATCAATATAGGCAAAAATAAAGGGACATTCCTCGCGGGATGTCCCTATCTTGTAGTACAAATATACAACATTTTTCCGCCGAAAGCAAGAAATGTTAAAACGCCCGGGAAATCAAAATGTCACTTTTTTGCCCGTTTTGCTTACACTCCGACTTTCCCGGCGGTTGCGATTCAGCGTAAAAGTCCTCGCCTCCTTAGGGTGATTTTTCCTCCACTGACAACAAACGGAAAGACCGCAGGGCGGCGCATTTGCGTTTTTGTCTGAAACGACCCGCGTTTTACGTAATGCCCGCAAAAAGCGCGGCACGGCGGGAAAGCCGCGTCAGTCGCCCCGGTAAGAGCCCGAACCGCCCGTAGACCACTCACCCCTTATGCCGATTGTGGTTTCCGCCGGGCCCGACGCCGCAAGCACGCCGCGTGCCCCGATGCACAGCGTCTCGAAGCCGGGAGGCGTATACAATATCTTTTCCATAATGTCAGGTTAAAGGCGGGTTCTATAAATTGGCTTTGTCATATTACGGGACTATTTTCGAGGGCATGGGGCGGGAAGTGGGCGGAAAGCCTGCCGTCCGACACCCGAGATAGGGCAAACATTGCCCTATCTCACAAACCGCAACGGCGCAGGAATTCGCGACCCGCCCGAAAATACGGCAGTATGGCGGCAAAAAAGCCTTTTGCGCTTGCCGTTTTCAAAGGGAAAGCATTACCTTTGCACTCACATAAACGAAAGAAAACGGCTCCTTAGCTCAACTGAATAGAGCATCTGACTACGGATCAGAAGGTTATAGGTTTGAATCCTATAGGAGTCACACTTCGGGTTAGCCTTTACAGGCTGAAAGGGACTTGCCGACGGCATAGTCCCTTTTTTGTATCCGTATGCATTCCGCCTTTGCCGCGCCTTGTTATATCACCGCACTCAAAGCTGCCCCACCCTGCCTGCCGTCAAAGCAACACGGCAGGAAACTGGCATACGAGTCGGCACTCCGACAATCAGCCAAGTCCCGTAAAACCATAAGGCACCGCCCAAAACAGCGTCCCCGCCGCCAGTCCTTACACGACTGACTGCGGGGACGCTTTTACTTGGCGGTTTCACAACATCAGCCTTGCCCTACGGCAAAGCGATGTCACTTGGTTGGCATTTCAAACAAACAGCGCCGTTATGCGCCTGATGCGCCGGCAGACTTAGTTCTGCGCGCTGCCCGCCACGATGTCCAGCAGCTCGTTGGTGATTGCCTGCTGTCGCGTCTTGTTGTAGGTAAGCGTAAGCTCGCGCAAGAGGTCGTCGGCGTTGTCCGTGGCGGTCTGCATCGCCACCACACGGGCGGCGTGCTCGCTCGCAAGGCTGTCAAGCAGCGCGGTGAAGAGTTTCAGGTGCAGCGACTTGGGGATGAGCTGCCGCACCACCTCGTCAACGGACGGCTCGACTATGAAGTCGAGCTGCTGCCCGCCGCGGCTCTCCGCAGCCGTCCCCTCCAGAGAGACGGGGAGGAACTTCTCCTCCGTCAGCACCTGCGAGCCGGCGCTCTTGAAATGGTGGTACACGAGGTCCGCTGCGTCAATCTGCCCCGAGGCGTAAAGTCCCATTATCTCCTCCGCCACTGCGGCGGTAGGCGCGTAGGCGGGATGGTCGAGGAGAGGGGCATAGTCCCCCACCCCGTCAAAGCCCGCCTTGGCTGCGGCCTCGGCGGCTTTCCGTCCGAAAGGATAGACCCGCGCCACCTCCACGCCCGCCGCGCGGTAAGCCTCCACCTTGCGGAGGAAAGCCTTCACGGCGTTGGCGTTGAAGCCGCCGCAGAGGGAGCTGTTGGAGGTGTAAAACACGATGGCCACACGCTTCACCTCGCGCACGGCGGCGTAAGGGGAGTCGAGCTCGCCGGACATGTTGCACACGAAAGTGGACATTATCCGCCCCAGCTGCCGCTCGTACGGGCGCATACGCTCTATGGCCTGCTGCGCGCGGTGCAGCTTGGAGGACGCCACCATCTTCATCGCGCTCGTTATCTTGCGCGTGCTGTTGACGGACGCTATCCGTGTCTTTACTTCTTTGAGCGAGGCCATAAACTCTATGCTTTAAATTCCTCGGCGATGTCCGCCGCGAGTGTCTCTATCTCCTTGCACACGGCGTCCGTCAGCTTTCCCTCGGCAAGCGGCGTGAGCACGGTGTCCTTGTGCTGAGAGCGCAGCGTCTCAAGGAAATGGTCCTGGAAAGGCGTGACCTTGTCAAGCGGCACTTTCTTCAAAAGTCCGTGCGTGCCGCAGTAGAGGATGGCCACCTGCTCGGCCACGGGCATGGGGCTGTACTGCGCCTGTATGAGGAGCTGGTTGTTTTTGCGCCCGCGGTCGATGGTCATCGCCGTGACGGCGTCCATGTCGGAGGCGAACTTCGAGAAAGCCTCGAGCTCGCGGTACTGCGCCTGGTCTATCTTCAGCGTGCCGGCTACCTTCTTCATACTCTTTATCTGCGCCGAACCGCCCACGCGGCTCACCGAGATGCCCACGTCGATGGCGGGGCGGAAGCCTTGGTTGAAGAGGTTGGTGTCAAGGTATATCTGCCCGTCGGTGATGGAAATCACGTTGGTGGGGATGTAAGCCGACACGTCACCGGCCTGCGTCTCGATGATGGGCAGCGCGGTGAGCGAGCCTCCGCCCTTCACCTCGCCTTTGAGGCACTCGGGCAGGTCGTTCATACGCTCGGCCACCTCCTGCTGGTTGTTTATCTTCGCGGCACGCTCCAAAAGGCGGGAGTGGAGGTAGAAGACATCACCCGGGTAGGCCTCGCGTCCCGAGGGGCGGCGCAGGATGAGGGACACCTCACGGTAGGCCACAGCCTGCTTGGAAAGGTCGTCGTAAACCACAAGGGCGTGCATGCCGCGGTCGCGGAAGTACTCGCCGATGGCGGCGCCCGCGAAAGGCGCGTAGTACTGCATGGCGGCGGGGTCGGCCGCAGTGGCGCTCACCACGATGCTGTAAGGCATGGCGCCGGCTTTCTTAAGCGTCTCGACGATGTTGGCCACCGTGGAGGCTTTCTGCCCTATCGCCACATAGATGCAGTAGACAGGGTCGCCCGCCTCGTAGCACTGCTTCTGGTTGATGATGGTGTCAATGGCGATGGCAGTCTTGCCGGTCTGGCGGTCGCCGATGATGAGCTCGCGCTGGCCGCGGCCGATGGGTATCATCGAGTCCACACTCTTCAAGCCCGTCTGCAGCGCCTGCGTCACAGGCTGGCGGTATATCACGCCGGGAGCCTTGCGGTCGAGCGGCATAAGGTATTTCTTGCCCGTAATGGGGGCGCCGCCGTCCTTGGGGTTACCGAGCGGGTCAATCACACGGCCGAGAAACTGGTCGTTCACCTCAATGGAGGCCACACGTCCGGTGCGCTTCACCGACTGCCCCTCCTTGATGCCCTCGGAAGAGCCGAGGAGCACGGCTCCCACGTTGTCCTCCTCGAGGTTCATCGCCACGGCCATCACGCCGTTCTCAAACTCGACAAGCTCGTTTTCGGTCACATTGGTAAGCCCGTAGATATGGGCCACGCCGTCACCGATGGAGAGGACAACGCCCACCTCCTCAAACTTGACGTTGGTGTCTAAATCGTGAAGCTCGCGCAGAAGCACCTCGCTCACCTCACTGGGCTTGATATTGTTTGGCATTGTATTTTGTGTAGTTGTTTTCCACTTTATGAACGGATAACCCGCGCTTTACTAACGGGTGTCCCGCACGCGCCGCGGGCTTAGGCTACCCCGGGGCGGATTAATTTCCCCAAACGGCATTGGCAAGAGAGTCTTCCCCGACAAAGGACAGCGGACAAAGCGCGGCGAACCTTATATGCCGCACGCAGCACTGCAATGTACCGGTAAATCTCTCCGCAAATTGCGTCGGGAAGCCGATGGGAGCGGACTTGAAGAGTCAGGGAGGGGAAAGACTTGAAGTTATGCCACCGCCCCGCATCCGTCCCGATGCGTGCATTTCCCCACTCACCACCCACGGAGGGCGCCGCACACCTGCGGCTGGCCATCGTCCGTCCGGACCGAATGACCGGAGAAAGGCTACTTGGAAAGCTCGCGGCGCATCCTTGAAAGCTGGGTGCGCACGCTGGCGTCCATGCGGTAGGTGTCGTACTCCAGCACGAAGCCGCCCATTATGGCGGGATCTTCGCGTACCTTGAAGCGTACGTCGCTTCCGGTGCGGCTCTCCACCAGCCCTTTCAGGCGTGCCACCGTGGCGTCGTCAAGCGGGGCGGGGATGACAAGCGTACCCTCCACGATGTTGCGCGAACGGCGGTAAAGCGTGCCGTACGAAAACGCCACAGAGCGCATGATGTCCGCGCGGCGTTTCCTCACCGCCAGCGCGGCGAACTTGCGCAGTGACTCGCTCACTTCGCCCTTTCCGCCTGACGCTCCCGCAAGAAGCAGCTTCACCTTGTCCTCCGGCAGGAGCACGGGGTTCTGCATTGCCGTTTGCAGTCGCGGCACGGAGAGGAAAGCGGCGGCAAGCGCGTTGGTCTCGCCGTACACCGTTTCCGCCTCACCGTTCTCCTCCGCGAAACGGAGCAGTGCCTTGGCGTATCTGGCTGATATGATGCCTATGTCCATTGTATTGTTCTTACATTTTCAGCCCCGAAATGGGGCGCGGGACGTCACTTGCCGCCCTTGCACATCTCGTCAAGCATGCGATTGACAAGCTTCTGTTGCCCTCCGTCGCCCGAAAGCCGCTCGCGCACCACTTTCTCGGCAATGCCGATGGAAAGGTCGGCCACGGTCTGGCGTATCTCGCGCAAGGCGTTCTCTTTCTCGGCCGCTATTTGGGCTTTCGCCTCGGCGAGAAGTTTCGCGCCCTCGTCCTCGGCTTTACCCCTTGCTTCGCTCACGATGGACTCGCCGGTGGCTTTCGCCTGGCGCAGTATCTCGCTCTGGCGGGCGCGGGTCTCGGCCAGCATACGGTCGCATTCCTGCTGTATGCCGGCAAGTTTCTCGTTTGCCTCGTGCGCCTTCCGCAGCGACTCGTCTATGAAGCTCTTGCGCTCCTCCACCATCTTCACAATGACGGGGAAACCGTACTTCTTCATAAGGACGAATACCACCAGAAAGGCAAGCAACATCCAGAAAAGCAACCCGAGGTCGGGCGTAAGTATTGCAGGCAGATTCATTGCTGCTTAGTTTTATCAGTTTTGGCGGACTGTCCGTCCCGGCGTGCCACCCCGCCCGCATTGCGCCAGGCGCGTAACACCCGCCTGGCGGGCGCGGCCACCCGGCATTGCAGCCAAGGAAGCCCGGCACGGCGGACACCGCCGGCGTTTTCACAAGTCACGCGCCGCGCCACTCCCGGCTGCGTCAGCCGCTGAAAGGCGGCGGCGCGTGATTCGGTAGGATAAAGAATTCCCGCCGTCCTCCACGTTTAGAGGAAGAGGCAGAGCAGGCAGACAATCACCGCGAAAAGAGCCACACCCTCGACGAGTGCCGCAACGATGATCATGTTGGTGCGGATGTCACCCGTGGACTCCGGCTGGCGGGCGATGGCGTCCATAGCCGAGCCGCCGATGCGACCGATGCCGATGCCGGCTGCGATAGCGGCCAGACCTGCGCCAAGTCCGGCGCCTACCTTAGCGATTCCTGCTGCTTCTAACAATGCGAGTAATAACATGTTCTCTGATATTTAAAGTTGATTGTTTTCCTTACTTATTAATCCCCGTTACGTCACGTGCCCCGCGCCGCAATGGCTTTTACGTTGCACCCACGTACCGGGCACGCGACCGCCACGCGCTGCGTTGTCCGCTTGTCAATGCTCGTGCTCGGGATGCGCCAGTCCGATGAACACCGCGCTTAGCATGGTGAACACGTACGCCTGGATGAAAGCCACGAGCAGTTCGAGGCAATTCATAAACACCATCAGGAGGAAACTCACGATGGAGAGCGGCGTGCCAATAACCGCGCCAAGACGGCAGGTGATGAAGATGACGCAGGCAAGCGAGAGGATGATGGCGTGTCCGCCCATCATATTGGCAAAGAGTCGCACCATAAGGGCGAAAGGCTTCGTGAAAATGCCGAAAAGCTCCACAATGGGCATTATGGGGGCGGGCACCTTGAGCCATGTGGGCACGGGCGGCCAGAATATTTCTTTCCAGTACTCACGGTTTCCAAAGAGGTTCACGAGTAGCATCGTGCAAACCGCGAGGAAGAAAGTTATGTTGATGTTGCCGGTGATGTTCGCGCCGCCGGGGAATATGGGGAGCAGTCCCAGCAGGTTGGTGATGAAGATGAAGAAGAACGCCGTGAGCAGGTAGGGCGCGTAGGGGCGGTAGTGCTTCTCGCCGATGGAGGGGCGAATCACGTCGTCATTGATGTACATCACAAACATCTCCACCAGTCCGACACAGCCTTCCGGCGCGGCATCGCCCGCGCTGCGTCCCTTATACCAGCGAGCGCTGCCAATGAAGATGAACGCCATCAGTGCCACGACTATCCAAATCTGCACCACGTCTTTCGTCACACTAAGGTCGTAAGGCTTCACGCTGCGCCCGTCGGCCGTACGCTCGTATATCTTTCCGTTGGCTTCGGGATTGAGGTAAAAGCCCTCGTAAGTGCCGTCCGCGCTATCGTGGAAACGGGCCGAGCTGAACACGTGCCACGTGCCGTCCTCCCCGCGCACGATGACAGGCAGGGGGATGGAGATGTGGTGGCCGCGCCATGTGGTGATGTGCCAGTCGTAAGCGTCACTCATATGCCCCAGCACAATCTCCTTCACGTCCACGCCGTCACCCTCAGCGGCCATCGCGGGGCGCACGGCGGCAAACGCCGAGAAAAACAGCAGGAGCGCAAGCAGCGCCTTGTGTGTAGATATCCGTATATGTCTCATCACTTTTTCTTCAATAGTTGCTCGACCTTGGCGTAGAACACCGAGGTGGACGAAAGTCCGATGACATAGAAAGCAAAGACGCTGACCGCGAAAGGCAGCAGGCCAGACGGGAAGAGCACGCCGTAAAGCGTCACCGCCGCGATGGCCACGAAGAGTTTCAGAGTCTTGCTGAGCAGGTAGAACCCCATAAGGCCTTTCCCGCCGCGTGCCGCGATGCTTGCGCAGACAAGACAGCCCGCCGTGTCAAGCAGCAGCAACACTGCCCCGGCCACCGCGATGCCTGTCCCGACACCGCTACCCGCTCCGTTCAACGCGCGGAAAACAAGGTATGCTGCCGTGCCGCCGAGGGCAAACAGCACCATCTCGGCAAGGAGGCAACGCGCCGCGATACGCCGCGCCGCACCTTTCGTCATCTTCCGAAGAACCACGGGGTCACTCTTGCACTTCCCGTTTGCGGTTTCGTCCACACCCATACGCGTTTTACAGCTCCACGCACACGGAGACCTCGTTTCGCGCCACCTCCACGAAGCCGCCTTTCACGTCAACCGAGAAAGACTCGCCCTCGCCGCCGCAGCACTGCACGCGCCCCGGGGAAAGGGTGGAAATGAGCGGGGCGTGGTTTTCCAGCACCTCGAAGCGACCCAGCTCGCCGGGCAACTTCACGCCCTCGGCTTCCCCCGTGAAGAGGGTCTTCTCTGGTGAAACGACAGTTACTTTCATATCTCTCGTGTCTCTCTAATGTCGTGCTTGGTGGTGTACGGTTTAGGCTTCGGCACTTGAAAGGAGTTTCTTTCCCTTAGCAATCGCGTCGTCTATCGTTCCCACGTTGAGGAATGCCTGCTCGGGGAGGTCGTCCACCTCGCCGTCAAGTATCATGTTGAAGCCGCGTATCACCTCGTCAATGGGAACCATCACGCCGGGCACGCCCGTAAACTTCTCCGCCACCGTGAAAGGCTGGCTGAGGAAGCGCTGCACGCGGCGGGCGCGGTTGACCGTAAGCCGGTCCTCGTCGGAGAGCTCGTCCATACCGAGGATGGCAATGATGTCCTGCAGCTCCTTGTACTTCTGCAGTATCTGCTTCACGCGCTGGGCGCAGTTGTAGTGCGCCTCGCCGATGACGTTAGGGTCGAGGATGCGCGAGGTGGAGTCAAGCGGGTCGACAGCGGGGTAGATGCCAAGCTCCGTAATCTTTCGGCTCAGCACCGTCGTCGCGTCCAAGTGCGTAAACGTGGTGGCCGGCGCGGGGTCGGTAAGGTCATCGGCCGGCACATACACTGCCTGTATGGAAGTGATGGAGCCGTTTTTCGTGGAGGTGATGCGCTCCTGCATCGCGCCCATCTCACTGGCGAGTGTGGGCTGGTATCCTACGGCTGAGGGCATTCGTCCCAAGAGGGCGGACACCTCGGAGCCGGCCTGCGTGAAGCGGAAGATGTTGTCGATAAAGAAAAGGATGTCGGATGTCTTCCCGTCCTTCGCGCCTGCGTCGCGGAAGCTCTCGGCGATGGATAGGCCGGAGAGAGCCACGGACGAACGCGCGCCGGGCGGCTCGTTCATCTGGCCGTACACAAGGGTAGCCTGGCTCTTCGCCACCTCGTCGTAGTCCACTTTTGAAAGATCCCACTCGCCGCGTTCCATTGCCTCCTGGAATTCCTTTCCGTATTTCACCACGCCGCTCTCAATCATCTCGCGCAGCAGGTCGTTTCCCTCGCGGGTACGCTCACCCACGCCAGCGAATACCGAGAAGCCGTCGTGTCCTTTGGCAATGTTGTTGATGAGCTCCATGATGAGTACCGTCTTTCCCACGCCGGCGCCCCCGAAGAGTCCAACCTTTCCGCCCTTGGCGTAAGGTTCGAGCAAGTCAATCACCTTGATGCCCGTGTAAAGCACCTCGGTGCTGGTTTTCAAGTCCTCAAACTTCGGAGCCTCGCGGTGTATGGGGTACGCGCCCGCGCTCTTGTCAAGAGCCTGCAAGCCGTCGATGGCGTCGCCGGTCACGTTCATCATGCGTCCCTTAATCTGTGTGCCGACAGGCATGGAAATGGGGGAACCGAGCGCAGCCACGTCCAGCCCGCGGCGCAGACCGTCCGTGTTGTCCATCGCCACGGCGCGGACAGTGTCCTCGCCGATGTGCTGCTGCACTTCCATCACTATCTTGCGGCCGTCGGGGTGTGTCACCTCAAGCGCCTCGTGGATGCGGGGCAGCACCTCGGAGGCGGATTGCCCGCCTGTCTCGAACGCCACGTCTACCACAGGACCTATTATCTGTGAGATGCGGCCTGTCTTTACGCTCTTTTCGCTCATCTTGTTGTATAGTAGCTTTTCTTTTTGCTTATCCAAACGGAAGTCCGCCCAACGGACGACCTTCCTTTTTTACACGACCGCAAAGTTAAACTTTTCAGCCAACGGGCGGCAAAGCGGGACTGTAAATTTATTCTTAAAAACCTTGCGCGGTTTTTACAACTCGGCGGTTTGGGACACCCAAAGGGTAAAACGGGAGGGATTGCCGTACCGCCGTCCGCCGCCGTTTGCCCTCACTTAGCCCCTCCGCGCCCTGAAACGGACGCATTATTATATATATGTCACCCGGACAAGTACCGCCGGCGGGAACGGAACGGCACACCAGCAAAAAAAAATCAGAGTTCCCCCACCCCCGCAGCCCCCTCGCCGCGGCTATGCACCAGCGCGCCGGCTTTCTCAAGGGCGTGCCACAGGCTCTGGCGGCTTTCGGGGTTGAGGCGGAGGAAAGCCTCTTCCACCCCGCCCACCTCCGTGCGGGCGGACCGGCTGTCGTGGGGGCACACCTTGTCAAGCGGGCGGTAGCCGCGCAACGCCGCCCACTCGCGCAGCGTGTCCTCGCCGACAAGGGCAAGCGGGCGGATGATGGTGACGGGAAACTTGTCCATCTCCATGCGCACGGGCATCGTGCCGAACGAGCCGTTGAAGGCGAGGTTCATCAGCGCGGTGCGGAGGATGTCGTCGCGGTGGTGACCGAGGGCTATCTTGCCGCAGCCCCACTCCTGCGCCTTTGTGAAGAGCAGCTTGCGGCGCGTCCACGCGCAAAGAAAGCAAGGACCGCGCCCGGGTTTCCGGTCCTCGCCGAAGCCTGCCGTCAGCACATGCAGCGGCACCTCGAGCGACTCCGCGAAAGCGGAAAGGTAAGCCGTGTCGGTGCGGTAGTCCACGTTGTCCATGCGCACATGCAGCGCAAGGATGTCAAAGTTACGGTTGAGCCGCATGCGCAGCCGCGCCAGCAGCTCCAAAAGGGCGAGGGAGTCCTTTCCGCCGGAAAGTCCGACAAGCACCTTGTCGCCGGGGGCAAGCAGCGCGTACCGCTTCACCGCGGCGGTGAGAAGACGCTGCAGCCGCCGGTACTGCGGCGTGGGGAAATCTGTCGGCATTGGAAAGGATGAAACAAAAAGGGACAGAGAGGCTAAGGACAGCAAGCGGGGGAAGCGGCACTGCGGCGCAGCCTGCCTACTGGTCGTCGTTCTTCACATAGCCCTGGTATTTCGCGGGCAGACTGTCCATAATGACACGGTACGACTCCTCCATCGTGCGGTGTATGTCGTCCGCCCCGCGCGAGGTGGGCGGTATGGGACGGTGGATGACAAGGCGCAGGGGATGCCAGTGCACAAAGTCCACCCCCGCCATGCGCGTCAGCACGTCAAACGAGCCGTCTATCGTCACGGGCACGACGGGCAGCTGCAGCTCGTCGGCCAGCTGGAAAGCGCCCTTGCGGAAAACGCCCATATGCCCCGTAAAGGTACGCGCCCCCTCGGGAAAGACCACGAGCGACGTGCCGCCCTGCAAAGTGGCGCGGGCGCGGGCAATGGTTTCCTGTATTTTCTTCGGCCCGCTTTTGTCCACAAAGATGTGTCCCGCCTTGTAGCTTGCGTAACCCACGAGGGGCATGCGGCGGAGCGCCTTCTTCATCATCCACTTGAAGTTGCGCCCAAGATAGCCGTAAATAAGGAAGATGTCCATCGGTCCCTGGTGGTTGGCCACGAAGACGTAACTCTGCCGGCGGTCGAGCAGCTCGCGCCCCTCCACGCGGACGGGGAGCAGCAGCACGCGGCACGCCACCTTCGACCACAGCCGCCCGGGGTGGTAGCCCCAGAAGTGGGCGCTGCCCACAAACGAACCCACGATGGTCACCACGGCGGTCAGCACGGTCGCCACAAGCACGACGGGCAGGGCGACGAAAAGCTGGTAAGTCTTGTAAAGGAAACGCATTTGTACCGGACTCTATTAAACTTAGGGAAACGACAGCGCGGCGGTTTTTCCGCTGCAATGGAGAGCGGCGCGGCGGGAAAGTGACGGCAAGCGTCAGCGGTTGTAGCAGACGGCCTGGCCGCGGTATTTCTCGTCGGTGACATGCCCCCGGTTGAAGATGGGGAAGCCGTTGCAGAAAGTGCGCTCCACGCGCCAGCGGAAGGTGTGACCCTCAAGCGGACTCCAATTGCAGCAGCTCTGTATGCGGTTGGGGGTGAGCGTCCACGGGCTGTCCGGGCGCACCATCACCACGTCGGCCTTGTAGCCCTCGCGCAGGTAGCCGCGGCTTTCCACCTGGAAGAGGTCGGCCGGCCGGTGGCACATCAGCGTGACGAGCCTTTCAAGCGAAAGCACGCCCTTGTCCACAAGCTCGAGCATGGAGACGAGGGAAAACTGCACCATGGGCATGCCCGACGCGGCGCGGGCGCAGCCGCCGGTCTTTTCGGCGAGACGGTGCGGGGCGTGGTCGGTGGCCACGGTGTACACGCGCCCGTCGGTAAGCGCGGCGCGCAGCGCGTCGCGGTCGGCGGGTGTCTTTATGGCGGGGTTCACCTTGATGCGCGAGCCGAGGCGGGCGTATTCATCGGAAGAGAAGAAGAGATGCCCCACGCAGGCCTCAGCCGTCACAAGCGGGTCGCCGGGGGCGAAGAGCGCGAGCTCGGCGGCGGTGGACACGTGCGCCACATGCAGACGTTTGTTGTAACGCCGCGCAAGCTCCACAGCCGCCGTGGTGGAGCGCAGGCAGGCCTCGGCGGAGCGTATCTCGGGGTGGTGGCACACGGCTGGGTCGTCGCCGTACGCGGCTTTCACCCGCGCCATAGCGGCATCGATGAGGTGCGGGTCTTCGCAGTGCGCCACAATGGGCAGCCGAGTCTCTTCAAATATGGCTTCGAGGGCGCGCGGGTCGTTTACCAACATATTTCCCGTCGTCGAGCCCATGAAGAGCTTCACGCCCGCCACGCGGCGGGGGTTGAGGCGGCGCAGGGTGTAGGCGTTGCCCGCCGTGGCTCCGAAGAGGAAGCCGTAGTTCACCACGCTCTTCGCGGCGGCCACGGCGAATTTCTCCTCAAGTGCCTCTTCGGTGGTGGTCTGCGGCGAGGTGTTGGGCATGTCAAAGACGGTGGTCACGCCGCCGGCGGCGGCCGCGCGGCTCTCCGAGCAGAAGTCACCCTTCGCCGTGAAGCCCGGGTCGCGGAAGTGCACGTGGGTGTCTATCACGCCGGGCAGCAGGTAGCAGCCCGTGCCGTCAATCGTCTCGTCCACCGGTATGGACGGCTCGGTGCCGCCCTCCAGCACCTCGTCAATGCGGTCGTCGTCAATGACGAGCGTGCCCGCGAAACGCCGCCCCTCGTTGACGATGACGGCATTTTTTATTTGTACGCGCTGATGCATCTTGTCGTTTTTGTACTCGTCGTGTTGTACCCGGTCGGGAAAATCCCGCACAGCACCGCCCACGGCGGGAGTGGCTCCCGCTTCCGCGCGGCGTTATTTCGCCCCGCGCGGCTTTATCTCTCCCCTGAGGGACGCGAGGCGCAGGCGCACCACGCCGAAGAGGGCTTCGCCGAAGATGCCGCCGCTCATCTTGCTTACCCCCTCGCGGCGGTTGACGAAGATGACGGGCACTTCCTTTATCTTGAAGCCGAGGTGGTAGGCCGTGTACTTCATCTCTATCTGGAAAGCGTAGCCCTTGAAGCGCACCGCGTCGAGGTCAATCGTCTCCAGCACGCGGCGGCGGTAGCACTTGAAGCCCGCCGTGGTGTCGTGGATGGGCACGCCGGTCACGAGGCGCACGTACTTTGAGGCGTAGTAGCTCATCAGCACGCGCCCCATGGGCCAGTTCACCACGTTCACGCCGCTCACGTAGCGCGAGCCTATGGCCACGTCATAGCCCTCCGCTGCGCACGCGTCGTAGAGCCGGGGCAGGTCGGCGGGGTCGTGGCTGAAGTCGGCGTCCATCTCAAAGATATACTCGTAGCCGTGCACCAGCGCCCACTTGAAGCCGGCTATGTAAGCCGTGCCGAGCCCCTGCTTGCCCTCGCGCTCGACGAGGTGCAGCTCGTGGGGGAAGTCGGTTTCGCGCAGCCGCTTCACTATGCCGGCCGTGCCGTCGGGCGACCCGTCGTCTATCACCAGCACATGGAAGCCGTGCGGCAGCGCCTGCACGGCGCGTATTATCTTCTCTATGTTTTCCCGCTCGTTGTAGGTGGGGATGATAACTATGCTGTCACTCTTTTCCATCTTCGTGTCAATGGGGCGCTTTCCGCGCTTTCATTTGCAAAGTTACGAAACCATTTCTTTCCGCACGCCACACGGCGGAGGGGCTTTCCGCAAACGCCACGCGCCGGGGGACGGCTCACCGGGCGTACGGCGCAAAAAGGACGGGGCACGCCATGCGGCCTGTCCCGTCCCGTCAGTCTTTCACGGTGCCTCTGCGTGTGCGGGGAATGAGAACCGCTCGCGGTCACTTCCCGGCACGCACGGCACGCACGTTGCAGCCGTCGCTGCGGAAGCCGTATGTGCCGGCAAGCCCCTGCCCTGAGCCCACGCCGGTGAGGTTGTAGGCGCACTGGTTGATGAAAGTGGTCATACCGTCCACGTAGTAAGGGGTCGAAGTCCAATACATGCAGTACGAGCCCTTTCCCATCGCGTTGCCGTTGTACATGATGCCCGCTGCGGGGAAGAATATCTCGTTGCCGTTATGCACACTCTTCACGATGCGCCCCGCCACGCCGGTGCCGTTATAGTCGTCGGTCCAGGTGTTGGTGGTGTTGTCCTCGCTCAGCAGCTCCGCCACATCGTCCTTGGTGGGGATGCGCCAGGGCGAGCCCCACAACACGGTGGCGGCGTCGTCCTCGGCGGCAAGCTCCGCGTAGGGGTACTCCACGTTGTGCCACTTCGCCGACGCCTCGGTTATTTTGGCGTTGGGCTCGGTTTCGCCCCAGCCGAAGTAGTAGCCGTCCGCGCTGGCGGTCTCCGCGCCCACGTTGCACTCGGCCCACAGCAGGCCGGAGGGCAAGCCGAGGTCGACATACTTGTGCGTTTCGGTTTCGCCACCGCCTTTGCTCTCGGTGAAAGTGACGCTGTCTATCTCCGACACCGCGAGGGAAATCAGTTTTGTGCCGTCCGTGCCGTATATGAACATGCGCTCGTTCTGCGCGAGGGCGGGCAAAGCCGCCGGCACCAGGAGGAGCGCGAGAAGCAGTTTGTACAGTCTCTTCATAAGGATAATGTGTTTGTTACGTTTTTGGGCAGGCCATCCACGCGGCACGCCGCGCGGACGCACATATATATATAAGTAGGATTTGCCATCGCGGGACGCACCACCACAGCGGCCGCCCGCGTGCGGCGTTATTTCTTCACCAGCTTGAAGCCGGCGCAGCCGGGCGCGCTCACCACATAGACGCCGGAGGGCAGACCGCCAAGGCTCAGACTTGCCGAACCGTCCGCGCCGGTCTCACCTGTCGCGGCACACTTGCCGTCGGAGGTGAAGACGCCTACTTTCGCGCCGCCAGCCAGACCGGTGACACTCAGCGTGCCGCCGCTGTATGCGATGACAGCATGCGCCGAGCCGCCGGCCACGGCGGATATGCCGGCGTTGATATCGTCCTCAAAATAAAAACGCTGCACGTCGGCGATGAGGTAGGACACCTCGTCCTGACCCGTGGCGGATATCTTCAGTCCGTCACCGGCAAAAGACATCACGGGCTTCACCGCGAAAGCGAAACTTGTCTTGCCGCCGTCGCGCAGCAGCACAGTGACACCGGGTCCCGAGCCGGCGTATGCGGCCACGCCGCAAAGGGCAAGCGCGAGAGCTGCGAGCGTTCTCTTCAAATTTTTCATAGCTTACTGGTTTTTGTGAGGTAAAATCGTTTTCCGTAAAAAAGAGCCTGTCCTGCACGGAAAGGCACTGCGGGCGCGGCCGGCGCGTCACACTTCGGGGCACCCGAAACGTTCATCGTGACAACTCGGACACCGCCTTTGCTTGCAAATATATGCGTTTCACACAAAACGCGCTTTCATTTTGTCACACATTTATCGTTTTTTCTTTATTCGAGCACGTTTTCCCTCCCCACCCCGCCGCAAATACTGCTGGACGGGACTTGGGAACGCATCCAACTCCGCAACGCCCCCAAAAACACATTGTCACTTTTAAGGCGGAAAAACTATCAAAATAACAAAATGCGCCCAGTCGGAGTTTTAACACTTCCGCACCCCGGCAAAGCCTGTCGGCGGGCTAATTTTTGCGAGCCGCCGACCTGTAGCGCCGATGCCGTGGCACCTTGAAGGCCAAGCCGCACTTCAGTGACGGGATACCGCGGTACTTTGTGGGCCAAGTGCAGGCGTTTTGGCACGTAAGTGCCTGAAAATCAATATAGGCAAAAATAAAGGGACATTCCTCGCGGGA
>CAVGTC010000065.1:0-15647 GCA_963632255.1 Lachnospiraceae bacterium | reverse complement strand
TTGAGGTGACAACGGACGGTTCCATTCAACCGAAGGATGCCTTGAAAGAGGCTGCCCGAATCCTTATCTACCACTTTATGCTCTTCTCCGACGAGAAGATAACCATAGAGGACAAGGCAGATACGGAGAACGAGGTATTTGACGAGGAGGTGCTGCGTATGCGCCAGCTTCTTAAGACGAAGCTTGTGGATATGGATCTTTCTGTCCGCGCCCTCAACTGTCTCAAGGCAGCGGATGTAGAGACGCTTGGTGAACTCGTGCAGTTTAACAAGAGCGACCTCCTCAAGTTTCGCAACTTCGGTAAGAAATCGCTTACAGAGCTTGATGATTTGCTTGAGAGTCTGAATCTTTCGTTTGGAACCGACATTTCAAAGTATAAACTTGATAAAGATTAAAGTCGAGAAATGAGACACAATAAGAAATTTAATCACTTGAGTCGTACCGCTTCTCACCGGGCGGCCATGCTCTCCAACATGACCATCTCGTTGATTAAGCACAAAAGAATCACGACGACTCTCGCCAAGGCCAAGGCACTGAAGAAGTACGCCGAGCCGCTCATCACGAAGAGCAAGACCGACAGCACGCATTCCCGCCGTGTGGTGTTCAGCTACCTGCAGGACAAGGAGGCGGTCACCATCCTCTTCCGTGACATCCGTGAGAAGGTTCTCGACCGTCCGGGCGGTTACACGCGCATCATCAAGACAGGCTTCCGTCCCAGCGATGGCGCGGATATGTGCTTCATTGAGTTCGTTGATTTCGACGAAAACATGGCAAAGACCAAGAAGAAGGCTACCCGCACGCGCCGCAGCAAGAAAGCTGCTGCCACTGAGGTCGCTCCCGCCGCAGAGGCAGAGGCAACAGAAGTGACGGAGGCTCCCGCCGCTGATGAGGCAAAGGCGGAGTAATATACATATAGCTTCAAAACATAACCGGGGGCGTATACATACCGATGTGTGCGCTCCCGGTTTCCTTATACCTTGTTGTAGCTGACATTTGCGTGTTTCTTGATCTATCCCGATAGGGGGTACGTTTTGTCTATTGTAAGTACACGATAATCAATATCGTAAAAAAGATAAGGAACACACCTTGCGGCATGTCCCTTATTCTGTTTCGCGAAGTTACGAAAATTTCAGGCACTTTGCAGACGCTAAAAAGGCGGAAGGGGAAATACGTTAAGTGAGAACCCATTTCTCGTCCGCCTTTCTCGTGCCAATATTCCGTATTTCCCGGCATCGCAAAACAGCTTCCGCACGCGGAGGATGAGTTTCCGCCCCACGCCCGCACCGCTGGAGGACGATAAAACACGCCGCATCGTCGTTCCGCTTTCTTGCTTTTTGTTACTTTTGCGCAGTAAACAAAGCGGTGTCCGTGCGGCGCGGCTTTACACTCTAATCGAAACGATGGACGACTATCACGCGGGAAGCCACGGCTGAGTCCGTCGGAAACAGGTCGGGCGGTGCTCACGCAGGGCACCGGTGACGAGCTTTTTCCGGCAGGGAAAGGCCGTGCACGCACATTTTCAACCTTGGTACGGACGAAAAAGACGTAGACCTGTTTTTATTATGCGCACTTACTGGAACTTCAACAAGGCACTGCGGATACTTGACGCGTGGGAGAGCGACTGCTGGACGCAGGTAACATGCCCTACGCCCGAGGACGAGAAATTTCTTACCGACGAGCTGCACATCCCCGACTACTTCCTTGACGACATACGCGATAAGGACGAGCGGTCGCGCTACGAGTACGACGACGGCTGGACGCTCATCATTCTGCGAATACCCTATGTCAAGGAGGTGGCGAGTCGCACGCCGCACACCACCATCCCTATGGGCATCATACTCAACAAGGGAATCTGCGTCACGGTGTGCAACTTTGAGACGAATATGATGATAGACTTCGTGTCTTACCAGCAGAAGCGCAACCAGGGCTTCACCGACTCCGTAGACCTTGTCTTCCGTCTCTTCCTCTCCTCCGCAGTGTGGTATCTTAAACGCCTCAAACAGATAAACGTGCTGATAGAGGAGGCGAAGCGCAACTTGGACAAGAAGATAGACAACGAGGACCTTGTGGGACTCTCGCGCCTACAGGACAGTCTCACGTATTTTATTACCTCCATACGCGGCAACGAAACGCTGCTGTCGAAGCTGAAATTCAAGCTGCCGGTGGATGAGCTTGATGCCGACCTCATTGAGGACGTGACCATTGAGATGAATCAGGCACGAGAAACCACCAACATTTACACCAACATCCTCGACTCGACGATGGAGACCTACGCCAGCATCATCAACAACAATATGTCGGGTGTGGTAAAACAGATGACATCGGTGTCCATCATACTGATGTTCCCCACGCTCATCGCCAGCCTCTTCGGGATGAACCTCATCAACGGTATGGAGCAGTGGAGCCTGGGCTTCCCGCTCGTATTTGTACTCTCCATCGTAGTGACGGCGCTCTTCTACGGGGTGTTCCGATGGAAGTCTTGGATTTGACGCCGGGACGAGAAACGTATCCCTCGTCGTACGTCGGGGCTGGAAACTGCACGTTGTCAGGTGTTTTTGCGCTACCTTTGCATAACCTGAGCTGCGGTTCGGCGACTTCAAGCGAGCTTGGCTGCGCAAGCGCATTGCCCCCTCTCCCAACAAACAGAGAACACACTTATGCCCCGCTTTTTCCGGAAAGTATTTTATATTGTCCTTATCTTCGCTTTCTCTGCTATGCCGGTACACGCCGGAGAGAAAAAGCGTAATTTCACGCTTGTAATAGACGCGGGACACGGCGGACATGACTCCGGTGCTGTGGGGGCGTGGTCGAAAGAGAAAAACATCAACCTCACCGTCGCATTGGCTTTCGGAAAACTGGTCGAAGACAACTGCCGGGACGTAAAGGTGGTGTACACGCGCAGCACGGACATCTTCGTGCCGCTGCAACGGCGGGCGGACATCGCCAACAACTGTAAGGCCGATCTTTTCATTTCCGTACATACCAACGCGTTGCCCGGCGGGCGCATAGCCTACGGCAGCGAGACGTATAGTCTCGGTATGGCGCGTGCGGGCGAAAACCTTGAGGTGGCCAAGCGCGAGAACTCCGTCATCACTCTTGAGAACGATTACCAGCGCACCTATGAGGGCTTCGACCCCAACAAGGCGGAAAGCTATGTCATCTTCGAGATAATGCAGGACCGCTATATGAAACAGAGCGTCGAACTGGCACGCTGCATACAGCGGCAGTACAAAGGGGCGGGGCGGCCTGACAAGGGGGTACATCAGGCGGGCTTCCTTGTACTGCGCAAAACCTCAATGCCTGCAGTGCTCACCGAGCTTGGCTTTATCAGCACGCCTGCAGAGGAGTCGTACCTCAACTCGCAGCGCGGCGTGGACGAGCTGAGCCGTGGCATATACAATGGTTTCCTCGCCTACCGCCGGCAGTACGACAAGACGGCTGCGGACATTCCGGCGGACTTGCCGCAGCTGCCCGTGGCCGAACCTTCGGCGTCTTCCGCACGCGACCTTGCCGCCGAGGTGGTGCCCGTGCAGGTGAGTAGCAACAAAGAGGCGGTAAGCCGGACAGCGGAGAACACCACGCCGAAGCCGGAGATGGTGCCTGCGCCTCGTGCCGCTGTGGCAGAGAAAGAGCAACAGGCGGCGGAAAGTAAATCCGCGCCTAAGTCGCAGGAGAAGAGAACTGTGAAGAACGCCGCGGCGAAAGCCGTGGAAAAGAAGCTGGTGGTTTCGGTAAAGGTACAAGAAAAGCCGGCGGCGAAAGAGAAAGGAAAGTCCGCAACAAAGGACAATACAAAGAAAGCGGATGCTGTGGGGAAGCTGGATGCTGCAAGGAAAACCGATACGGCAAAGGAGACAGGCAATGCGAAGAAAACGGGTACTACCAAGCCAATCGGGAAAGCTGATGCTGGCGGTACAAAGACAAAGCGTGCCGCCTCCACGAAAGTGGTGTTCCGTGTGCAGCTGGGAGCCGGCAAACGCGAAATTGCCGAGTCCGACCCGCAGTTTAAGGGGCTGCCGGTGACGCGCAGAAAAGAGGGGACTATGTACAAGTACCTTTGCGGCTCGTACGCCACGTACGCAGCGGCTCAGAAAGCACTCGCCCAAATAAAGGAGAAGATGCCCGCTGCCTACATCGTGGCATATAAGGACGGCACGCCCGTCTCCGTGGCTGAGGCTCGCGCTGCCGCACAAGGGAAATAGGCTCGGCAGACACAAAGGCAAACAGACAGAAAACTAAGTCCGACAAAAGACGAAATGAAGTATTTTAGTAAAGAAGTAAAGATTGCACTGACGGCCATTGTGGCGATTGTGCTGCTCTTCGTGGGGCTCAATTTCCTCAAAGGTGTCAACGTGTTCAAGTCCACCAACACCTATTACGTGAAGCTGGCCGACGCTGCGGGGCTTTCGGTCTCCACCCCCGTTTACGCAAATGGCTACCCGGTGGGCATTGTGCGTACCATCGACTACGACTACAACCGCGGTGAGGGCGTTGTGGTGGGCATTGAGCTTGACAAGGAGATGAGCGTGCCGGTGCAGACACGCGCCGAGCTGGCCACCGAGCTGATGGGCGGCGTGAAGATGTCGCTTGTGCTGGGACCAAACCCCACGCTGCACATGGAGCGCGGCGACACGCTGACGGGAGGTATGCACATGGGGTCGATGGCGAAGCTGGAGGGGCTGTTGCCCGTGGTGGAGGAGATGCTGCCGAAGCTTGACTCCATTATGACCAACCTCAACCGCCTGACCGCCGATCCCGCCCTCGCGCAGACGCTTCACAACGCCGCTGCGCTGACGGGTGACCTGAAGGAGGCTTCGGCGAAACTCAACACGCTGATGCAAAACGACGTGCCGCAGATGCTGGGACGGCTCAACCGCACCAGTGCCAACGCGGAGAAGCTCACCGGAAACCTCGCCGCACTTGACGTGCAGCAGACGCTTGGCAGTGTAAATGCCACGCTGCAGAGCGTGCAGGAACTTTCCGGGCGGCTCAACGGCTTGGCGGGGCACCTTGACTCGCAGCTTAAAGGAAAGGATAATACACTCGGACTTTTCCTCAACGATCGCGGGGTGTATGATAATCTCAACTCCACCTTGCGCAACGCCGACTCGCTCGTGACCGACCTCAAGGCACACCCCAAGCGTTACGTCCATTTCTCCGTCTTCGGCAAAAAGGACAAGTAAGGGAGTATGGACGATTTCCCGAAATGGCTGCTCGCGCTTGCTGCTTTGTCGCTCACGCCGCTGCTGTGCTGTGTCTTTTTCCTCTTCGGGGCGAAGCCTTTTGGCACGCCGGCAGGCGGCGGGGCTATGGTGGAGCTGTTGCTCTACATAGCCACCCAGTTGCTGTGGGTGGTACCGGCCGTGCTCTTTTTCGTTTCCCTCGACCGCTACCGCCGCGGCTTCACACGCAGTGGCGTGGCGCTGGTGGCGTTGGGTGATGCGCTCTCGGTGCTTGCTTTCGCTTTGCTCGCGGCATAACTGCGCGGGAAGTGCAATGAATTACACACTAATAAGGGCGGACTTGCAGCGTTTTGCAAGTCCGCCCTTAGTGACTTTTGCTTACACTATCCCTTTGTAAAGTGCAAGGTGTCGCCATAGCTCTTCCCCACGCCGTTGCGGGCGTAGGGCACGGCGTAATATGTGCCGTTGCCGAGCGAGTCCGTCACTACGCTGAAAGCGCTGGTGGCGGCATTGGCGGCCTTTTCAAGGCGCAATGTGTCATTGCCGTAGGCGAAGCCGCACTGCGTGAGCGAGCTGTTGGGCGAGGCCGTAACTAAGCCTGTGAGACGGACGGAGTCACCCAGTGTTTCCGCCCCCACGCTTTTCACTGTTGGGGCGAAAGGCTGTTCGCCGCTGCGGTCGTCACCGCACGAGGACACGAAAAGTGCGGCGAGGACAAGCGCGGCAGTAAGGAAATTTGGGTGGAGGGAAAAACGTTTCATGACCGTATACATATATATAATAAGGTGTAGAGCGGGGACTGTTGGATATAAAAGGGACGCGTCCGGCGGCTTTCCCAACATACAGGGGATGCCGCCTTCGACGGTGCGTTTTTGCTTATAACGGATGTACGGAAAGCAGGGTGAGTGTGCGTGTGCCTTGGGTGGCGGCGCAGCGTGCGGCGGGGCGTTCGCCCACAAGCCACACTATGCCCTTGTCGTCGGTCACAGCAAGCGCGGCGAGCTTGTCTATGCGCGAGCGGTGGCGTGCGGTGAGGTAGTCGCTCACGAGTTGCGACCCTTTCATTCCGAATGGCGTGAATCTGTCCCCCTCCCGCACGGAGCGCACGCGCAGGACACCATGCAGCGTGTCGGTGTCAAGTGCAGCGTAGAAAGCCTCACGGGGCAATGCGCCAAACGATGTGAAAGGCACGTTGCTCACATCCAGCGCCACACCTTGCGCGGGGAGTGCTAGTGTTGCACTCTGCGCGCTGGCGGCGGGGAACGGGGTTTCCGCAAGCGGCACGGGGCGTGCCGCCACAAGCAGCGCGTCCGTTGTGCGCGTGAGCAAGTTGTTCCCCGCCTCGGCTATTCCGCCAGTCCGCATCGTCAGCACGTCCCCGCACTGCGCGGCGGTGAAGCCGTAGGGCGTGAGCCACTCGTGCAGCAGTGTGGCGGGCGACGGACTTCCGGCGAGGGCGGAAAGGTCAATGCGCACCCCGCCTTTACGGTAGGGTGTGCATATCTTGGCACGCAGTGCGGCGAGGGCATAGTCGTACACTGCTTCCGCCTCGCAGAGGCGGCGTGCCGTGTCATTTAGTGTGCGCAGGATGGATGGGTTGAGCCGCGCGAGAAGCGGCAGCACCTCGTGCCGCACGAAGTTGCGCTTGTATTGTGTGTCGGTGTTGGTGCTGTCTGTCACAAAGTCCTGCCCTTTCCGCGCGAGGAAGGAACGCAGCTCCGCCCGTGTGAAATCCAGCAGCGGCCGTACGATGCGCACGCCGTGTTCTCCGTTTTCGCCCCTTTCCCCGCTTCCGTCCATGCCGGTCAGCCCCCTCAGTCCCGTACCCCGGGTGAGGTTGAGCAGCAGTGTTTCCGCGTTGTCGTCCTGGTGATGTGCCACAGCCACGCAGTCAAAGCCGTGTTCGCGGCACAGGTCGTCAAACCACGCGTAGCGCAGGCGGCGTGCGGCCATCTCTATGCTCTCGCCCGTGCGCTGCGCCTCGCCGCGCGTGTCAAAAGTGCGCACGAAGAGCCGCACCCCCTGTTCTTTGCAGAACTGGCGTACGAAAGCCTCGTCGCGGTCGCTTTCCGTTCCGCGCAGTCCGAAGTTGCAGTGCGCGGCGGCCTGCACGTTCTCTCCGCGCTCCCTCATCATAAGAAGAAGCGCAACGGAGTCCGCCCCGCCGCTGAGGGCTATCAGCATTTTGCCGTGCCTGAGGTGATTTGGTGTGTGCATATTTACGTCCCCGCCCTTCAGTTTGTCAGTACGCCGTTTCCACTGCGATGCCCTCTGCCCGCAGCAGCGTGGCGATGCGGTCAAGCTCGGCGGGAGAGGCTTTCTCAAGTCCGCTGGCAGGCGTGGTGCGGTCGATGGTGTACACCATGACAAGCTGTGGGCGTATGCTCTTCACCGCTTCCAACCATGGTAGCACGTACGCGGCTCCCGTGTTGTCTACGCTCAGCCCGTTGTGTTCGCCTTTCATGAAGAGTGTCTGTATCGTGACATGGCCATTGAAAGCCTTCATCGCCGCAATCACCTCCTCCACGTTGTATCTCCCTGCGGGACGATCCACCGCGCGGATGTATTCCGGCGAAACGGTGTCAAGTTTCAGAATGTTGTTGTCCACGCGTTTGAGTGCCTCGCGCACGGACGGTCGCATGCAGAAAGTCGCGTTGCTCAGCACGCTCACTTTCGCTTTTGGGAAATACTTGTCGCGCAGGCGCAGCGTGTCGTCAATGATGTCGGGGAAGTCCGGGTGCGCCGTCGGCTCGCCGTTCCCTGCAAAGGTCAGCACGTCCGGCGGAGTACCCTCTGCCGCCATACTCTGCAGCCGTTTCTCCAGTGCCTCCGCCACCTCCCCGCGCGTGGGGCGCGGTAGGGTGGGGCGGTGCGCCGCGTTGAAGCCGCATTCGCAGTAAAGGCAGTCGAAAGTGCAGAGTTTCCCGTCGGCGGGCATAAGGTTTACGCCGAGCGAAACGCCCAGCCGCCGGCTGTGCACGGGACCGAAGACGGGCGAGGGGTATACTATCCCGACGCACTCGGCGGGGGTGGCAGTTTTTGCGGACATCTTTTTTCTTGTTTTTCTGCCGCAAAGATACTGCAAGGCGGGCATTACGCGTGCGCCTCCCCCGCCTTTGCCGCGCGTTTTAGTGGCGCGGTGCGGTCAAATTGGGCTTATTCCCCTTTTTGTGGTATCTTTGCCACCTGACTATGCGCCGCAGCCATTTTCGCGTGTCTGCGTGCGGCGGCGCAAACGCATATTGACCCCGCCCCGGTATGGCGGAGCTTATGATTAAGAAAGAGAAACACAACCATATGTCACCGACGCTGATTCAAAACGATATAGACAGAACAAACGGAAACGGGGATGAGACACAGCTCATACCGCTGCTGCGGTTTTGTTACCGCCAGTTTGTCAACAATTGGAAGTGGTTCTTGCTTTCCATAGTGGTGTGCCTTGCCGGTGGGTGGCTCTATCTTCAGAAGCAGCAGCGCGTCTTTCAGCGGCAAGCCGTCATACTGATAGAGGACTCCGACGGCTCGTCCTCCGGCTTCTCCGGCAAGCGCGTGTCGCGGCGCGGCAATATGAACAGCCTCCTTGAACTCAACGGCGTGAGTGTGGGTGACAACCTAAAAAACGAGATATTCATCCTTTCCTCGCAGCGGCTTATGGGGCGCGTGGTGGAGAAGTTGCACCTTGAGGTGGAGTACACCCGTAGTGAGCGTATGCACGAGGTGGCATTGTACGGGGGCGAACGCCCCTTTGAGGTACTCTTCCAGCAGCCCGTCGGAAAGGGCGCGGTGGCTTTCACGGCACAACGTACTGGGGAGGGCGGCGTGCGCCTTACCGAGATGCGTGACGCCTTTGGCAACAAACTGCCCGATGCCGATGTGCGCCTGGGAGAGGTGGCCAACACCCCGGCCGGACGACTCTGCGTGGTGCGCGGTCCCGGTTTCGCGAAATGGCAGGCGGACGAACCGGTGAAGGTGACGCGAATGACGCGCAAGGCCGCCACCGTGCGCTACTGCGGCGAGTTGTCCGCGTCCGAGTACGACAAGGAAAGTTCGCTCATCGTGCTTACCTGCCGTGACATTTCCGCCAAGCGTGCCGAGGACATACTCTCCGTGCTGTATGACAGCTACAAGGAAGACGTGGTGGAGAACAAGAACCGCGTGGCCGAAAGCACTGCGCGTTTCATAGAAGACCGCATCGCCCTCATAGGCTCCGAGCTCAGCAAGGTGGAAGACCAGCTTGCCGCATTCAAGAAGCGCAACCAGCTGCTCGACTTCGACAAGACCTCCGCCGCAGTGATAAGCCAGACGGCCGAGGCGCGGCAGCAGAGTCTGCAGATGGAGACCCAGCTGCGTGTGGCGCAGTTCATAGGCGAGTACATCGCCGACAACGCCAACAGCCACGACCTCATCCCCGCGCTCAACATAGGTGACGCCACTTTCACACAACAGGTGGCGGTGTACAACGAGACGATGAACAAGCGCAACACGCTTGCCGCCAACTCCAGCGAGTCGCAGGCCGTCGTGCGCGACCTCGACCGTCAGCTTCAGCAAATGCGTGCCACCATCAACTCGTCCCTGCACTCGTACATTAAGACGCTGCAGCTGCGGGCGGGTGACGCGCGGACCAACGAGGCGCAGCTTACGGGGCGCGTCAGCACCGCCCCCGACCAGGAGAAGAGCGGACTTGACATACAGCGTCAGCAGTCGCTCAAGGAGGCACTTTATACCTACCTGCTCAACAAGCGGGAGGAGGTGGCGCTGCAGCAGGCCATCAACGAGGCCAACGTGCGTCTGATAGAAGGACCGATGGGCGGTAGTTCCCCCGTAGCGCCGCGCGGCACCATCATTATGCTTGCGGCGCTTGCTATTGGCATAGCCATCCCGTCGCTGGTGATATGGATTGTCATACTTTCCGATGTCACCGTACACGGACGGCACGACCTTGAGACGCACACCACGATGACCATATTGGGCGAAATACCCCGCATGTCCGAGCACGTGCCCGGCAAAATCATCACAGGTATGCACTCGGACGCTCCGCTTGTCGAGGCTTTCCGCATACTGCGTTTCTCGCTGGGGTTCATCCCCGGGGCGCCGAAGGTGCTGCTTACGACGAGTTCCACGCCGGGACAGGGCAAGAGCTTCGTGGCGCGCAACATGGCGGTGATACTTGCCATGGCGGGGCACAAGGTGGTGATAGTGGACGGCGACATACGCAAGCGCACGCTCAGCAAGCGCTTCGCAGACGGGTACGGACTCACCTCCTACATCGTGAGCGATATGGAAAGCGTCGCCAGTCTTATACGGAAAGACGGACTCACAAAGGGTGTTGACTTGCTTCCCGCCGGTCCGCAGCCGCCCAACCCCACTGAGCTGCTTATGTCGCCGCGCCTTGAGAAACTTTTCTCCGAGCTGCGCGGGCTTTACGACTATGTGATAGTGGACAGCACGCCCTACTTTTCTATTGCTGACGCCAGTATTGTGGACCGAATGGCCGACCTCACGCTCTTTGTTATCCGTGCGGGACGCGAGCGGCGCGACTTCCTCCCGAAGTTGGAGCGCATGTATCAGGAGAAGCGCGTAAGCCACATCTGCACAGTGATAAACGATGCCGACGTGAAGCTGTCGCGCTACGGCGGCGGGTGCGGCTACGGTTATGGTTACGGTTACGGTCTTGATGCACAGCAGAATAGGAAAAGAAAGAAGAACCTCCTCCAGAAACTCCGACGACGTTTCGGCAGATAAGCGGGGGCGGCCGAGAGGCTGAGGCTTCCCGCAGGCGGCAGCCTGGTCTGCCGTGCCCGGGGCGCGGAGCGCGTGCCGGACGGTGAGAGAGCACACAGGGCGCGGGGCGAATACCCGCCGCGCGCCGCTTTGTACCACGCCATAAGAGACGCCTGCCTTATGGAGCAACCGCACATTCCCAACATACTCATCATATACACCGGCGGCACTATCGGCATGATAGAGAATCCCGAGACTGGTGCGCTTGAAAACTTTGACTTTGAGCAGTTCCGCCATTACGTGCCCGAACTGAAACGCTTCAACTACCACATCGACGCGCTCACTTTCAACCCTCCCATCGACTCCAGTGACATGGAGCCGCGCTACTGGATAAAGATGACGCGCATCATAGCCGACCACTACGACCGCTATGACGGCTTCGTCCTGCTGCATGGCACGGACACGATGGCTTACACGGCGTCCGCCCTCAGCTTCCTGCTTGAAAACGTGGGAAAGCCCGTCGTGATAACCGGCTCGCAGCTTCCCATCGGACAGTTGCGCACGGACGGAAAGGAAAATCTGCTTACCAGCATAGAGATAGCCGCCGCGCGCGACGCATGCGGACGACCTATGGTGCCAGAGGTGTGCATCTTCTTTGAGAGCCGCCTGATGCGCGGCAACCGCACCACAAAGACCAACGCCGAGGGCTTCAGCGCCTTCCGCAGTTTCAACCTACCCTCCCTCGCCCACGCCGGCATACACATCAAGTACGAGACCCACCTCATCCGCCGACCCGCCCCCGGCGCGAGGTTCACGCCCCATTTCCTGCTCGACACCAACGTGATGATACTCACGCTTTTCCCGGGCATACGGCGTGAGGTGGTGGACGCCTGCCTTTCCGCCCCGGGGCTGAAAGCCGTGATACTGAAAACCTACGGAGCGGGAAACGCCCCGCAGAAGCCGTGGCTTGTCGACAGCATTCGGCGGTTGGTGGAGCGCGGCGTGTTGGTGGTAAACATCACCCAGTGCTACAAGGGCACGGTGGAGATGCGCCGCTACGAAACCGGACGGCAGCTGCTGCAGGCGGGGGTGGTGAACGGGTACGACAGCACCGTGGAGTGCATGCTGGCAAAGCTGATGTTCCTCCTCGGGCACGGCTACTCGGGCGAGGAACTGACCCGACTGATGAACACAAGCATCTGTGGCGAGATAACCGTATAGCGGCCGGTCTTGCGCCGCACGCCGTGGCACCTGATAGCACGCGGTGGCAAGCATTTCCCCCTATGGAAGACAAACGAAGCAAACGCCCTTTCGGCATACAGACAGGCAAGTCCCTTTTGCGGGGGGCTTGCCTTTTGTCGTCGGTAGTCATGGTGTTTGTGCTGTTGTGCGCCTGCGGCGGACGGAAAAGCACCGGTGACGGAACGCGCGGCGCATTTGGCGCGAGCGGGATATCCCTGCGCCACGCCGCCCTGTTGCGTATGGAGGAGTCGGACAGCTTCACCAGTGTGACGGTGCGCGACCCATGGAGCCGGGACTCGTCCGCCCTGCTCGCCGCCTATGTGCTGGTGGAGCGCGGACGGTCTGTCCCTTCGCGCCGTCCCGCCGGCACCGTGCTGCGCGTCCCGCTGCAAAGGGCGGTGGTGACCACTGCCGTACACGCCGCGCTGCTTGACGAACTTGGCACGCTGCCGCGCGTGGTCGGAGTCACCGACGCCGAGTATATCGTCTCCCCCGCGCTCCGCGCGAAGGTGGCGAGCGGCGCGTTGCCGTCCCTCGGCAGCGCCTACCGCCCCGACATCGAGCGGCTGCGTGCTGCAAACGCCGACGCCATACTCGTCTCGCCGATGCAAAACAGCGGCGCCGGCGCGTTGGGGACGCTTGGCGTGCCGCTTGTGCAGTGTGCCGACTACCTTGAGACTTCCCCGCTGGGGCGTGCCGAGTGGATGCGCTTCTACGGCCGTCTCTTCGGTTGCGCGGGACGCGCCGACTCTCTCTTTACTGAGGTGGAACGCGCCTACGACGCGGCGAAGCGCGAAGCGTCCGCCGCACGGCGCGGCGGGAAAGCGCCTGTCGTGCTTTGCGACCTCAAAACCTCCGCCGTGTGGTACCAGCCAGCGGGAGCCAGCACAATGGGGCGGCTGCTTGCCGACGCCGGGGCGTCATACCCGTGGAGCGGCACACGCGAGAGCGGCAGTCTCGCCCTTGACATGGAAACGGTGTATGCCAAGACCTCAAACGCCGATGTGTGGCTTGTGAAGTACGCCGCTGCCGCGCCGCTCACCTACGCCGCAATGGCACGCGACTGCCCGCAGTACAAGCTCTTCCGGCCGTGGCGCGAACGCCGCGTGTGGTGCTGCAACACCCTCCGCACACCTTTCTACGAGGAAGTGCCGTTTCACCCCGACCGCCTGCTGCGCGAGTGGGTGGCCATCTTTGGCGGGAAGAATGTCCCGATGCGCTACTACCGGCCTCTGGGCGAGTAGTGGAGTCCGCGTACGCATCCCGTCCCTCTCCGTTTTTGTCAGAAGAATACACAAAAAATGAGTATATACAACCACCGCACGCTTGTCCTCCATCCCGGATATGAAGGGCTGCGCGACTTCATGCTCTCCCTGCCCGCGCGTTTCGCACGCGGCGAGGGGCGCGTCATACACGACGGGCGCAACCAGCTGCGCGTCCTCTCCCATGGGGGGACGGACTATGTGGTGAAGCGCTTCCGCCGCCCCAATGTCGTCAACCGTTGGGTGTACGGCTTGCTGCGTCCCTCAAAGGCAAAGCGCGCCTACCGGAACGCCCTCCGCTACCTTGCGGTGGGAGTGGGAACGCCCGCGCCGGTGGGGTACGCCAACTTTCGTCGCGGACTTGCCTTCGGCGACAGTTATTTCGTCACGCTTGTCTCCGTCTGCCCTCACCGCTATGAGGAACTCTTCGGACGCTCGTTCCCCTATGCCGACGACGTGCTTCGCGAGATAGGGCGTGTGACGGCCGTGCTGCACGACAACGGGATGGCGCACAAGGATTACGGCCGCGCCAACATCCTTTTCGGGCAGCGTGCGGACGGCAGTGTGCGGATAGAGATTGTCGACCTCAACCGTATGGCGGTGGGGCGGATAGGGATGCGGGCGGGGTGCAAAAACTTCGAGCGCCTGCCCGCCACGGCGCACATGCACCGCGTGATGGCGGAAGCCTATGCCGCCGCCCGCGGCTTCGATGCCGGTGAGTGTTACCGCCTGATGCGCAAGTACCGCAGCACGCAGTCAGGACAGGTGGAGGGCGAGTTCTGATTCAGGGATGCGGCAAATAAGTGTTTGCCTTTTCCCGGTTATTTAAGGTGGGTTCTATAAATTGGCTTTGTCATGTTACGAGACTATTTTCGGGGGCATTTTTTCTGCGAGTGAAGGAGTATAGCGGGCTATACGACTGAACGAACAGACGAATTGAACCGAAAAGAGACCGTAAGATGGCAAAACGTAACCCATAGTTTAATGTTATTACGGTGGGAATTTATAGGACCCACCTTAAGCCAGAATATATGGTTACGGCAGTGGTGGTTACCCACAACCGGCTGCAGCTTTTGCAGCGCAACATAGCATGCCTGAGGGACAACGCTCCCGTGGGGCGCATCATCGTGGTGGACAACGGCAGTACTGACGGCACGCGCGAGTGGCTTGACGGCGAGGCGGACGGCCGCCTGCGTGTGGTTCATCAGGAAAACACGGGTGGCTCGGGCGGCTTTCACACGGGCATAGCCGAGGCGTGCCGCGAGGGGGCGGACTGGGTGTGGTGCATGGACGACGATGTTTTTCCCCGCCCCGACTGCCTGGAGCGGATGCTTCCCCACACAGCCGACGCGCAGGTGGCGCTTGTTGCGCCGCGCCGGCTGGTGGAGGGAGAGGTCTTCACCAACGACTTCACTTCGTATGACCTCAGCCATCCTTTCCGCTCGCTTTACGCCGGTAAGCTGCGCAAGCTCCCCGTGCCGCCCTCCGCGCCCACGCCGATAGCAGGGACTGCTTTTGAGGGACCGCTCATCCGTGCCGCCGCCATAAGGGAGATTGGCCTCCCCAACCGCGACCTCTTCATCTTCTGCGACGACACCGACTATTGCCTGCGCCTCCACCGCGCGGGCTACCGCTTGCTTTATGTGCCCGACGCGCTGATGGACAAGCAGAAGTTTTTCTGCGACGACACGTGGGCGGAGCGCAACCGCAAGAAAAAGTGGAAGCGTTTTTACCAGGTGCGCAACTCCACTTATCTCAACCACCATTACGGGCGGAACATCGCCGTGCGCTACGGGCGCGGATTGCTTTGCGTCTTGGGCTACATTTTCACGGCGTTTGCCACCATCCCTTTCTCGCGAGCCTATGAGTGGCGGGACATAAGCCGGCTCTGGCGCGCCTACCTTGACGGCGTGCATGAGCGGCTGGGGCGCATGGAGTAGGGGAAACGGGTAGCACGGAAGGGCGGTCGCGGACCATTATTTTCCGGCACGCCGCCACCGGGTTGAAATGTGTGGAGGCGGATGTGCCGCGCCCTTGGGCAGAGTACCGCGCGGTGAACCGCGAAAAATCAGAATGACACTTTTTTGCGCAAAAACCGCGCAAAGTGTCAAAACGCGCCGCCGCGAAGGGAGACCAACTTTTAGGAAAGTTTAACGGTGTCGGCGGCCTGTAGCGGCCCGGTGCACCCTTTTTGAAGCCAAGCCGCACTTCGGTGACAAGATGCCGCGGTACTTTGAAG
>CAVGTC010000064.1:0-15897 GCA_963632255.1 Lachnospiraceae bacterium | reverse complement strand
ACGGCTCCTACCTCGAGGGGCAGGACATGTGGCACATGAGCGGCATACACCGCGACGTGTACCTCTACGCCACCCCCGTGACCTACGTGCGCGACCATTACATCACCTCCTCGCTCACCTCGGCGAGCGGCTACACGGCCGGCGACATGACGGTGGCGCTGGAGATGGCGGGCAACCCCTCCGGGCAGGCGTTCGCCAAGACGGTGAAAGTGCGCCTCCTTGCGCCCGACGGCACGCTTGTGGGCGAGAAAGAGTGTGAGATAGCTTTCGCAGCCGGCGACACGCTGGCCACGGGCGAGGTGCAGTTTGCGGGACTCACCGGGCTGCAGGCCTGGACGGCGGAGACGCCCAACCTCTACACCGTTGAGGTGGCGCAGCTGGGCGACGGCGGCGCCGAGGAGATGGCTTTCGCCACGAAGTACGGCTTCCGCGACACCCAGATAAAGCAGGGACGCGTGTACGTCAACGGGCAGCAGGTGTACTTCAAGGGAGCCAACGTGCAGGACACGCACCCCGTACACGGCCGCTCGGTAGACGTGGCCACGATGCTGCGCGACGTGACGATGATGAAGCAGGCCAACATGAACACCTTCCGCACCTCGCACTACCCGCGCCAGGCCAAGATGTACGCCATGTTTGACTATTACGGCCTTTACGTGATGGACGAGGCCGACATGGAGTGCCACAAAAACTGGGAGGACGGCAACACCATCTGCCGCACCGACTCGTGGAAGACGGCCATCGTTGACCGTGAGGAGCGCATGGTGCTGCGCGACCGCAACCACCCCTCCGTCATCTTCTGGAGCCTTGGCAACGAGAGCGGCACGGGCAGCAACCTCCAGGCGGCCTACGACCGCGTGAAGGAGCTTGACCCCGACCGCCTCGTACACTACGAGGGAGCCACGCGCGGCGGCGCAAGCTACACCGACCTTTACAGCGTGATGTACCCCAACACGTCCTCCATGGAGAGCGCGGCCAACTACAACAGCTCGCGCCAGCCTTACTTCGCCTGCGAGTACGCCCACGCCATGGGCAACGCCGTGGGCAACCTCAAAGACTACTGGGACATCATGGAGGGCAGCACCTACGGCATCGGCGGCTGCATATGGGACTGGGTGGACCAGTCCATCTACCCAGCCTCCGCCATCAAGGAGGGCAGCCTCGTGAAAAACGGCTTCCCTTACTTCCTCTCGGGCTACGACTTCAACGAGGCGCCGCACCAGGGCAACTTCGTGAACAACGGACTCATCCCCGCCACGCGCGCATGGAGCGCGAAGCTGGCCGACGTGAAGCAGGTGTACCAGTACGTCAAGTTCGGCACGTGGTACGCTTCGCAGAAGCGCCTCACCATCGCCAACGCCTACGACTTCACCAACCTCAACGCCTTCAGCCTTAAGTACACCGTGCTTTGCGACGGCGAGGAGGTGGAGGAAAGCACCACGGCGATGCCCGCAGTGAAGCCCGGCTCGCAGCAAATTGTCGAGATTCCCTACACCACCACGCTGGAGGAGGGGAAGGAGTACTGTCTCAATGTGAGCCTCTGCCTTAAGGAGGACAACAGCTGGGCCGAGGGCGGATACCCCGTGGCGCAGACGCAGCTTGTGCTGCAGGAGCGCACGGACAAACTCCCCGCGCTCGCCGCCGAGGGCGACGCGCTGACGCTGCGGAAGCTCAGCAGCGGCAATACGCAGATATCCAACGACAAGGCCACCTTTGTGGTGCGCACCAACGGACTGCTCACCAAGTGGGAGGTTGACGGCACAAGCCTCATCGCGAGCGCCGGCGGCCCCGCTTTCTCCAACTACCGCTGGGTGGAGAACGACAACACGGCGTACAACACCACGGACAACTACCAGAGCGACAAGAGCACGCCCTCCCTCGTCTCCGGCCCGACGGCCAACGACGACGGCACGGTGAGCCTCACCACGAAGACCGCCGGCTCGTACTGCACCACGACGTACGAGTACACCTTCTACCCGGACGGGACGATTGACCTCAGCACAACCTACGCCCCCTCCTCGTCCGACCTGCGCCGCATAGGCACGCTGCTTACGCTGCCGGCGGACTTTGACGCGGCGGAGTATTACGCCCGCGGCCCGTGGGACAACTACATCGACCGCCAGAACTCCGCTTTCCTCGGACGCTACACCTCGAGCGTGGCGGACATGTACGAGCCGCTCTCGCGTGCGGAGACCTCGGGCAACCGCCTCGACCTGCGCGAGCTTGTCCTCTACAAGGAGGGCACAAGCGACGGCATACGCGTCACGACGGAGGGCAAGGTGGACTTCCAGCTGCTGCCGTACGACGACCAGGAAATGGCGAAGACGATGCACGTGTGGGAGCTCGGCTCGCAGAAGTACACTTACCTGCACCTCGACTACATGCAGCGCGGACTGGGCAACGCCAGCTGCGGGCAGAACACGGGTGTGCTTGACAAGTACAAGTGCCCCTCCAGCGGCACTTACACCAACAAGGTGCGCCTCAGTCCGCTCAACTACACGCCCAGCGGCGTGGAGACGGCCGCGGCCGGCGCGGGCAGCCTGCGCGTGTACGCCACCGCGTCGGGCGAGGTGCGCTGTGAGGGCGCCATCGCGGCGGGCACGCCCGTGGCGGTGTACGACCTCGGCGGCCACTGCGTGGCTTCGGCCTGCGCCGCCGCCCCGGCGGACGGCCTCACGCTTTCCATCGCCGCGCAGCCGCGCGGCTCGTACATCGTGAAGGCCGGCAAGCGCAGCTTCAAGGTGGTGTACTAAGCCACCGGCGTGCCAAGACGCCATTTTAAGTCCGCGCCCGCCCGCACGGCGGCGTGGCGCACAGGGGAGGGTCCGGGAATGGCCTTGCGGTGACGCGGGGCCTTTCCGGACCCTCTTTCACGCAAAACCAAATAACCAACGAAGTACAGGGATGTATCGTGTATTGTTTGTGTGCCTCGGCAACATCTGCCGCAGCTGCACGGCGGAGGAGATATTCCGCACACTTGCCGGCAGGGCGGGGCTTTCGCAGAGTGTGGAGGCCGACTCCGCCGGACTTATAGACTACCACGAAGGCGAGCTGCCCGACGGGCGCATGCGCCGCTACGCGCTAGAGCGCGGCTACCGCCTCACACACCGCTCGCGCCCCGTGCGTGCGGCGGATTTCTCGCGCTTTGACCTCATCGTGGGGATGGACGCGAAAAATATTGAGGGGCTTTCCCGCCTTGCCCGCGCGGCGGGTGTGGAGGCAAGGGCGGAAATAGTGCCTATGGCGGACTACCTCACCGCCCACCCGGACCATGCAAGCATCCCCGACCCGTACTATGGCGGCGAAAGGGATTTCCGCCTCGTGGTGGAACTGTTGGAGGATGCCTGCGCCTCACTGCTTGCCGCCATTGCGGCAGACGGACGGGCAGAGTAGGGGATATGCGGACATGGTTTCCCGCGCGTTTCGCCTAACTTTGCAACAAATTCCGCACGGCCTTTTCCGCGTGCGGGGAGACGCAGTGATGACACAGACAGCCCGCTCGTACATAGCCATAGACATGAAGTCGTTCTTCGCCTCGGTGGAGTGCGTGGAGCGCGGTCTTCCGCCGCTTTCCACCCACCTTGTAGTGGCCGACGAGAGCCGTACGGAGAAGACGATATGCCTTGCCGTCACTCCCTCGCTCAAGGCGCTCGGCGTGCCGGGACGGCCGCGGCTTTTCGAGGTGGTGGAGCGCGTGCGTGCCGTCAACGCGGCGCGGCGTGCGGCGGCTGGGCGGCAGGAGGGGCGGTCGGTGTCGGCCGGGGAGCTGGCACGCTGCCCGGAAAAGGCGGTGGACTATGTGGTGGCCGCCCCGCGCATGGCTCTTTACAAGGAGTACAGCCAGCGCGTGTACAACGTGTTTCTGCGTCACGTGGCTCCCGAGGACGTACACCGCTACTCCATTGACGAGGTCTTCATTGACGTGACTCCTTACCTCGCCACTTACCGCGTGACGGCGCATGAGCTGGCGGTGCGTATGATAAGGGACGTGCTGTCTGCCACGGGGGTGACGGCCACGGCGGGCATCGGGACCAACCTTTACCTCTGCAAGGTGGCGATGGACATCGTGGCGAAGCATATGCCGCCCGACGGGGACGGCGTGCGCATTGCCGAGCTTGACGAGGCCTCCTACCGCCGCAAGCTGTGGGCGCACACGCCGCTGACGGACTTCTGGCGCGTGGGGCGTGCCACCATGCGGAGGCTGGCGGCGTACGGCATGTACACAATGGGGGACATCGCCCGTCAGTCCGTGCGCAACGATGAGGCGCTTTACGAGCTTTTCGGAGTGAACGCCGAGTTGCTTATCGACCACGCCTGGGGCTGGGAGCCCTGCACCATAGCGCACATCAAGGCCTACCGCCCGCGCACGCGCTCGGTGAGCAGCGGGCAGGTGCTGCAAAAGCCGTACACAAAGGAGATGGCACGCGTGGTGGTGAAAGAGATGGCTGAGGCTGTCGCGCTTGACATATTCAGCAAGAAGATGGTGACAGACACGCTTTCCGTATATGTGGGGTACGACCGAGAGTCGGCTGCGGCGGCGGGCGGGCGCACGGCGCGGGATTGGTACGGGCGTGTGGTGCCCCGTCCGGCGCACGGAAGCGTGCGGCTCGCCACGCACACGGCTTCGGTGAGGGAGATTGTGCTTGCCGCCGACGCTCTTTTCTGCCGCATCACCCAGCCGGGACTGACGATACGCCGGCTCAACATCGCGGCGGGCAACCTGCGCCCCGCCGCCTCATCGGCGGCGCGGACGGTGGTGCAGCTTGACCTTTTCCGTGACAACGAGGCCGACCTCAGGGAAATGCGTGCGCGGGAAGCGGCGGGGGAGAAAGAGCGGCGGCTGCAGGATGCCATACTCAATATTAAGAACACTTACGGGAAAAACGCGCTGCTGCGCGGGCTTGACTTCGCGGAGGAGGCGACGGCCATAGCGCGCAACAACCAGATAGGGGGACACAAGGCATGACGGACACCTACGATGACATAATAGACCTGCCGCACCACGTCTCGCACCGTCACCGCCCGATGCCCATAGAGGAACGAGCGGCACAGTTTGCCGCCTTTGACGCGCTGAAAGAGGGGGCTAAGAAGAGTGGGGGCGGACTTTCGGATGTTGCGGACGCGTGTGTTGCGGACGCGGGCGGGGATGCGGAAATGCTTTGCGGCGCAGCGGGTGACGGCGGGGTGCTGTGAGTTTGTGTCACCTCGTGGCGGCGGTGCGTTTTTCCATCTCCAGTAGAAACTTCTTTGCCGCCAGGCCGCCGGCAAAGCCCGTAAGCGTTCCGTCCGCCCCTATGACGCGGTGGCAGGGTATGAAGAGGCAAAGGCCGTTTGCCCCGATGGCTTGCGCCACGGCACGCACGCCTTTCCCGTTGCCTACCCGCCGGGCGATTCCTATATACGGACGCGTCTCGCCGTAAGGTATTTCAAGCAGCGCGTCCCACACTTTCTTTTGGAAAGCGGTGCCGGTAGGGCGCAGCGGGAGGTCAAAATTCTTGCGCCTGCCGGCGAAGTACTCGTCCAATTGTTTTTCCGCCTTGTCGAGTGTGTCGGAGGTGATGGCGGACACCTCCGTTTCCAAATGGAAAAGCCGCGCAAGCCGGCGCAGGTTGCGTGCCGCGCAGGGCTGCCCCGCCCAGTCGCAGAGGCAGAGTTCGCCGCCGGCGGTCGCAGCCAGAATTATCTTGCCGCAAGGGGAGTCGTAGTGTTTTACGCGGACAACCGCCGTTTCTTTCGTTTCCATTCCCTTTGTTATTGCTTTCACGCTTTGCCGTTAATCTTGCGCGTGTCGGGCAGGAAAGCCGCGATGACACCGAGCAGTGGCAGAAACGCGCTCACCTTGAAGATGAAGCCGACGCTGGTGATGTCGGCAAGCCATCCGAAGAAAGCCGAGCCAAGTCCGCCCAACCCGAACATCAGTCCGAAAAACACGCCGGCTATCATCCCTTCCCTGCCGGGTGTCAGGTTTGTGGCGTAAACCACGATGGACGAGAACGCCGAGGCGATGACGAGTCCCGCGAAGAACGCGCAGACGAGCGTGAGCGGCAGGTTGGCGAAAGGCATCAGCAGGGCGAAGGGCGCGGAGCCGAGGATGGAGAACCATATCACATACTTGCGCCCGAAGCGGTCGCCAAAGAGGCCACCCGCCACCGTGCCGGCGGCGAAAGCCGCGAGAAACACGAAGAGGCACAGTTGGGAGGCTTGCACGCTTACGCCGAATTTCTCTATGAGAAAGAAGGTGAAGTAGTTGGTGACGCAAGCCGTGTAGAAGTATTTTGAAAACATCAGCAGCACAAGGATGAGCAGCGCGCCGCGTTTTGCCCGCCGGCTGATGACTGGGGCTGGATCTGTATCGCCGCGCGGGTGTGTCGCCGCGTGTCTCATCCTCAGTTTGTACCATTTGCCAAGTCTCAACATTATGAGGGCGGCTGCCAGCGCGGCGAGGGCAAACCATGAGATGGAGCCCTGCCCATGGCGCAGGACAATGAGCGCGGCCAGTAACGGACCCGCCGCCTGTCCGGCGTTTCCGCCCACCTGGAAGATGGATTGTGCGAGGCTTTTCCGTCCGCCCGAAGCCGTCTGCACCACGCGCGAAGCCGTGGGGTGGAAAACCGAGGAGCCGAGACCCACCACGCTTACCGCCAGAAGCATCAGCGGGAAAGTGCCGGCGCATGCAAGCAGCAGCAGTCCCGCCAGCGTGAGGCACATCCCGGCGGAAAGGGCGTAGGGGCGCGGTCGCTTGTCGGCGTAAAGCCCGGTGAGGGGCTGCAGTATTGAGGAGGTCATCTGAAAGACAAAGGTGATGATGCCTATCTGAGCGAACGAAAAGCCGTACTTGTCTTTCACTATCGGGTAGATGGAGGGGATGACGGACTGTATCATGTCGTTGAGGAAGTGCGAAACGCTGCATATCGCCAGCATTGAGTAGACCGTCCCTTCGGCTATGGCGGGATTTTCCGCGATGCTTTTGGCTGCTCCCCTTAAATCTGTTCCTCTTAAATGCATTCTTTCTCCTTGTCCTGGACAAGCTGTCCTCTGTATTCCCTTTCGTTCCTGTATTTCTTTGTTTCCGTCCCTCCCGGCTTGCCGCCGGCTGTGCGGGTGTGCGGTGTCAGAGCATCACGCTCTTGACGGCGGGCACGACGGTGGCGAGGTCGTCCACGCACTCCTGCCGTGTCGCCCCCTCCGCCAGCACCGCGAGGATGGTGTCCGTGCCCGCCACGGTGCCGGCGATGGAGGGCAGTTTACGCGCGTCGATGTCCGTGGCGAGGCCTGCCGCGTAGCCCGCCCTCGTGCGTATGACGGCGATGTTGCCGGAGAATACGATGGAAAGGAAGCCCGTGTTGCGTAGGTATTCGGGCACAAGCTTGGGCTCCACCTTGTGGCGGTAGTTGGGGCTTTCGGGCAGCACGTAGCGGTAGCCGTCCTTGTCCGTCACTTTCGCCGCGTTGAGTGTGCGGAGGTCGCGCGACAGCGTAGCTTGCGTCACGGGACAGCCGTTTCGCTCCATTTCCGCCATTATCTCCTCGTGGCTTCCCATGGCGCGTCCGGCGAGAATGACGCGCAGCACTTCCAGGCGCTCTGACTTTGTCATCGGTGTGCGTTGTTTGCGGCGGCGGCGTGAAATGGCTTTTCCTGTAAGCCGCCCCGCTTTTGTTTTTGCAAAGATAGGCATTCCGCGCCCGCCGGGCGGCGCGATGTGCGGTATGCTGCTATATATATAAATGCGTGTTCTATATATAAGGTGTGCCGTCTGTCGGCCGGAGGGAAAACAAGCGCGGGCGGCAGGGCGTTTCCGCCGGATGCCGTCCGCGCTGTGTCGTGTCGTCTGTTGCGCGTTGCCGCTTACGGGCAAGCGAGGTTTCGCTTAATGCGCCTTTTCGTTTGCAGAAGGAGAGGTCACTGCACGCTCACCTTGTAGCTCTTTCCGTCACGGGTGACGATGTACGCGCCCGTGGGGACGGGCTGCCCTGCGGGGAGCAGCTGCCCCTGCGCGTTGTGCAGCGAGAAGCCGGCGGTGCTGCCGTTCACGCGCACCACGCCGCCCTGGGTGGTGATGGTGACGGCCTCGCTGAGGCTCTGCATCGCGCTTATGCCGGTGGGCGTGGTGTCAATGGCGAGTCCGCCCTCTTTTGCCGCTTTCTCCACCGCAGTGTTAAGCTCCTCGGTGTCGTTGACCACGTCCTCGGGGGTGAGGTACGGGTAGTTGAGTTCGTTCTCCGCCGTGGCTATCGCGCTCTTCAGTGCGGTCGCCGCGTCGCCGGTCAGTTTCTCAAGGGTGGCCTTGGCCTCCTCTATGGCTTTGTAGAGCGCCTCCACATCAGTCTGCGCGGGCAGCTTGACAAGGCGGAAGCAGTAAGCTTTCGCGAGCGAGCGGCTGTTGATTGTGATAGTTGTCCCGATCGCTTGCGGCACTACCATCGGCAGGCTCTCCGTGAGTGCGTCGGCGTCGGTGGTGCCGGCTTGCAGCGCCACCAGTGTGTTCAGTCCGAGGGTATCCTCATTCATAAAGAAGACAAAGCCCGCCGAGGCTTCCTGCGAGTCGTCGGATGAGTCGGCCAGTTTCAGCCCTGTCCCGCTGTAATAGACGTACTTCCCTTTCTGCGGCAGGGAGAGGTGCGCCACGCCGTCGTCGTCGGTGGTGATGAGGAAGCGCGAGTTGGCGTAGGTGTAGTTGTTCTCAAGCTTCGCCGCCGAAGATGCGGGGAAAGAGAGGAACCTCCCGTCGGCCTTGTAGCAGTAGTCGGGGAAGACGCTCAGGCTCTGTATGGCATAGTAGCCCGTCACCTTGGCGCGCGGCTCGGGGTCGAGTGACGCTTTCACCAGTTTCACGCGCGTGTTGTCGCCGCCTTTCGCCTGGTAGGTGAATATGCCGTTGTCGTCGTAGCCGTAGCTCTTCGTCTTGTCCGTGCTCTCGTAGGGAATCATGTAGAAGCAGTCGCCGTCGGCCTCCTCGAAAGTCCATTTCTGGTTGCTGCCGCCCGAGGTCTGCCACTGCAGCAGCTGGTAACTCCAGTTGGCGTGCGACTCGCTGGGGTTGTCCATGCACACGTTGCCGAGCGAGCTCTTTATCTGCCAGTAGCCGTCGCTCCCTTTCGTGAGCACCCACACCTGTCCCATCTCGGCGTTGTCGATGGCTTTCATTTTCAATATCACATCGTTTGCCGTCGAGCCGCCGTTAGTGAGCGCGGCCGTGCCGTCCGCCGTGCAGATGCGGTAGAGTCCGCCGCTTTCTATGCCGTCGGCGGCTATGCCCTGCGCCGTCCAGGCGAGCAGCAGGGTGAGTAGTAAGCTTATTTTGCGTATCATGGCTGTAAGTGCTGTGTTATTGGATGTCAATGTAGTCTGTGGGCATTGAGAAAGTCACGCCTCGCCGCTGCATGTCAAGCAGGACGGGTTTGAGGCGTTTGAGGAAACCTTTCCACGAGCGGTTTTTCTGCGCGCTCCACCCCGCCTCGGCAAGTGCCAGGGCGCGGGGGTAAGCCTGGTAGAAGATGCGCTCGGGCGTGTTGATGCACTCGCTCCAAAGAGGGCAGGCCACGCCGAAGAGGTTGTTCTTCTCAAAGCTCTCGTCCATGCCCCACGCCGGGTCGAGCGAGTAGGCGGCTTCAAGGGTGATGATGTTCATTCCCCAGTTCTTTTCGGGCATGTCGCCGCTGCGCATCGGGTAGTCGAAGTAGCAGTACTCGCCGGGGCAGAGCATAATCTTTGCGTTGTTGCTCACTGCGGCGTTGATGGCCGACTGCGTCAGTCCGTGCCGCCAGGCGAAGGTTACGCAGCCCGGCTGTATGTTCTTGAAGTCGGTCTCGTACCAAAACATCGGCGTTTTGCCGTACTTCGTCTGCAGGGTGTCAATGATGCGGTTGAACATATACTCCTGCAGCTTCCAGTTTTCCGAGCGGTCGGTGGTGGTGATGCCGAGCGTCTTTTTAAGTGCCTTGTCCTTGTCGCAGGTGGTCCAGCAGTCCAGCGCGGGGGTTCCCGCCTCGTCGCCGCCGAGGTGGATGTAATTGCAGGGGAAGATGTCCGCCAGTTCGCGGAATACGTTGCCGAGGAACTCATAGGTGAACTCGTTGCCTGGGCAGAGCAGCTGGTCGGACACGCCGCAGGTGGTGCGTATGTCCACCTGCTTCGCGCCGCAGGTAAGCTCGGGGAAGCAGTGGATGGCCGCCACCTCGTGTCCCGGCATCTCTATCTCGGGCACCACCATGATGTGGTATTTGGCGCAGTACTCCACGAATTCCTTCATCTGTTCCTGCGTGTAGTAGCCTGAGATGGGCATCTGCATGTCGTCCATGCCCACGCGGCTGGAGCCTTTGGCGATGAGCTCGGGGTACTTCTTAATCTCTATGCGCCACGCCTGGTCGTCCACGAGGTGGAGGTGTATGCTGTTGAACTTGTAGCGCGCCATTTCCGGCACAACCTTCTTCAAGTCCTCGTAAGGCACGAAGATGCGGGCCGGGTCAATCATCATTTCGCGCACCTGCGTACGGGGCGCGTCCTCGATGTGAATGGCGGCCGTCTGCACGCAGCGTGCGGAGGCCGTGTTGTCTATCATCAGCTGCTCCATCGTCATCACGCCGTAGAAGACGCCCGCGGCCGTCTTGCCCGCAATCTCCACGCCGTCGGCGTTGAGAGTGAGGGTGTAGGCCTCGTCGTTGGAGAGCGAGTTGTCAATGGAAAGCGTAATTTTCGCCGTGCCGCCGTTGGCAAGCTGCGAAAGTCCCGCACGCTCGGAGAGGATGCGCTCCACGTGCTCTTTCTCGTTTTGCAGTTCCGCGGGAGCCTCAATGCTGCCGATGTTGCTCCATACGAGGGGCTGCTGTGCCAGCTGCTCGGTTTTGAGTGGCACGGGTATGAGGTTTTGCGCCGTGGCGGGCGTGTGCCCCGCCGCTATGGTGAGGGCGAGCGCAAGAGCCAGCCTTGTTATCTTTTTCATGTCGTGTGTGCTGTTTGCTTGTGTTAGTGACTTGTGTGTTTCGTGCGTGCCGTGCGGGGGCGGACCTGCCGTCCCCCCGGCGTGGCTTAGTAGACCACGCGGAGTGTCTTGCCGTTGGCTTTCACCATGTACACGCCGCGCTCGGAGAGCGTGAAGCTCGTGTCGCCCTCGGCCATTGTGGCGGCGACGCGCTGCCCCTTGGCGTTGAACACCTCCACGGTGGAGCCCTGCGGGAGTTGGCGCACCCAAAGCTGGCTGCCTATGGTCTCGGCCTCCACCTTGCCCGTTGCGGTGGCGGAGTGTATTGCCGTAATTTTGTCAATCTGGAAGTCCTTCCACACCTCAGCCTTGGCGTATTCGTCCTCACTGCCTTCCGGCACAAGCAGTTTCACAGCCTTACAGTCCACGCCAGCGAAAGCCGTGGCCTGTGCGGCGGGCGGGTTCTCGGCGTAGAGCGTCACTTCTTTCAGCCCTGTGCAGCCGGCGAAGGTCATCGCGCCCACCTCCGTCAGCGTGGCGGGCAGCGTGACGCTCTCCAGCGACGAGCAGCCTTCAAAAGCCCCTGCGCCGAAGACCGCGATGCTGGCCGGAATGGTCACTCCGCCTTTAAGGCCCGAGCAGCCCGCGAAAGCCGCCTCGCCAAGTTGCTGCAAGGCGCGGGGCATTGACACTCCCGTAAGCGCGGAGCAGCCCGCGAAGGCCGAAGCCCCGATGCGCGTCACCATGCGGTCGAAAGCTATGTCCCCCGTGAGGGATGTGCAGCCGGCGAAGGTGTTTGCGCCCACCTCCTGCAGACTTGCCGGCAGCTCCACGCCCTCAAGCGAGGTGCAGCCCGAGAAAACGCCGTCGCGCAGCGTGTGCAGGTTTTTCGGCAGCGTCACCGTGCCGCCCAGCTTCGTGCAGCCCGCAAAGGCGTACGAGCCGATGTTGGTTATTTTGCTTGTCGTGGGAATGCTGAGTCCCTCAAGTGCCACGCAGCGCGAGAAAGCCGATGCCCCCACGCTCGTCATGTTGGCGGGTAGGGTCAGTGTGCCTGCGAGCGCGTCACAGCAGTAGAAGGCCTGCGAGCCGATGGTCTGCAGCTTTGAGGGCAGCTTCACACTTTTCAGATGGTGGCGCGAGTGTAGCGCGTTGTTGGGTATCTCCGTGCAGTTGGCGGAAGTGAGCGTGAGGCTCTCCAGCTGGTAGCAGAGGTCGCGCAGCTGGCGGAAGTCCGAGTTGCCCGTCGTGGTGAGCGTGCCCGTGAGGGTCACGTTGATAGCGGCGGCTTTTGCGTCGTCGCTCTGGTTGGTGATGTTGGCGGCCGTGATGTTCTGCCCCCATCCGTGCAGGGGACAGGCTGCGTACAGGCCCAGACCGAGGGCGAGTGCGGGAAGTTTTCTTTTCATCAGCAGTATTGTGTTAGCGTTTTTGTACGTTGTGTGTGTAAGGTAAGGGCGTGCGGTGTGCGTCTCAGCTCAGTCCGGTTATCTCCCCGTCCACAAGGTCGATGTGGTTGGCCTGCGGGTCGCGCGGCAGTCCCGGCATGCGCAGTATGTCGCCCGCTATGGCCACGGTCATCTCCGCGCCCGCGTTAAGCACCACGTCCTTTATGAGAATGTTGAATCCGCTTGCCGCGCCGTACTGCTTGGCGTCGGCGGAGAAAGAGAACTGCGTCTTCGCCACGCACACGGGGAAGCTCCCCATGCCCAGCTCCTCCGCCTTTTTGATGCGCGTGAGGGCGGGTTTGGCGAAAGTGACGCTCGCCGCGCCGTAGATGCCCTTGCACACCTTCTCTATCTTCACCTTTATGGGGTCGTCGTCCGCATAGGTGAGGCACAGGGGCGCGGAGGGTTTCTTTTCTATGGTCTCCACCACGGTGCGTGCCATGTCCACCGCCCCTTTGCCGCCTTCGGCGAAGGCGTTGTTGACGGTGTAGGCCACGCCGAGTTCCTTCTCGCAGTGCTCTTTCAGCAGTGCCATCTCCTCGTCGGTGTCCGTGGCGAAGCGGTTGAACGCCACCACCACCGTCTGCCCGAAGCCCTGCAGGTTGTGTACGTGCCGGTCGAGGTTAGCCAGTCCGTTGCGCAGTCCCTCGAGGTTAGGCTCCTTTATTTTGTCAAGGTCCACACCGCCGTGCATCTTCAGTCCCTGCGCCGTCGCCACTATCACCGTGAGGTCGGGTTGCAGACCGCTCTTGCGGCAGAGTATGTTGTAAAACTTCTCCGCGCCGAGGTCCGCGCCGAAGCCCGCCTCCGTGATGGTGTAGTCGGAGTGTGCGATTGCCGTCTTCGTGGCGATGAGCGAGTTGCAGCCGTGGGCTATGTTGGCAAACGGACCGCCGTGCACTATGGCCGGCGTGTTTTCCGTCGTTTGCACGAGGTTGGGCGCGAGTGCGTCGCGCAGCAGCACCGTGATGGCGCCTGCCACGCCGAGGTCGCGCACGGTGAAGGGCGTGCCGTCGTAGGTGTACCCGAGGAGAATGTTCTCGATGCGGCGGCGCAGGTCGGCCTCGTCGCTCGCCAGACACAGAATAGCCATCAGCTCCGAGGCCGGCGTGATGTCAAAGCCCGCCTGCTGCGTCAGTCCGTTGGTGGCCGGGCCGAGCCCCGTGACGATGTTGCGCAGCGAGCGGTCGTTCACGTCAAGCACGCGCCGCCAGAGAATCTCTTTCAGCGCGAAGCCGTCCTTGGCGTGCTGGTAGAGGTAGTTGTCAAGCAGGGCGGCAATCATGTTGTGCGCCGAGGTGATGGCGTGGAAGTCGCCCGTGAAGTGCAGATTGATTTTCTCCATCGGCAGCACCTGCGCGTGTCCGCCGCCCGCCGCGCCGCCTTTCATGCCGAAGCACGGGCCGAGCGAAGGCTCGCGCAGGGCCACCGTGGCGCGTTTGCCTATGGCGTTAAGCCCGAGGGCGAGGCCAATGCTCACCGTCGTTTTCCCTATGCCCGCCCGTGTGGCAGTGATGGCGGTGACGAGGATGAGCTTCCCGTGTTTGCCGCCTTCCATCAGGCGCAGCGGCAGCTTGGCCACGTGCTTGCCGTAGCACTCTATGTCATCGGCACTGATGCCCATCTTTGCGGCCACTTCCCCGATGGGGAGCAGCTGCGTCTCGCGCGCAATCTCTATGTCTGTCTTCATACTGGGTGGTTTAAGGTTTCAGGAAAAACCGCTTTCTCGGCGGGCTATCTATCTTGCGCAAAGATAGTTGGTTTTTCTTTTCCGCCCGCAGTGCGCCCCGCCATTTGTGCGGCGCGGCGGCGGGAGCGGCGCATTATTCGTAATTTTGCCCCGGCGCGGCGGGCGGCGACGCTTTTCCCGTCCGCGCCGGACACAAAGACTGACGCATATAATGAAGCATACGTTCTCCCTTCTTCCCCTTATACTCCTGTACCTCCTCCCGTCCGCCGTATGCGGTGGCGCGTCCGGCTCTCCGTCCGCTTCCGCGTGCGACACGCTGCATGTGGACAGTCTCGCGGCTCCGTCGCCCGGCACCTCCGCGTGGGACAGCATTTCGGTTTGGGACAGACTCGCGGAAAGTGACAGCGTTTCCCCCGACAGCCTCGCCGCTCTGCCCCTCCCGGCTGATAGCGCGGGCGTGGACAGCCTTGCCGCCGACAGCGACAGCGCGCTTGCTGCCGTCCCCCTTCCGCAGCGTGTGGCGGATTTGCTGGACAACGAAATATTCGAGCGCACGCAGGTGGGCATTTATGTGTACGACCTCACGGCCGACACCCTCGTTTTCGCCCGCGGCGAGCGGCAGTGCATGCGCCCGGCCTCCAACGAGAAGCTACTCACTGCCGTGGCCGCCCTGCGCAGCCTTGGCGGCGGCTACCTCTACCGCACGCGCCTTTACGCTGACGGCGCGGTGTGCGACACCGACTCCATTTTTCGCGGGCGCGTCTACGTGCGCGGCGGCTTCGACCCCTTGCTCGACGGCGACGACCTGCGAGCCTTTGCCGACTCGCTCGTGGCGGCGGGCGTGACGCGCGTCAGCTCGCCCGTTTGCTTCGATCTCTCTTTCAAGGACGACAAGCTACTTGGCTGGGGCTGGTGCTGGGACGACGACCTCACGCCGCTCACGCCGCTGCTTTTCAAGGGAAAGGACACCTTCGCCGAGCACTTCCGCTGCACGCTGCGTGCGGCGGGCGTGGAGTGGGACGGCACGGTGGAGGAGCGTGACACGCCCGCCGGCGCACGCCTTCTGGCCACCCGCACGCACACCGTCGACCAGGTGCTGTTGCCCATGCTGAAGCACAGTGACAACCTCATGGCCGAGTCGCTCTTCTACCAGCTCGCCGCGCAGTCTGGACGCAAGGGGGCGGGGCGCAGGCAGGCCGCTGCGCGTGTCGAAGCCCTTATCTGTGCCGTGGGGCTCGACCCCTCCCATTACCAGGTGGCTGACGGCTCGGGGCTGTCGTTGTATAATTATGCCACGCCCGAACTCCTCGGGCGCGTGCTGCGCTACGCCTACCGCCATGAGGAAATATACCGCCACCTCTTTCCGGCACTTCCCATAGCCGGTGCCGACGGGTCGCTGCGCCGCCGTATGCGCGGCAGCGCAGCGGCGGGCAACGTGCGGGCGAAGACAGGTACGGTGGAGGGAGTCAGCACGCTGGCGGGCTACTGCACGGCCGCCTCGGGCAACACGCTCTGCTTCGCCATAATGAACCAAGGCATACGCCACACCTCCACGGGGCGCAACTTCCAGGATCGCGTGTGCCGTGCCCTGTGCCGGTGACGCGACGCGGTGCCTTCCGCTTGGAATACCTGCCTGTTTTTTCGAGGTGTCACATTTTGATGCGGAAAAACGACAAAATGTCAAAACGGGTGGCGGGAAGAACAAGCAAAACTTTAAGGAAGTTTAACGGTGTCGGCGGTCTGTAGCGGTCCGGTGTACCCTTTTTGAAGCCAAGCCGCACTTCGGTGACAAGATGCCGCGGTACTTTGAAGGCCAAGCCGCACCCCAGTGACCCGATACC
>CAVGTC010000063.1:0-15971 GCA_963632255.1 Lachnospiraceae bacterium | reverse complement strand
GGTATTCCGTGGGCCAAGTGCAGGCGTTTTGACTCGTAAGTGGCTGAAAATCAATACAGGCAAAAATAAAGGGACATTCCTCGCGGGATGTCCCTATCTTGTAGTACAAAGATAATACATTTTTCCGCCAAATGCAAATGCCCGAAATGCGGCCGGCGAAATCAAAGTGTCAGATTATTCGCACTTTTTCTTGCATTTTGTCAAAAACGGGGTTTCACGCCGCCGCCCACGGGTGGGGCGGTTGTGCGCGGTGCGAGCCGCCTTCGCTTCCCTTGTCAGTTGCGCGATACGGCTTTCACGCCTTTAACCGTCCGCAGTTTCTTTATGAGCGAGTTGAGCCGCTGTGTGTCGTCCACGAGGACGGTGAGAATGCCCGAGAAAAGTCCGTCGTTGGAGTCGATGCTGATGCTGCGCAGCATGATGTTCTCCTCCTTGGAGATGATGGACGTGATGTTGTTGACGATGCCGAGGTCGTCCTGCCCTATGACGTGCAGCGTGATGGGGTATGCGCCGTTGCCCTTTCCCGCCCAGCGTGCCTTCACGATGCGGTAGCCGAAGCGCGAGCGCAGCGCCGGCGCGTTGGGGCAGTCGGTGCGGTGTACCTTTATGCCGCCGCTCACGGTGACGAAGCCGAAGACATCGTCGCCGTACACCGGGCTGCAGCACCGCGCCATCTGGAAGTCTATGCCCTTGAGGTTGCGGTCAATCACCAGCACGTCGTCTCCGCCCTTGGCTTTCTGCCCCGCCTCGCTCTCCATGCTGAACTCGCCCGCCGAGCGCGTGGCGGCCCTTTCTGCCGTGCCCTGCTCGCGGCGCGTCAGCTCGATGTAGGTGTCGAGCGTGCGGTTGAGGTCGGCGCGGTCGTTGGCTATGTCGCGGAAGAAGTCGTGGCTCTCCTTGTACCCCATCTTCTTTATGAGCTGGTTGACAAGGCTCTCGTCCCAGTCGAGCTTGCGGTTTTTCATCTTCCGCGCCAGTGTCTCCTTGCCCAGTTCGGTCTCGCCGGCGGTGAGCTCGCGCACGGCGGCGCGTATCTTCGCCTTGGCGTGCGACGAGCGCGCGATGTTGAGCCACTCCATTTTGGGCGTCTGGTTGGCCGAGGTGACAATCTCCACCGTCTGGCCGCTTTCCAGCTCCTGCCTTATCGGTACGTTTCGCCCCCCGATGCGTCCGCCCACGCAGCGGCTGCCAAGACCGGAGTGTATGGTGTAGGCGAAGTCCAGCACGGTGGCGTGCGCCGGGAGGCGGTAGAGGTCGCCTTTGGGCGAGAATACGTACACGTCCTCCTCGTGAAGGTTTGACACGAGCGAGTGCGCCAGCATCCCCTCGTCGCCTGTCTCAAGCGCCGTGCGTATGCCCGCCAGCCACGAGTCCATCCCCCCGCCGCTGCTTTTCACGCCCTTGTAGCGCCAGTGCGCGGCGAGTCCGTGCTCGGCAATCTCGTCCATGCGCTCGGTGCGTATCTGCACCTCCACCCATTTGTCCTCGGGGCCGCGCACGGTGATGTGCAGGCTTTCGTAGCCGTTGCTCTTCGGCACGGTGAGCCAGTCGCGCAGGCGCTTGAGGTTGCTTTCGTACTTGTTGGTGATGAGTGAGAAGACCTTCCAGCACTGCTCTTTTTCCTTTTTCAGCGGCGCGTCAAGAATGATGCGTATGGCGAAGAGGTCGTACACGCCGGCGAAGCCGCACTGCTGCTTCTTCATCTTTTGCCAGATGGAGTGTATGCTCTTCGTGCGCCCCTTCATGTGGTAGCGCAGCCCCTCCGCGTCAAGCATCTCGCGTATGGGCGCGGTGAAGCGCTCGATGTAGGCGTCCCTCGCGCGCTTTGTGGCGTTGAGGTTCTCCTTTATCATGTAGTACGCGTCGTGCTCCAGGTATTTCAGACTGAGGTCCTCCAGCTCGCTTTTCAGCTTGTACAGCCCCAGTTTGTGCGCCAGCGGTGCGTAGAGGTACGCCGCCTCGGTGGACACGCGGCGGCGCTCGGCGTCCTCCTCCGAGTCCTTGATGCGCCGCATGAGGTTGACGCTGTCGGCTATGAGCAGCAGCACGGCGCGCATGTCGCCCGCCTGTGAGATGAGCAGGTTGCGGAAGTTGTCGGTGCGCATCGCCTCGGTTTTCACCTCTATCGCCTCCACGCGCAGGAAGCCCCGAAGCGTCTCGGCCACCTCGCGCCCGAAGACGCTCTCGACGAGAGGCAGCTGCTCCTGCCGCGTGACGGCCGCGCGCAGTATGTAGGCCGTGAGGGCTTTGCCGCGCACGCCTATCTCGCGTGCGGCGAGGAGCGCGGACTGTAGCGCGAGGAGTATGCGGTCGTTGCCGAAAGCGTCGCGCGGCACGCCGCCGTCGGTGGCCACGCGGCTCTCGAGGAAGTCGGCGAGGGCGCGTGCGGCGGCGCGGTCGGGGCGTACGCCGGGGGTGCGGTACAGCGCGAGCAGGGCGGAGAGGTACGCCCCGTGTGCCGTGTACGCCGTGAGTGTGGTGTCAGTAGCTTCCATCCTGTGTCTCTCTTGCGGGTGGCCTGGGTCAACGCTTGCCCGGGGCTGTCGCGGCCACCCTTGGAAAAATCCCTTTACCAGGGGAGTGTGAACTTGCGTCCGCAGCCGGCGCGTGCGCGAACGGGGCGGGAGGCTCCGCGCTTCCCGCCCCCTTGCGTGCGGGGCGTGCAGGAGTGCGCCCGGCGCGTCAGTCAGCCGACGCGGGCAGCACGTTGATGGTGCGCTCCGCCTTGATGCGGAAGAGCGTGGCACCGGCGTAGTAGTTGGCGGTGCCGCCGTCGGCAAGCGACTCGGTGAGCGTGTTGCCGTTTTTCTTAATCCAGTACGTGGTGGAGCCGCCCGGGCGGTATTCGCCCGTGAAGGTGAGCGTGTACTTTCCGGCCTCGGTCACGATGAGTGTGTCCGTGGCGTCGCCGCTGTCGTTGTCGTACACGGCCACGCTTTTGTTCTGCTTCGAGGTGGCGGTGCCCGTGCCGTTGGCGGCGGAGGCTGTCCACACGTAGGTGGCTTTGTATATGTTGCGTCCCGTCTGGCTTTGCACGGCCGTGGCGACGAAGCGTTCGCCGGCGCGTATGGAGGTGTGTCCGTCAAGCGGACTGACAAGTATGTTGGCGAGCTTGGGCGGCTCGGAGCGGTATTTCTCGTCCTCGCTGTCGTCCGAGCAGGCGGCGAGTGCCGCGCAGAGGAGGGACGCAGCGGCGGCGAAGGCGGCGAGTGGGGCAGGGGTGGTGTGTCTCATTTTTCTCTTGTGTGTCGGTGTGAAAGCCCGTCCCCGCCTCGCCGCCGCCCCGGGGTGGGGCTGTCGCGCGGCGGCGGGGACGGGAGAGTGGCTTGGTGTGATGCGGCGGGAGTTTACAGCTTGTTGACCGCCTCGCGCCCCATCTGCATCACGTAGCGCAGCTGCATGTCGTCGTCCAGCATGATGATGTCGGCGTCCTTTCCGTTAGCCAGCGAGCCCTTGCGGTCGTACACGCCCATAATCTTTGCCGGGGTTTCGCTTGCCATGCGGCACGCGTCGGCGAGCGGGATGCCGGCCTGCTGCACGCAGGTGCGCACGAGGCGGTCCATCGTGGCGATGGAGCCCGCCAGGGCGGAGCGGTCGGCCAGCTTGCACACGCCGTCCTCAAGTATCACGCGCGGGTCGAAGGCGGCGTCGCCCTCAGCGGCGGCGCAGGCGAGCGAGTCGGTGATGAGGGCGGTGCGCTCCACTCCCTTTATCTGGTATATCATGCGCAGCATGACGGGCGGCACGTGTATGCCGTCGGCAATCATCTCCACCGTCATGTTCTCCTCGGCGAAGATGCTTTCCACCGTGCCCGGCACCTTGAACTCGCGGTTTTTGTACACCACGGGCATGGCGTTGTAGAAGTGGGTGGCGTGCGTCATGCCCGCCTCATTGGCGGCGTGCACCTCGTCGTACTTCGCGCGGGTGTGGCCGATGGAGGGCAGCACGCCGTGCTTGCGGCAAGCCTTGATGAAGTCGATGGAGCCGGGAAGCTCGGGAGCCTCGTCCCAGCGTTTAAGGCAGCTGTACTTCTCAAGCAGCGGCTCGTACTCCGAAGCCACGGGCGGCTTTATCCACTCGGGTATCTGCGCGCCGGCCTGCGCGGGGTTGAAGTACGGCCCCTCGAGGTGCAGACCGAGGATAGGGCTGTCCTTCTCCGCCATAAGCCGGGTGCACGTCTCGCAAGCAGCCTCAATCATGGGCACGGTGGAGGAGGAGAGGGTGGGGAATATGGAGGTGGTGCCGTGCTTGAGGTGGGTGTCCACCGCCACGCGGAATGCCTCTTCCTCGCCCTCCATGAAGTCGCGCCCGCCGCCGCCGTGTACGTGCATCTCTATGCCGCCGGGAACCACGGCGCAGCCCTTCGCGTCGATGAGTTCCGCGCCTGCTACGGGCAGGTCGCAGTTTTCCACTGCAAGTATCTTGTTGCCCTCCACGATGACGGAGCCGCCTTTGAGCCACCCCGAGGGCGTGAGGATGCGCCCGTTGTGTATTTGCTTGAGCATGGTGTGTAGTATTAAAGCGTGTATGTTTTCAAGTGGTTTTGCCGGAATGTGCGTTTCCCCAAGCGGGGGAAACAGACGGGACGTGTATTGTGTTTCCTTTTCCTTTCATTTGCCGGAAGCGCGGCGGCTTGTGAGCTGTGCCGCTGTCGGCCGACGCGTGCGGATTGTCCGCCTCCCGCCTGCGGTGTCTGCCACAAAGGTATATAATATTGCGGTATGCGGCGCGGCGTGCGGCGTGCTAAATGGCAAACCGCCCCGTCAGTCCTGCGTGCCGCCCGCCGCAAGCAGCGCGTCGCGCCGCCGCACACGGTACATCTGCCACGTGTTGTAGAGGTTGTGCCACACGCTGTAAAAGCCGCCGGCGATGGAAGTGACAGGGTCGAGGAAAGTGTAGCCCATCCAGATGGCGAAGACCGTGTTTTTCTGTCCGAGCGACTGCCCTGAGCTTATCTCCGTGCCGCCTTTCCGCCCGAGCCGCCGCCCGAGGGCAAACTGCACGGCGCAGCACGCGAGCGAGGCGAAGGCTATGCCCGCAAGCTGGGGCAGGGGGCTGTGGCTGTGGTGGATGGCGCGCACCGACACGGCGATGGCAACGCACAGCGCGACGGCCCAGAGGTAGAAGGCAAGGTTGTGCAGTGACACGATGCCACGCCAAAGGCGCGGCAGAAGGGCTTTCACAAACTGCGCCGCGAGCAGCGGCAGCAGCAGCAGCGGGCACACCTTGCCCAGTATCGCGGTGAAAGCGGGGAAAAAGTCGGTGCCGCCGTGCGGGTGGATGAGCGGGACGCACAGCGGCACGGTGAGTGCCACGGCGAAGTTGACGAAAAGCGTGTAGGTGGTGATGTCCGCCGCGTCGCCGTGCAGCTTCGCCGTCACCACGGCAGCGGAGGTGGCGGTGGGGCATATCATGCACAGCATGGCAGCCTCAAGCTCCACGCGTCCCTCCATGCCGGGGAAGAGCCTCAACGCGAGCGAGCCGAGGGCGAAAGCACCCACCTGCACCAACAACATCCACAGGTGTACAAGGCGCGGCCGCATGTCGCGTATGTCCACCTTGCAAAAGGTGAGGAAAAGCATGGTGAAGATGAGCGCGGGCTGCACCACGGCCACCACGGCCGGCGCGTAGGGGCGCGTGAAGTCGAGCGCGGGTATGCGTGAGTAGGTTTCGTACAAAGCCACACCGAGTGCGATGGCGATGGGCAGCGTCCAGTTCTTCAGTAGTTTTTTTATTCCCATTGCTGCAAATTGTGCCGTTTAGGGCGCGGCAAGGTCAGGATATGGCGGAGAAGTTGGTCTGCCGTTTGCGCAGCCTCGCCAATTGTGTCCAGGCCACCTCGTTTTGCGGCAGGCGTCCCTCGGGGTCGTCGCGCAGCATCTCCGCCGCCGTGGCGCGGGCAAGCTCCATAAGGTCGCGGTCTTTCACCACGTTGGCCACCTTGAGGTCGAAGGGCATACCGCTTTGCGCCGTGCCCTCAAGGTCGCCTGGCCCGCGCAGCTTCATGTCCTCCTCGGCTATGACGAAGCCGTCGGTGGTGTCGGTCATGACGGTCATGCGGCGCTGCGAGGTGTCGCTCAGCCTGTCCTTTGTCATCAGCAGGCAGTACGACTGCTCCGCGCCGCGCCCCACACGGCCCCGCAGCTGGTGCAGCTGCGCCAGTCCGAAGTTCTCGGCGTTCTCTATCACCATCACCGAGGCGTTGGGCACGTTGACCCCCACCTCTATCACTGTGGTGGAGACGAGTATCTGCGTCTCCCCGCGCTTGAAGGCGGCCATCGCCGCGTCTTTCGCGTCGGGCTTCATCTGCCCGTGCACCATGCCCACGCGGTACTCGGGGAAGGCGTCCACAAGGTGGGCGTATCCCGTCTCAAGGTCGCGCAGGTTTTGTTTCTCGTTCTCCTTTATCAGCGGGTACACCACGTAAACCTGGCTGCCGTGCCCCAGTTGCCAGCGCATGCCCTCGTACATCTTCCCGCGGTCGGCCTGGCGGTAGTGTATGGTGCGCACGGGCTTGCGCCCCGGCGGCAGCTGGTCTATCACGCTCACGTCAAGGTCGCCGTACACCGTCATGGCCAGCGTGCGCGGTATCGGCGTGGCGGTCATCACCAGCACGTGCGGCGGTCGCGCGTTTTTCGTCCAGAGGCTCGCGCGCTGTTTCACGCCGAAGCGGTGCTGTTCGTCTATCACCGCCAGCCCGAGGTTGAGGAAACTCACCGTCGGCTCCGTCAGGGCATGCGTGCCGACGACAATCTGCACCGAGCCGTCCGCCACGCCTTGCAGCACGGCGGTGCGGGTCTTGCCTTTCACGTTGCCCGTGAGCAGTTCCACGCGCACGCCCATTCCACGCAGGTAGGCACTGAGTGACTCGTGGTGCTGTTCGGCAAGAATTTCCGTGGGAGCCATGATGCACGCCTGGAAGCCGTTGTCTATCGCGAGCAGGCAGCACAGCAGGGCCACCATCGTTTTGCCGCTTCCCACATCGCCCTGCAGCAGGCGGTTCATCTGCCGCCCGCTGCCCATATCGCGGTGTATCTCGCGCACCACGCGCTTTTGCGCCTCGGTGAGCGCGAAAGGCAGGTGGTTGTGGTAGAAGTCGAGGAAAGTGTCGCCCACTCGCCCGAACTTGTAGCCCTCGTATTTCAGTTTGCGGCTCTGCGAGTAGCGCAGTATGTCAAGCTGGAGGTAAAAGAGCTCTTCAAACTTCAGACGGTGTATCGCAGGGGGGAGGTCGGCGACGGCTGCGGGGTGGTGTATCCGGCGCAGAGCCTCGCCCACGGGCAGCAGGGAGTGGCGCGACGTGACCCACGCGGGCAGTGTTTCCTCATCCACGCAAGTGCCCGCCGCCTCGAAGACGCGGTCGACAAGCTCACCCATAAGGCGCGAGGTGAAGCCTTTGCGCTTCATGCGCTCCGTGGTGTGGTAGTGCGGCTGCATGGACATCGGTGTCTCGTCCGCGCCGTCCTTGCGCTCCTCCAGCTCGGGGTGGACAATGGATATGTGGCGGCCGAAGGCGCTGGGCTTTCCCAGCAGCGTGTACTCCGTGTCAAGGCGCAGCGCCTTGTCCACGGCGTGTATGCGGTTGAACCACACAAGCTGCACGTACCCCGTCCCGTCCGTGAAGACGGCCATGAGCCGCTCCTTGCGCCCCTCGCCGGTAAAGCCTTTCGCGATGATGTGCCCGCGCAGCAGCACGTAGGGCATGTCCTCGGTGAGCTCGGACACGTGGTGCACCACGCTGCGGTCGATGTACTTGTAGGGGAACTGGTAGAGCATGTCCCTCAGGGTGAAGACGTGCAGGTCGTCCCCAAGCGTCTTCGCCCTTTGCGGGCCTACCCCTTTCAGGTACATTACGTCTGTTTGCAGCGGATTTGCCAGCAAGGTGGTTGCGGTTTAAGGTTTTGCGGTAAAGGTTTTGCGCTTCCGTGGACAAAGAAAAAACGCGGCGGCAGGAAGGCCCGCCGCGTGTGGCGCGTGGGGTGCGGTGTCAGCGTTTTTTGCGCGTGGCCTTCGCGTGCGGTGTGTTTAAGTTCAGTGTAAGCTGGCGTTCGTCGTCCTGCACGTAGCCATCAAGCAGCATTTCGCGTTTCACCTGCGCCACGATGGCGGGAGAGGCAATGCGGGCGGCGATGGCAAAGGCGAAGTACGTCGTGGCTGCGGGACCGCAGCCGGTGATGAAGTTGCCGTCCTCCACCACATAGTGCGAGTCGTGCGCAATGGCGCCGCCGAGCTGGTCCTCCAGCCCGGGGTAGCAGGTGGCGTGTACCCCGTTCAGCACGCCCGCCGCCCCGAGCACTATCGGCGCGGCGCAGATGGCGGCGATGAGTTCGCCCTGCTTTGCCCGCTGCTGCAGCGTGAGCCGCAACAACGGGTTGGAGCGGAGCGTCTCCGTGCCTTTCAGTCCGCCGGGCAACACGAGTCCCTGTGAGTGGAGAATGTGGTTTTTGCGGAAGAGACTGTCGGCTTTCACCACGATGCCGTGCGCGCCCGTCACCACGCGCTTGCCCGTCACGCTGAGCGTCTGCACCTCCACTCCGCAGCGGCGCAGCACGTCCGCCGTGCCGATTGCCTCGGTTTCCTCGAAGCCGTCCGCCAGGAATAAGTATACCATATATTTATTGTGTGTTTGTTTTCGTTTGTGTCCTGTCTTTGTGTTGTCTTGTGCCGTCCTTGTGCCGTGCGGGTGTCGTCCCGTTTGCCTTGTCGCGCGTCCACCGGCTCACGCCAGGCAGCGCAGGTAGGCGGCGATGGTGTCGCGCAGCCCCATGTAGAGTGCGTCGCTTATCAGTGCGTGGCCTATGCTCACCTCGTCCAGCCAGGGTATGCGCTTGTGGAAGAAGGCGAGGTTGGCTAGGCTGAGGTCGTGCCCGGCATTCAGTCCGAGTCCTATCTCGCGGCAGTGCCGCGCCGTCCGCTCAAAGGGTTCTATCGCCTCTTCGCGCCCGGCGGCGTAGGCTGCGGCGTAGGGACCGGTGTAAAGCTCCACACGGTCGGCTCCTGCGAGCTTGGCGAAGTCCGCCATCCGCTCCGACGCGTCAATGAAGACGCTGGTGCGAATGCCCCGTGCCTTGAAAGCCGCCAGCACCTCGGTGAGGAAACCGAGGTTCGCCTCCGTGTCCCAGCCGTGGTTGGAAGTGAGCTGCCCCGGTTTGTCGGGCACGAGTGTCACCTGTGCCGGGCGCACGTCCTCCACCAGGCGGCGGAAATCTTCAGAGGGGTAACCCTCGATGTTGAACTCCGTGCCGAGCAGCGAGCGCAGGGCGTACACGTCCGCGCGGCGTATGTGTCGCTCGTCAGGGCGGGGGTGTACCGTGATGCCTTGCGCGCCGAACAGCTCGCAGTCGCGAGCCACGGACAACACATCGGGTGTGTTGCCGCCGCGCGCGTTGCGCAGCGTCGCCACTTTGTTTATATTTACGCTAAGTTTGGTCATCTCTTTACAGCAAAATGCCCGCGTCCGCGCCCTCCGCGCCTTTCCGTCAAGGCAAATGCGCTATCTTTGCAAGGCGCTTGCGGCGTGCCGGCGGCAATACGCCCGCCCGTACCGCTTTCTTGCGCGGCGGCGCGACGACGGAAACCGGCGCACAGGCTCTTTTTACGGCACAAAATTACGATTTCTCTTGCGCGTGAAATGTAAACGAGTCATAAAAGCCGCCCGTCCACCGCAGTGTTTAAGGTTTATTAGTACACAGGATGACTTGCGAAAACATACGGATTGCCCTCTTCGGCAACACTTTCCAACGGGAGAAAAACGCTTTCGTCAGTGACATACTCGGCTGCCTTGCCTCGCTCGGCGTGTCGGTGTGCATCGAGGAGGGCTTCGCCCGTTTTGCCGCGCTGTCGGGCATCATCCCGCAGGGGCACAGGTACGAAACGTTCGGCGCGGGTGAGTGCCGGGCCGACTTCGCCGTGTCGGTAGGCGGCGACGGCACGTTTCTCGGCACCGCCGCGCAGGTGGGATCGGCGGGTATACCCATCCTCGGGGTCAACATAGGGCGGCTCGGCTTCCTTGCCGACGTGTCGCCCAACAACATCGCCCCGGCTTTCGCGTCGCTCTGCCGCGGCGAGTACACGGTGGAGCGGCGGCGCGTGCTTTCCGTGGAAAAGGACGGCAAGCTGTCGGCGTTTTTCCCCTACGCGCTCAACGAGGTGGCGGTGCTGAAGCACGACAACTCCTCGCTCATAGAGATAGGCACTTGGGTGGACGGGCATTTCCTCGCCAACTACCTGGCCGACGGACTTATAGTTTGCACGCCGACCGGCTCCACGGGCTACTCGCTCAGCGTGGGCGGTCCGGTGCTCACCCCCGGCTCGGGCACGATAGGCATCTCGCCCATCGCACCGCACAGCCTCTCGCTCCGTCCGCTGGTGGTGAGGGACGACGTGGAGGTGAGGATGGAGATACGCAGCCGCAGCCACAACTTCCTGCTTGCGGCGGACGGGCGCAGCGAGAGTCTGCCCGACTCCACAGTTGTCACCGTGCGCCGCGCGCCCCATTGCGTCAACGTGATAAAAATACAGCACCCCGACTTCTTCGGCACACTGCGCGAGAAGCTGATGTGGGGGGCTGACACGCGCGGCTGACCCGCCCCGGCTCGCCCGCGACTTTCCTACCCCCGCACACCTTATATATAATACCCGATGCTCAGACGCTCCGTCCCGCAGATATCGCGCTACCTCCTCCGCCAGTTGCGCGGGCACTACACGCAGGTGTCCGCCAACACGCTCGCCGGCTGCCTCATCGTGCTGGCCGACCTCTCTTTCGTGTGGGCGACGAAGCTCACCATAGACATCGCCACACACCGCAGCGGCGCGCTGCCGCTATGGGGCGGATTCGCTCTCCTTGCGGGCATTATGGCCGCCCGCCTCGCCCTCACCGTAGGGCTGCGCTGGGTGAGGGCGGTGCTGGGAGTTCGGGCGCAGAACGACATGCGGGCGGACATCTTCCGCCGCCTTCTCGGCACGCGGTGGGACGCGCTGCGCTCTTACCATACGGGCAACCTCACCAACCGCATCGAACGCGACGTGAGCGACGTGGTGAATTTCGTGACGGAGAGTCTACCCGCCCTGGTGAAGACCGTGCTGCAGTTTGCGGGAGCTTTCGTTTTCCTTTTCGTGATGAACCGCCAGCTCGCGCTGCTGGTGGTGCTGATTGTCCCGTTCTTCCTCCTTGCCAGCAAACTCTATGTGAAACGCATGCGCGAGCTCACCCGGCGGGCGCGGGAGACCGACAGCGCGATACAGGCCACCATACAGGAGACACTGCAGCACAGTCTCGTGGTGAAAACCCTCCGCGCCGCCGCCCAGCTGCTTGGCCGCCTCACCGCCCAACAGAAGGAGCTGCACCGCCTCATACTGCGCCGCACGCGCTATTCCACCCTCTCCACCACGCTGCTTAACACGGGCTTCTCCTTGGGCTACCTCGTCACTTTCGTGTGGGGCGTGACGGGGCTTTCGCGCGGAGAGATAACCTACGGCGCGATGATAGCCTTCATACAGCTTGTGGGGCAGATACAAGACCCCGTGCGCCAGCTCTCGCGCTTCGTACCCGTCTTCATCACCGCCTTCACCGCGTCCGAGCGTCTGATGGACATAGAGGAGATGCCCGCCGAGGAGGACGGCGGGGCGCAGTGCCTTGCAGGGCCGCTCAGCGTGACATTGGACAACGTCACCTTCGCATACGAGCCGGGCTCGCGCAAGATATTCGAGGGCTTCAGCCACACGTTCCCCGCCGGCAGCGTTACCGCCATAGTGGGCGAGACCGGGGCGGGGAAGACCACGCTCATACGTCTGCTGCTTTCGCTCTGCCGCCCGCAGGAGGGTGCGGTGCTGCTTGCCGGGGCGGACGGCGCGGCGCATCCCGCGTCCGCCGGACTACGGTGCAATTTCTCGTATGTGCCGCAGGGCAACTCGCTTTTCTCGGGGACGGTGCGCAGCAACCTTCTCCTTGCCGCCCCCGCCGCCACGGAGGGCGAGATGGAGGAAGCCCTGCGCGTGGCGTGCGCGGACTTCGTGCTTTCGCACCCCGCAGGACTTGACACGCCGTGCGGCGAGGCCGGCGACGGACTTTCCGAGGGGCAGGCGCAGCGTGTCGCCATCGCGCGGGCACTTCTCGGCAAGGGCGGCGCGCTTATATTTGACGAGGCCACGTCGTCACTCGACGGGGAGACGGAGGAGGCCGTGCTGCGCAACATCGTCAAGGGCTACCCCGGGCGCACGCTCATCTTCATCACCCACCGCCCCGCCGTGCTGAAGTACGCCACGCATACGCTGAGGCTCTGACCGGGGAAGGCTGTTGCTACGGCTTAAAGCCAAATTTCGCAAGGACGGAAAAGCAATAAGCCGTAAAAAACGTAACTTTGCCGCAAGGCGTGTTTGGCACAGGACGGCGACAGTCCGTCCAGAACGGCATTGCACGCCGGCGCGGCAGGCAATGAAAGAGAAAAAACCGACAGATATCTGCATCATCGGCTCGGGCAACGTGGCGACCCACCTCGCGCGGGCGTGGCACGCGGCAGGCGTGGAGATACGCGCAGTGTGCAGCCCCACCCCCGGACACGCTGAGGCTCTCGCCGACGGGGTGGGCGCAAAAGCTTTCCACAGCCTTGAAAGCCTTCCCGTCGCCGCCGCGTATGTGCTTTGCGTAAAGGACGACGCACTCCCCGCCGTGGCCGCGCGGCTTGTGGCGCAACTGCCCGCAAAGGGCGCGCTTGTGGCGCACACCGCCGGCAGCGTGGGACTTGGCGCACTCCCCGCAAGCGGCTGCGGGAGGGCGGTGATATACCCGTTGCAGACATTCACAAAGGGACGCGAACTTGACCTTTCCCGTGTGCCATTCCTTGTGGAGGGCGGCACGGAGGATGCCCTGCGTAAGGCGGAGTGGCTCGCGGGGCGCATCTCACGGGATGTGCGTCCGCTGGACAGTGAGGGACGGCGCAAGCTGCATCTTGCGGCGGTCTTCGCCAACAACTTTACCAACCATTGTCTCGCACTGGCCGAAAGACTTGCGGCCGAGGCCGGACTTGACGGCTCACTGCTGCGCCCCATACTTCGGGAAACCTTGCGCAAGGCGGAGACGATGCCCGCCCGCGAGGCGCAGACCGGACCGGCGGTGCGGTGGGACGAAACGGTGATGCGCCGCCAGCACGACGCGCTCGCCGCCCGCCCGGAAGCGCAGGCGGTGTATGACGCGGTGAGCCGCAGCATACACGCCTTGGCGGAGGAAAAGACCGAGGGATGAAACTGCCGCCCATTGACTCGGACAAACCGTAAGGCTTACCGACCTGTATTAAAATAATTTTGCCTTAGCATAACCTTCCTCCCGCGTGTTCCGTGGCGGACGCTGCCGGCGGCGCATGGACACGGCGGCGACACGCAGCTTGCGGAGATAACTCACCCGCAGTGCCGTGCTTTCAAGGAGAACAAAAAACGGGGAACAGTACACGCTTACCATCCTTCCCAATGATAGACTACGACCTTACGCGCATACGCGGCCTCGCCTTTGACGTGGACGGCGTGCTTAGCGCAAGCAATGTTTTCCTCTTCGGCGACAGCGGGCAGCCCAACCGCACGGCCAACATAAAAGACGGCTACGCCCTCCAGCTTGCGGTGAAGAAAGGACTCGAGGTGGCCATCATCACCGGCGGCGGCAGTGAGGCTGTGCGGGCGCGCTATGAGGGGCTCGGCATCCGCCGCGTGTACATGCGGGCGGCGGTGAAGGCGCGCGTATTTGAGGCGTGGCTCGCCGAGACGGGACTCTCGCCCGAAGAGGTGATGTATATGGGCGACGACATCCCCGACTACGAAGTGATGCGCCGCTGCGGCTGCCCCTGCTGCCCCTCCGACGCCGCCGCAGAGATAAGGGAAGCGTCCGTCTATGTCAGTCCGCTGGCTGGCGGGTACGGCTGCGTGCGCGACGTGACCGAGCAGGTGCTGCGTGCGCAGGGAAAATGGATGTCCGACGCCGAGGCTTTCGGCTGGTGACCCGCGGCGGCTTTCGGCGCAACAGCTTCACGCGAGGGGCGGACAGGCGTGCCGTCGCGCGACGGCGCAATGCGCAAAGCCCCCAGCGGACAAACGACAAACAGAGAGAGACACTTTAACCTTGAATCGTTATACTACATTAATCCACACAGACAATGCTTGACAACCTGAAAAAGTACAAGATAGTGCTTGCCAGCAACTCCCCCAGGCGCAAGGAGCTGCTGCAGCGCCTCGGCATACAGTTCAAGATACGCACGCTCTTCGGCATAGACGAGAGCTACCCCCCCAGTCTGCGCGGCGAGGATATAGCCTGCTACATCTCGCGCAACAAGGCCAAGGCCTACCGCCCCTCCATGGGCGCGGACGAGTTGCTCATCACGGCCGACACGATAGTGTACAAGGACGGAGATGTCTTTGGAAAGCCGCGCAACGTGTCCGACGCGAAGATGATGCTGCACCTGCTTTCGGGCGGCGTTCACCAGGTTATCACGGGCGTCACCATTCTTACGCATGACCGTATGGAAAACTTCGCCGTGACGAGCCATGTCAAGTTCAGCACGCTGAGCGACACGGAGATAAACTACTACGTTGACAACTACCTGCCCTTTGACAAGGCCGGGGCTTACGGCATACAGGAGTGGATAGGCCTCGTGGCGGTGGAGGAGCTGCGCGGCAGTTACTTCAACGTGATGGGGCTGCCCGTGCAACGGCTTTACCAGAAGCTCAAGACTTTCTGAGCGCGCCGTGTCCGTCCGCTGCGGACGGCGAAAAGTGGTGTATGCGATGAGAACAATCAGGCTGTACGAAAAGGACAACGCGCCCGAGCGTGTGGACGAGGTGGCTCGCGTGCTGCGTGACGGCGGCGTGGTGCTTTACCCCACTGGCGGCGCTTACGCGCTGGGGTGCCACGCCCTCAAAGAGCGGGCTGTCGAGCGGGTGTGCAAGGCAAGGGGGATAAATCCGGCGCAGCACCCGCTTTCGGTGATTTGCTACGACCTCAGCGAGATAAGCACGTACGCGCACATCTCCACGCCGGTTTTCAAGCTGATGAAACGCAACCTGCCGGGAAATTTCACCTTTATACTTGCGGGCAAAAACCGTCTGCCGAAGATTTTCCGCACGCGCCGGACAGGCGAGGTTGGCATCCGCATGCCGGAGAGTTCCATTGTGCGCGAGATACAGCACGCGCTTGGCGCGCCAATGATGACAGCCTCGCTGCCGGCGGGCGACGACGACGACCCTGAGGTGGCGACCGACCCCGGACTTGTGGCGGACACCTACGGGCGCTTTGCCGACCTAATGGTGGACGGGGGGATGGGGCATGCGTCCAGTACCACCATCGTCAACTGCTGCGGGGACGAGCCGGAGATAGTGCGGCAGGGCGACGGCGAGCTGCGCTGAGTTTCCGCCCGCGCATGGGGGATTTCGTGCGGAAACTACGGCGAATCACCCCTTCGTCAAGCGGGTCGTGCAAACGATGTGTAGGCAATTTTGCCAATCCCCGTCCCGATACCTGTCTTCAGTCCCCTGCGGACTACCTCCTCGCTTTGGTTTCCTGTCACAAAAACAGCAACTTTTTGTGACACGTCCCGGGGCACGCTGACATTAAATCGCGTCGTCTTGCGTGATGAAAAGACTTTTGGCGACGCGGGGCGGATGCGGAGGAAAGCAGGGCTGGGCGTGGGCGCGCAACGCCCATTTTTACGCAGTTTGCAGGTATATGCTGTTTTACAAAAAGAAAGCAAAACGGGCGAAAAAGTGACAAAGTGACTTCCCGGGCGGCGGAAGGCCCGTTTGCATTTGGCGGAAAAATGTATTATCTTTGTACTACAAGATAGGGACATCCCGCGAGGAATGTCCCTTTATTTTTGCCTGTATTGATTTTCAGCCACTTTCGAGTCAAAACGCCTGCACTTGGGCCACGGAGTACCGCGGTACTCGGTCACTGAAGTGCGGCTTGGCCTTCAAAGTACCGCGGCATCTTGTCA
>CAVGTC010000062.1:0-16211 GCA_963632255.1 Lachnospiraceae bacterium | reverse complement strand
CCGAAGTGCAGGCTTGGCTTAAAAAAGGGTGCACCGGGCCGCTACAGGCCGCCGGCACCGTTAAACTTTCCTAAATTTTAGCCGATTTCCCGCCGCCCCGATTTTGGCAATTTGTCAGTTTTCCACGAGGAATTGTGACATTCTGATTTTTCCGGTATCTCCCAAAAGATGCGCCCACGCACGGCACGTACACCGTGTGCCGCAGACAATGAAAGCACGTCCCCACTTGCAAGCACCGCCGCCCGCACACGCACCTTATATGTGTTTGTGGAAAATGCGTCCCGCAGTGCTTTGCAAGCTGCGCCCCACCCTTTGCCCGTCCGCCCCGGCGTGAACGTCGGAAAAGAAATACGCCACAAACACGGCACGTTACCGCAGTAAAGAAAAAATGCGTAATTTTGTACGCAATTAAAATCCCTGACCTTTATGACATCTGATTTTATTGCCGACAAAGTAGTAATGGACGGACTCACCTTTGACGATGTCCTTCTTGTACCCGCCTACTCAGAGGTGCTCCCCCGCACGGTGTCGCTCTCCACGAAGTTCTCCCGCAACATTGACCTGCAGATTCCCTTCGTGACGGCGGCTATGGACACCGTGACCGAGGCTCCCATGGCCATCGCGATAGCTCGCGAGGGCGGCATCGGCGTGATACACAAGAATATGGGCATAGAGGACCAGGCACGGCAGGTGGCCATCGTGAAACGAGCCGAAAACGGCATGATTTACGACCCCGTCACCATCAAGCGCTACAAGACGGTGCGCGACGCTCTCAGCCTGATGCACGAGTACCACATCGGCGGCATACCCGTCGTGGATGACGACATGCACCTCGTGGGCATCGTGACAAACCGCGACCTGCGCTTCGAGCGCGACCTCGGCAAGCGCATCGACGAGGTGATGACGAGCGAGAACCTTGTCACCACCACGCAGCAGACCGACCTGCACGGGGCGGCGCAGATTTTGCAGCAGAACAAGATTGAGAAACTCCCCGTGGTGGACAAGGACGGCCGCCTCGTGGGACTCATCACTTACAAGGACATCACCAAGGCCAAGGACAAGCCCATGGCCTGCAAGGACAGCAAGGGCCGTCTCCGCGTGGCCGCCGGCGTGGGCGTAACTGCCGACACGCTGCAGCGCATGGAGGCACTGATACAGGCCGGAGCCGACGCCATCGTCATTGACACGGCGCACGGGCACTCCAAGTACGTCATCGAGAAGCTGCAGGAGGCCAAAGCCAGCTTCACGGGCGTGGACATCGTCGTGGGCAACGTGGCGACAGGCGACGCGGCCCGCACGCTGGTGGAGGCTGGCGCCGACGCCGTGAAAGTGGGCATAGGTCCGGGCAGCATCTGCACCACGCGTGTGGTGGCCGGCGTGGGCGTGCCGCAGCTCTCGGCCGTGTTCGACGTGGCCTGCGCCCTCCAAGGCACGGGCGTGCCCCTCATCGCCGACGGCGGACTGCGCTACTCGGGCGACGTGGTGAAGGCTCTCGCGGCCGGCGGATGGAGCGTGATGATAGGCTCGCTCGTGGCCGGCACGGAGGAGAGTCCGGGCGAAACGGTGATTTTCAACGGACGAAAGTTCAAGACCTACCGCGGCATGGGCTCACTGGAGGCTATGGAGAACGGCTCAAAGGACCGCTACTTCCAGGGCTCGGTGAAAGACGTGAAGAAGCTGGTGCCCGAGGGCATAGCCGGACGCGTGCCTTACAAGGGCTCGGTGCAGGAGGTTGTCTACCAGCTGGTGGGCGGCCTGCGCTCGGGCATGGGCTACTGCGGCGCGGCGACGATAGAACGCCTGCACGGCGCCAAGTTCACGCGCATCACCAGCGCGGGTGTGCTTGAAAGCCACCCGCACGACATCACCATCACAAGCGAGGCTCCCAACTACAGCCGCCCCGGCGAGTGAGGCGGGGCTTCCCGCGCGGCGGGACAACCCACACACACCGACACAAGACAATGAAACAAACCTTACTGGCTTTCGCGCTGCTGCTGCCGGCACTGCCGGCGGGCGCGCAGGGGAAAGCGGACCCCGTACTGATGACAGTGAACGGGAAGAGCGTGACACGCGCCGAGTTTGAATACTCATACAACAAAAACGGCAACGTGGAAGGCGCTGTGGAAAAGAAGACCGTGGAGGAGTACGCCCCCATGTACGTCAACTACAAGCTCAAGGTGGCCGCCGCCGAGGCGGCTCGCCTTGACACGCTCAGAAGTTTCCGCGAGGAGTTCCGCACCTACCGTGACATGCAACTGACGCCCTACCTCACCGACTCGGCTTACATCGACTCGGTGGCACGCGGCATGTACAACGCCACGCTCAAGCGGCTCGACGGCCACGACCTGATACGCCCGGCGCACATCCTCATCGCCGTGAAGCAAAGCGCGACGGAGGCTGAGAAGAACGCGGCGAAAGCCACGGCGGACTCTCTCTGCGCCGCACTGAAAGGCGGGGCGGACTTCGCCGACCTGGCGAAGCGCTTCTCGGCCGACAAGGGCAGCGGGGCAAACGGGGGACAGCTTCCATTGCTTGGCCCTGGCTCGACGGTGAAGGAGTTTGAGGACGCGGCATACGCGCTGAAGACGGGGGAGACATCCGCACCGGTGCTCTCCGCCTTTGGCTACCACATCATACGCATGACCGAGCGCCACCCCCTCGCGCCCTACGCCGAGGTGAAGCCCGACATCGTGGCGCAGCTGAAACGCTACCGCAACATTGAGGAGGCCTCCGCCGACCACCGCATCAGCCGCATGGTGGCGGAGAGCGGCGGGAAACTCACGCGCGAAGCGGTGCTTGACAGCGTGATGAACGCGCACACGGCCACGGACAGCTCACTGCGCTACCTCATACAGGAGTACCACGACGGACTCCTGCTGTACGAGGTGAGCAAGCGGCAGGTGTGGGACGTGGCGGCCGCCGACAGCGCGGGGCAGGAGCGGTGGTACAAGGCACACAAAAAGCAGTACGCCTGGGACGAGCCGCGCTTCAAAGGCTACATCTACCAGTGCAAAGACGCAAAGCTGGACAAGGCTGTGGCGAAAGTGCTTAAGAAGACCACCGAGGACACGTGGCGAAAGGACATAAAGCAGGCGTTCAACAAAGATTCCGTCACCGTGACCGTGACGGGGCCGTACCTATGCAAGCCGGGCGAGAACCCTTACATCGACCGTTACGCATTCAAGGTTAAGGGCAAGGAGGCGAAGCCGCACAAGGGCTACGCCACGGCCAACGTGTGCGGCAAGGTGATGAAGCAGCCCGCCTCTTACCTTGACGTGCGCCCGCAGGTGCTGGCAGACTACCAGGCCGACATGGAGAAGAAGTGGGTGGACTCGCTCCGCTCGCGCTTCACTTACTCCGTGGACGACGCGGTGCTCTCCACGGTAAACAACCATTGACCCGACACGCCGAATGAATATAAAGAACCTCCTTGTGGCGCTGGCTCTCGCGCCCGCCGCCGCAGCCGCACAGAAGTCCAACCTTGTGGACGGCATTGTATGGGTGGTGGGCAACGAGCCCATCCTCCTCTCCGACGTAGAGGAGGTGAGACTCAGCAGTGAGCTTGAGGGCACGCCCATCGCCAACCCGCACTGCACCATACCCGAGCAGATTGCCGTCAACAAGCTCTTCCTGCACCAGGCGGAGCTGGACAGCGTGAAGGTGGACGAAAGCAACGTGATACGCTCCGCCGACGAGTTTATCAACAGCTACATACAGGCCTACGGCTCGCGTGAGGCGGTGGAGAGCGTGGCGGGGCGAAAGATATCGCAGATACGCGAGACGCGCAAAAAGTTTGTACGCGAGTCGTATATGGCCGAGCAGGTGCGCAGCAAGCTCACCTCAGGCGTGACGGCCACACCGGCCGAGGTGCGCGAGTACTTCAAAAGCGTGCCGCAGGACAGTCTGCCTTTCGTGCCTACCAAGGTGGAGGTGCAAATCATCACCACCGTACCGAAAGTGTCGCGCGAGGAGGTGGAGCGCATCGAGGAGAAGCTGCGCGACTTCGCACGCCGCGTCAACAACGGCGAGAGCGAGTTTTCGACGCTGGCGAAATTCTACTCCGAGGACCCCGGCTCGGCCCGCAACGGCGGCGAACTGGGCTTCATGGGGCGCAACCAGCTCGTGCCTGAGTTCTCGGCCGTGGCGTTCAGCCTCAGCGACCCGAAAAAAGTGTCGAAGATTGTGCGCACGGAGTACGGATTCCACATCATGCAGCTTGTGGAGAAGCGCGGCGACAAGGTGAACGTGCGCCACATTCTGCTAAAACCGCGCATCGAGGACAGCGAATACAGCGCAGACCTCGCACGGCTCGACTCCATCGCCGACGACATTCGCGGCGGGAAGTTCACTTTCGGCGCGGCGGCGGCGGCGCTCTCCGACGACAAGGACACGAAAAACAACAGCGGAATCATGGCCAACCTGACGCAGGAGGGCGTGAGCTCACGCTTTGAGATGAAGGACCTGCCGCAGGACGTGGCAAAGGTAGTCGACTCGCTGCAGGTGGGACAGGTGTCGCGGGCTTTCCGCATGCAAAACGCCAAGGGGCAGGAGCTTTGCGCCATAGTGAGGCTGAAGAGCCGCACCGAGGGACACCCCGCCAGTATGACGGAGGACTTCCAGACGCTGCGCGAGGTGGTGCTTGGGAAACGCCGCGCCGAAAAGGTGGAACAGTGGATCAAGGAAAAGATTAAGTCCACCTATGTGCGCATCGACCCCGACTGGCGCGACTGCTCGTTCCATTACGACGGCTGGGTGAAGTGACACCGCACGCCGCAACCCGGCCATAACAACAAGGAAAGCCTGCAAGGCCGGACGCCCACTGCGCGCCCCGCCCGCAAAGACACGCGGGGAGGAAAGGGCGGAGGGCGTCCGGCCTTTTGGCGGAACGACGCATTGACACGCAAGCCGCCGCACGCGGGATAATCCGCCACAAAGACACACCCAACACGCAATGACCCACAAACGCCTGCTGTACGCCCTTTTCCTCGCCGTCCCCGTGGCGGCGGCGGTGACCGTGCCGCAGAAAAAGAAGACTCGCACACCCGAGCCCGAACGTATCTACCTGATGCACGCCGACAACATACGCTTCGCCACTGCGGAGATGGCCGGCGCGCAGCGGCTCAGCGGCAAGGTGGCGATGAGGCACGCGGGCATGACGATGCACTGCGACAGTGCGGTGCTGTACGGGGAGTCGCAAACGTTTGACGCCTTCGGCCACGTGCACATAGTGCAGGGCGACACACTCACGCTTGACGGCGAGCGGCTGCACTACAACGGGGCGACGCAGGTGGCGGAGATGCGCCGCAGCGTGGTGATGCGCCACCGGGGGCAGACGCTGCATACCGACAGCCTCAACTACGACCGCCTGTACAACGTAGGCTACTACTTTGACGGCGGACGCATGGTGGACGGCGGCAGTGCCCTGACATCGGACTGGGGGGAATACCACACCGACACGCGCAAGGCGGTGTTCAACTACAACGTCGAGCTGACAAGCCCGCGCTTCCGCCTGCTCACCGACACGCTGCACTATGACACGCAGAGCAAATGGGCGGAGGTGTTGGGGCAGTCCAACATCTACTCGGGACAGGACCGCATCTATACCGAGCACGGCTTCTACAACACGGAAACCGAGCGGGTACGCCTCTTCGAGGGGACGAAAGCCTTCGGGCGCGACCGCGTGATGGCGGGCGACACGGTGTACTACGACAAGGGGACGGGCGTGATGGAAGCCTTCGGCAACGTGTCGTGCGAGGACACGCGCAACAAGAACATACTCACCGGGGGATACGCCCGCTACAACGAGAAAACGGGCGAGGCGGCGGCCACCATACGTGCCCTGGCACGCGACTACTCACGCGGCACGGACACGCTGTACGTACACGGCGACACGCTGCGGATGTTCACCTACAACATCGGCACCGACTCGGTTTACCGCGTGCTGCACGGCTACTTCCATGTGCGGGCTTACCGCAGCGACGTGCAAGCCGTGGCGGACTCGCTGGTGTTCACCACACAAGGCAACCGCCTCACGCTCTACCGCGACCCTATCGTATGGAGCGACGGGCGGCAGATTGTGGGCGAGGAAATTAACGTCTTCATGAACGACTCCACCATCGACTCGGCACACGTCGACCGGCAGGCACTGATGGTGGAACGGCTGGACTCGGTACACTTCAACCAGGTGGCGAGCCAGCGCATGCGCTCGTACTACGAGAAAGGGGAAATGCGCGAAAACCGCGCCATCGGCAACGTGATGGTGGTTAACTACCCAATGGAGAAGGACAGCCTCATACTTCAGCAAAACTACATAGAGACGTCTAAGGCGCGGATGTTCATGGCGGAGCGCAAGCTGAGCCGCATCTGGGCACCGGCGGGGAAAGGGACGCTCTACCCGGCCGGCACTGCGCCGGAGGAGCGCACGCGCCTTGAGGGCTTCGCGTGGTTTGACTACATACGCCCCACCGGTCCTGACGATGTCTTCATCTGGCGTCCGAAACGCAGCGGCTCGGAGCTGAAAGCGTCCGTGCGGCGGCAGGCTCCGCTGCAGTCGCTCTGACACCCACCCCTGCAGACACACGACGCATGCCCTCCAGGATACACACATATATAATAAGGTGTCGTTTCCCCTTCAGCCTTCCGCCTGACGGGAAAGCGGAACTCCCGCCCCGCCGGCGCGGAGGCGGATCGAATTTTTCCCCGAATACAAGAAGCCATGCCCGATATCATACACTTGCTGCCCGACTCCGTGGCAAACCAGATAGCGGCGGGCGAGGTGATACAGCGCCCCGCCTCCGTGATAAAGGAACTGGTGGAGAACTCGCTCGACGCCGGTGCCACGCACATACAGGTGCTGGTGGAGAACGCGGGCAAGAGTCTCATACAGGTCATCGACAACGGGAAAGGAATGAGCGACACGGACGCTCGCCTTTCCTTTGAGCGGCACGCCACCTCAAAGATAACGCAGGCCACCGACCTCTTCGCCCTGCGCACGATGGGGTTCCGCGGCGAAGCACTCGCCTCCATCGCCGCCGTGGCGCAGGTGGAGCTGCGAACGCGCCGCCCGGAGGACGAGCTGGGCACACGCCTCATCATCGAGGGCTCGCGCACGCTCTCGCAGGAGCCGGCAAGCTGCGCCCCGGGAGCGAATTTCTCCGTGAAAAACCTCTTCTTCAACATCCCCGCGCGGCGGAAGTTTCTCAAGTCAAACCAGACGGAGCTTACCAACATCACGGCAGAAATGGAGCGCATCGCGCTCGCCCACCCCGGCATCGCCTTCACGCTGCGCTCGGAGGGCAACGTGATGGTGGAGCTGCCCGCCGGCAACTTCAAGCAGCGCATCCTTTCGCTCTTCGGCAGCAAGATGGGGACGCAGCTGGTGCGCGTGGAAACTGCCACCTCGCTCGCCGAGATACAAGGCTACACCGGCACGCCCGCCTCGGCGCGGCGGAAAAACGCTCGGCAGTTCCTCTTTGTCAACGGGCGCTTCATGCGCCACCCTTATTTCGCCAAAGCTATCCTCACCGCCTACGACCGCCTCATACCCGACGGGTACCAGGTGCCGTTCTTCATCGACTTCAAGGTGGACCCCGCACGCATAGATGTCAACATCCACCCCACAAAGACGGAGATAAAGTTTGAGGACGACGCAGCCATCTTCCAAATACTCCTCGCCGCAGTGCGCGAAGCCTTGGGGAAAGCGGGCGCGGTGCCCGCCATAGACTTCGACACGGAGGCACGCCCGGACATACCTATATATAATGACGGGGCGGGACGGGATTATGTCGCGCCGCCAAAGATTCACTTCAACGAGGGTTACAACCCGTTCGCCGCCCCGGGCGGCGGGAATAACGCCGAGTCGGGGGCGGCGCGGCAGGAAAGCCCCGAAGGCTTTGTCTTCTCGCGGATGGGGGGCACACGCCCCGCCGCAGACGGCTGGCAGGAGGCGTACAGCGGACTTGAAAGCTTTTCTGGCGGCAACGCGGGATATGACGGACTTTCCGCACCCACCGGCGAAGACGGCACGGACGGCGGCGGCACGGATGACACAGCGTGGGCAAAGGGGGCAGAAAGCACGCTACTCTTCCACGGACTCCCGCCCGAGGAGCGGAACGGATGGGGAAGCAGCCCCGCCCCCCTGCTACAGTACCGCGGGCAGTACATCGTCACGCCGACGGGAAACGGACTGGCGGTGGTGGACCAGCACCGCGCGCACATCCGCATACTTTACGAGCGTTACCTGCGGCAGGCAGAAAACCGCAAAGCACCATCCCAACGGCTGCTCTTCCCGGAAATGCTCTCCCTCTCGCCCGCCGAAAGCGCGGCGCTTGAGGGGATGCTGCCGCAACTGACGGCAATGGGCTTCGACATCTCCCCGCTCGGCGCGGGAAGCTATGCCGTCAACGCCGCACCCAGCGGGGCGGAGGGACTCTCCCCCACCCGCCTCGTCACCTCAATCGTGGAGGAGGCGGCGGGAGACGGCGCACGCGTGGAGGACATTGATCCCGCCGCCGCCCTCAACCGCCGAGTGGCGCTCGCCCTGGCGAAAAAGGTGGCGATGCCCGTGGGACAGTACCTCAGCCCCGACGAGATGCGCCAACTGCTTGACGACCTGCACCGCTGCGACGCCCCTGCGCTCACCCCGGACGGCCGCCCCACACTCGTAGTTCTCCCGCAGGAAACCATCGAGCGGATGTTCTGACAGCGGACAGCCGCAATTCACAAGGCGGAAACACGCACACGCTGAATGTGGAGAAACAAAGAAAAGGTGTAACAGATGCCACGAAAAGGCTTCCTATTTAGGAAAAGGAAGCACCCTTAACGCGGGAAATGGCATTTTCTTGCCCCAGCATATGTCAAAAACGGCGGGAAATTCGGCAAAAACGCACTCCGCCCCGCACCCAAAGCATTTTTTTCACACTTTACGCCCCGTGAAAGTATTGGAATAGATACCTTTGCAAGCAAAAGGGTGGCGGCGGGGTGTTCCGCACTATGCCTTATACCTAAGTAAAGACAATTAATTCATAGTTTCATTCATTTTCAAATCATGAGAAAGTTAATGATTGCACTTGCCTTTGTCGGCCTCACCGCCGCAACGGCAAACGCTCAGGACACTGTGGTTCCCACCAAGAAGTACAGTGTGGCAACTAACTCGTTTTGGGCTAACTGGTTTGTAAGCGTTGGCTTCGAGGCCAACGGCTCCTACACCTCCCAGGAGCACTGCTGCAACAAGAACCCGTTCAGCGTTGACCGCGGAACGCTCGGCTTCAACGTGGCAGTGGGCAAGTGGTTCACCCCGGGCATCGGTCTTCGCACGAAGGCAGACGCACTTTGGCTCAAGCAGGTCAACACGCGCGACAGCCACCCCGCCTACAAGATGATTAACGTTCACGAGGACGTGATGTTCAACCTCTCCAACCTCTTCTTCGGCTACAACGAGAAGCGCGTATGGAACTTCATCCCCTATGTAGGTCTTGGCTACATCCACAACTTTGACACAAAGAACGGCGACATCTCCTACACTTTCGGTATCCTCAACAACTTCCGCGTGAGCAAGCACGTGCAGATTTTCTTCGACGTGTACGCAAGCGCATTCGAGGGTACGCTTGATGCAGCCCATCCTGACAACTGGACCAAGTACGGCAAGTGGACGCTTCGCCACTGGGACAAGTACGTCGGCGCAAGCGTGGGCGTGACCTACAACCTCGGCAAGTGCACTTGGGACAAGGTGCCCGACGTGGACGCTCTGATGGCTATGAACAAGGAGCAGATGGACGCTCTCAACCAGTCGCTCAAGGAGCAGCAGGACGAGAACGCACGCCTCCGCGACATGCTGGCTAACCAGAAGCCCGCCGAGACCGTTGTCAACAACGTGAAGGAGCTCGTAGGCACCACCTCCAGCGTATTCTTCAACATCAACTCCGACAAGATCGCAAGCCGCAAGGATCTCGTGAACGTGAAGGAGCTCGCCGAGTACGCAAAGGCCAACAACGCCAAGCTTGTCGTTTCCGGCTATGCTGACAGCAAGACGGGTTCGGCAGAGTACAACAAGACCCTCTCCCAGAAGCGTGCTGACGCTGTGGTTAACGAGCTTGTCAAGATGGGCGTAAGCCGTGACAACATCGTGACCGAGGCTAAGGGCGGCGTGGACAACCTGTCCCCGTTCTCCTACAACCGCCGTGCTACGGTTAAGGTTCAGTAAACCGCGACACAACGCATAAGGCGACTCCGCCAGAAAGCGGAAAGCCCTATGGATACAACATCAAGGCAGCCCCTTGTCCTGTGTGGACAAGGGGCTGCTCCTTTATATATATGTATGCGCACCGCCAACGCCGCCCCAACCGCACGCCACTCGCCACGCGAAATACGCAAGACGAAAAGGAAGCCCGGAGTGACATATGCCAGCCCGCGCTAAGGGTCACAGCGAAAAAGAATAGGGCGGCACGCGTGGTTTTGGCGGAAAACATTAACTTTGCAGCCGCTATGCGAAGTAGCGATTTAAGCCATATCAACTTGCTGAAAGCCGACGGCGCGGGGCAGATGGAATGCACGCTTGACGACGGCTTCTTCGCCTCGCTGGACCAGACGGAGATTACGGGCGGCGATGTCCGCGCCACCGTTGAGGTGCGCCACCTCACCGGCGGTCTGTACCGGATAACGGCGAAGCTGAGCGGCAAGGTGCAGGTGGAATGCGACCGCTGCCTTGACCCGCTTTGGTTGGAAACCGACGTGCGGGAGGAAATCAAAGTGCGCGACTCCAAAGCCAACAACGCGTTTCACAACGGCACGTGCCACGACGACGCGGACGGCAATGCGGAGGACGACTGCATAGAGGGCGACACGCTTGACTTCGACCTCAGTTGGCCGCTCTACGAGTTGGTGGAGACCTCACTCCCGCTCCAGCGCACCCACGCGCCCGAGGACTGCAACCCAGACATGCTGCGGCGCATCGCCACGGATGAAAGCGCGGACGACGGCGAAGACGAGGGATACGAGGCTGAGGACGCGGAAGAATAAGCAAAGGACAGCTGCGAAGAAGAAATATAACATTCAAAAATACTAACAGAAATGGCACATCCTAAAAGAAGACAATCGAAGACCCGGACGCGCAAGCGCAGAACTCACGATAAAGCCGTAGCACCCACGCTGGCAATCTGCCCCAACTGCGGCGCATGGCACATCTACCACACCGTATGCGGCGCCTGCGGCTACTACCGCGGCAAGCTCGCCATTGAGAAGGGCACGGCTGAGTAAGCCGCGCTTTCCCAGCCGGTGCGGCTGACGCCGCCGATGCCCGCGCACGCTGCGAAAGCGGACAAGGGCACACACACCACAATGGCGGCGGGGAAGGCACAGCCTTTCCGGGAAGATATATTTGAGCGGCTTAAGAGTTGCGGCATAACCGCGCCGGGGCATTTCCGCCACAAGCGGAGGCGTACGGCACAAGCGGCAAGCCCCGTATCTCTTAGGCCGCCTTTCTTTTAGAGGGGCGCGAGCTCCGAATCGGGAAACAAGACGGCGCAAGGCGGACTGGCGAAACAAGCCGCGCAAAAAGGGAAGCCATACCCGCGCGGAGAAGAACGTTTCCGATAAGCCAAACGGGCAAAGCCAAGCTTGCTTGCGCTTTGCCGTGGCGAGGAAACGCACTTTTCGCAGAAAAGAACCTACCACAAAAGACAAGGCGGCGGCGCAAGAAAGCAAAACGTGCCTGTGTGCCGCCGGCGGGAAAACGGCCAGACAAGACACGTCCATCCGGCGGCGCGTCCACGATGACACGGACCAGAACGACGTGCGGCGGCAAACGTACACAAGGCACACCGCCGCCGAGCCCCGCCGCAGGTGTCTTCCACTACCCGCCGCCCCCGTGCACAAAGTGCCCCGCGCATAAAGAAGAACCGCGCACAAAGAGAAAAGACTGACAATGGAAAAGACTAACGCCGTAATCACCGGTGTAGGCGGTTACGTACCCGAATACGTGCTCAACAACGACGAACTCTCGCGCATGGTAGACACCAACGACGAGTGGATAATGACGCGTATCGGCATCAAGGAACGCCGCATCCTCAACGAGGAAGGCCTCGGCACAAGCTACATGGCACGCAAGGCCGTGAAGCAGCTTCTCGAAAAGACGGGCACCGACCCGCAGGAGGTGGACTGTCTCATACTGGCCACCACCACCCCCGACTACCATTTTCCCTCCACCTCCAGCATCGTCATCGGGCGCACGGGCATGAAAAACGCCTTCGCCATCGACATGCAGGCTGCGTGCTGCGGCTTCCTCTTCGCTATGGACGCTGCCGCCGGCATGGTGCAGAGCGGCCGCTACAAGAAGATTGTGGTGTGCGGGGCGGACAAGATGTCGTCCATCGTCGACTACACCGACCGCGCCACCTGCCCCATCTTCGGTGACGGCGCCGCGGCCGTGATGGTGGAGCCCTCCACCGAGGAGGTGGGCTGGCAGGACAGCTACCTGCGCACTGACGGCAAGGGCCTCCCCTTCCTCTGCATGAAAGCGGGCGGCTCGGTGTGCAGCCCGTCCTACTTCACCATCGACCACAAGATGCACTACCTCCACCAGGAGGGTCGCACGGTCTTCAAGTTCGCCGTGACCAACATGAGCGACGCCTGCGCCATCATCGCCGAGCGCAACGGACTCAACAAGGACAACATAGCGTGGGTTGTGCCCCACCAGGCCAACGTGCGCATCATTGAGGCCGTGGCTCACCGCCTTGAACTCCCCATGGAGAAGGTGATGCTCAACATCCAGCGGTACGGCAACACCTCCGCCGGCACGCTCCCCCTCGCGCTCTGGGACTACGAGAAACAGCTAAAGAAGGGCGACAACCTGATACTCACCGCATTCGGTGCAGGCTTCACCTGGGGCGCAGCCTACCTGAAATGGGGCTACGACGGCTCGAAATAAGGCGAAGTCCGGACAAACAGGCACAACACGCACCCACACCGCAACCGCACCGCCCGCCCCCGCGCGGCAGCCGTTACCCCGCCAGGGCGCGGCACACAGGGAGAAAGGCGGGGAAAAGGTGGCTGCGGCGTGGCTGTTTTTGATAAAAACAAGGGAACACAAGACAAGAGCTATGCACAAAGCGGGTTTCGTTAACATTGTGGGCAACCCCAACGTGGGAAAGTCCACGCTGATGAACCTCCTCGTGGGCGAGCGCGTCTCCATCGCCACGTTCAAGGCGCAGACGACGCGCCACCGCATCATGGGCATCATCAACACGGAGGACAGCCAGATTGTCTTCTCCGACACGCCGGGTGTGCTGAAACCCAACTACAAGCTGCAGGAAGAGATGCTCGCTTTCTCCGTCTCGGCGCTGAAAGACGCCGACGTGCTGCTCTACGTGACGGACGTGGTGGAGAAGCCCGACAAAAACGCCGGCTTCCTTGAGAAAGTGCGGCAGATGGACGTGCCCGTGCTTCTGCTGGTCAACAAAATCGACCTCTCCAACCAGAAGGAGCTTGAGCAGATTGTCGCCGCGTGGCACGAGGCGCTGCCCAAGGCGGAGATATACCCCATATCGGCCAAGGCGAAGTTCAACGTCGACAACGTGCTGGCACGCGTCAAACAGCTACTGCCCGACTCCCCCCCCTACTTCGACAAGGACCAGTGGACGGACAAGCCCGCCCGCTTCTTCGTGACGGAGATTATACGCGAGAAAATTCTACTCTACTACGACAAGGAGATACCCTACGCCGTCGAGGTGTCGGTGGAGCAGTTCAAGGAGACGGAGAAAAGCATACACATCAACGCCGTGGTGTACGTGGAGCGCGAGAGCCAGAAAGGCATCGTCATAGGCCACCGGGGCTACGCGCTGAAGAAAGTCTCCACCGAAGCCCGCAAAAGCCTTGAGCGCTTCTTCGGCAAGAGCGTCTACCTTGAAGTCTTCGTGAAAGTGGACAAGGACTGGCGCAGCAACACGAAACGCCTGGAGTATTACGGGTACAAGCTCGACTAAGCCCTACCAAGACGAACCACCCCGCACCAAGCCAACCAAGACGGGCAGAGCAGCACCAAGCCCGACTGAACCCGGCTGAGCCGCACGGTACTTTCCCGAAAGACCGCCCCGCCACGACGGACGCGCCCCGGCGGGCGCACACCATTCACCCAACCCCGCAGCCCGCACGCCGCGCTGCCAAGAAAGAGAGACACACACTTATGTCAAAGTTAGTAGCGATAGTGGGACGCCCCAACGTGGGAAAGTCCACCCTTTTCAACCGCCTCACCGGCACACGCCAGGCCATCGTCAGCGAGGAGGCCGGCACCACCCGCGACCGCCAGTACGGCAAGTGCGAGTGGGGTGACAAGGTCTTCTCGGTGGTGGACACCGGCGGATGGGTGGTGAAGTCGGACGACATCTTCGAGGGCGAGATACGCAAGCAGGTCACGCTGGCCACTGAGGAAGCCGACCTCGTGCTTTTCCTCGTCGACATAAAGAACGGCGTGACCGACCTTGACGACGAGGTGGCCAAGATTCTGCGCCGCGCCAAGACACCCGTCATACTCTGCGCCAACAAGACCGACAACAACATCGACCGCTACACCGCCGCCGAGTTTTACAGCCTCGCCCTGGGCGACCCTGTCTGCATCTCGGCCGCCACGGGCAGCGGCACGGGCGACCTGCTCGACCTCATCATCGAGCGGCTCGGGCAAACGGGCGACAGCGACGGAGAGGTGCCAGGCGTGCCGCGCATCTCCGTCGTGGGACGCCCCAACGCCGGCAAGAGCAGCATCATCAACGCCTTCCTCGGCGAGGACCGCAACATCGTGACGGACATCGCCGGCACGACGCGCGACAGCATACTCACGCGGTACACAAAGTTCGGACTCGACTTCTACCTCGTCGACACGGCCGGCATACGCCGCAAGAACAAGGTGACCGAGGACCTCGAGTTCTACTCCGTAATGCGTGCCATCCGCGCCATCGAGCACTCCGACGTGTGCCTCCTCATGATTGACGCCACGCGCGGCATAGAGAGCCAGGACCTCAACATACTGCAAATTATACAGAAAAACTCGAAGAGCCTCGTGGTTGTGGTGAACAAGTGGGACCTCGTTGAGGACAAGAGCAACATCGCCATACGCCACTTTGAGGACACCATACGCAAGCGCCTCGCACCCTTCACCGACTTCCCCATCGTCTTCGCCTCGGCCGTGACGAAGCAGCGCATCTTCAAAGTGCTTGAGCTGGCGAAGCAGGTGTACGACGCCCGCAAGCGCCGCGTCACCACCTCCAAGCTCAACGAAGAGATGCTGCCGCTTATCGAGGCCTACCCGCCCCCCTCGATAAAGGGCAAGTACATCAAGATAAAATACTGCGCGCAGATACCCGACACGCAGGTGCCGTCGTTTGTCTTCTACGCCAACCTGCCGCAGTATGTGAAAGAGCCTTACAAGCGTTTCCTCGAGAACAAGATACGCGAGCGGTGGGACTTCACCGGCACGCCCATCAACATCTTCATACGCCAGAAATAGTGACTGCGAAACTCCGCGCCCAGCTTTTTCACGCCGCGCCCGCGCTCCTTCTGGCCGCCCTCTTTCCCCTTTTCGTCGGATGCGGCAAAGCGAAGAAAGCCGGTGAGGACTCCGTGCAGCACGCCCTGCCCGACTCGGCGGCGGTGTACTACTACCGCCTGCCGTGGGAAGGTGACTTCGCCGGGTACGTGGCGGCCATGCACTCGTGCGACAATGCCACGCCGGAGTACAGGCAGCGCATGGAGACCTACCTGCGCGACTACCAAAGCGCCCTCGCGCAGGAGAAAGGCGGCGGTCCCGCCTCGGTGTCGGTGGCAGGAAGGCAGCTCAGCGCTGACGGCACGTACGCCCGCGTATTCCTCAGCGTGGCGTACAAGGACGGCACGGCAGAAGAGGTGCAGTTTCCCATGGTCTTCGCCGGTGGAAAATGGCGCATACAGTGACGGGAATGCAGCTTGCGCCGCCCCACGCCAAACAACGGCTGAGCGGGAACACGCGCAAAAACCACATTGTCACTTTTTCTGCACAAAACCGAGCAAAATAACAAAATGCGCCCTTGGGCGGATTTAACACTTCAAGCACTTGAAAACGGTGGAAACGGGCTTCGTCGCGACACGCCGCCGACCTGTAGCGCCGATGCCGTGGCACCTTGAAGGCCAAGCCGCACTTCAGTGACGGGATACCACGGTACTTTGTGGGCCAAGTGCAGGCGTTTTGG
>CAVGTC010000061.1:0-16427 GCA_963632255.1 Lachnospiraceae bacterium | reverse complement strand
CCAAAACGCCTGCACTTGGTCCACAAAGTACCGCGGTATCCCGTCACTGAAGTGCGGCTTGGCCTTCAAGGTGCCACGGCATCGGCGCTACAGGTCGGCGGCGTGCCGCAACGAAGCCCGCCCCGGCTGCAGGACACCCCGCACCGCTATTAAAAAAACCTAAAAGATTTCGCCATTTTCCGGTGCTTAGTGTTCCGTTTTTCCTCACTCCTTACCCTGTCCGCCGCCTGTGCCGCGCGTTTTGAAGATGAAAACGCCGCCCGTGCCGCAATTGTTTGCGCGAAAAGTCGCGGCGGTGGGCGTTTTTGCGCTAACTTTGCAAAAATCAAATCCGTCCGGCACCATGAGGCGGCCACAAGGACACAGAAGAGAAACGCTATGAAGTTTGTTTCATGGAACGTGAACGGGCTGCGGGCCTGCTGGAAGAAAGGCTTCCGCGAGGCTTTCGAGAGCCTTGACGCCGATTTCTTCTGCCTGCAGGAGACGAAACTGCAGGAGGGACAGCTTGATGCCGCTTTCGACGGCTACCGCTCGTACTGGAACTACGCGCAGCGCAAAGGATACTCCGGCACTTGTGTCTTCACTCGGCGCGAGCCGCTCGCCGTCACCCTCGGCATAGGGCATGACGCACACGACACCGAGGGGCGTGTGGTGACGCTGGAGATGCCCGCCTTCTACCTTGTCAACGTGTACACCCCCAACTCGCAGGAGGGGCTGGCGCGGCTTGACTACCGCATGGAGTGGGAGGACGCTTTCCGTGCCTACCTCACGGGTCTGGCGGAGCGCAAGCCGGTGGTGGTGTGCGGCGACATGAACGTGGCGCACGAGGAGATTGACCTCAAAAATCCGAAGACCAACCGCCGCAACGCGGGCTTCACCGACGAGGAGCGCGGAAAATTCGGGCAGTTGTTGGCGGCGGGCTTCACCGACACGTTCCGCAAGCTGCACCCCGACGAGCGCGACGCCTACTCGTGGTGGTCGTACCGCTTCCACGCGCGGGAGAAAAACGTGGGGTGGCGCATTGACTACTTCCTCGTGTCGCGCGGACTGGAGGACAGACTGCTCTCCGCCTCGATACACAGCGGCGTGACGGGATCCGACCATTGCCCAGTGGAGCTGGTGTTGGACATCTGACGGGGCGGCGCCAAGGCTTTTGATGGAAGAGAAAACGAAACCAACAATAACAAAGAGATGAAAGAATTTTTCAAGTATTGCGGCGCGACGATCGTCGGCATACTCGTGCTGGGGCTCGTGTCGCTGCTCCTGTCGCTTCTCACCCTCGGCGCCCTTGTGAGTGCCGGCGGCGAAGACACCTATGTGAAGGACGGCGCCGTGCTGCGCATCAGCCTCAACGGGCAGCTGTCCGAGCGTGCCAAGGACAACCCCCTCGGCAAGCTGACGGGCGACGACCGTTTTGAGTCGCAGGGCCTTGACGAAATACTCGCCGCCCTGAAAGAGGCCGCCACCAACGACAAAGTGAGCGGCGTGTACCTCGACTGCGGCGCGTTTGGCGCCGACTACGCGCAGATGCAGGAACTGCGCAAGGCGGTGGCCGACTTCAAGAAGTCGAAGAAGTTTGTGGTGGCCTACGCCGACACCTATACGCAGGGAGCCTACTACGTGGCGTCCGTGGCCGACCGCGTTTACATCAATCCCGAGGGCATGCTCGACTGGCACGGCATCGCCTCGCAGCCCATCTTCTTTACCGACCTTATGAAAAAGGTAGGCGTGAAGATGCAGGTGTTCAAGGTGGGCACGTTCAAGAGTGCGGTGGAGCCGTTCATCCTCACTGGCATGAGCGACGCCAACCGCCAGCAGGTGCAGTCGTACATCTCCGACATATGGAAAGGCGTGTGCGCCGATGTGGCCGCAAGCCGCAAACTGTCGGCCGACAGCGTAAACGCCTATGCCGACAAGTACTGCATCTTCGCCGCCACGACGGATTACGCGAAGATGGGGCTGGTGGACTCCCTTGCATACGCTGACGGCGTGCGCGCCGCCCTGCGCACTCTCTCGAAAAGCGACAAGGTGAGCTTCGTGAGTCCGTCCGCGCTTGCCAAGCTCGCAAAGCCCGCAAAGAGCAGCAATACCGTGGCGGTTTACTACGCCGAGGGTGACATTGTCGACAAGGCACGCGGCGGCGCTTTCGGTGGCGGTGTGTCGCAGATTGTGGGCAAGGATGTCGTGGCCGACCTTGACGAGCTTGCCAACGACGACGACGTGAAAGCCGTCGTGCTGCGCGTTAACTCGGGCGGCGGCAGTGCCTATGCCTCCGAGCAGATGTGGCATGCCGTGCAGCTGCTGCGGCAGAAAAAGCCCGTGGTGGTGTCAATGAGCGGCATGGCCGCGTCGGGCGGCTACTACATGTCGTGCGGCGCCGACTACATCGTGGCTGACGCGGGCACGCTGACGGGCAGCATCGGCATCTTTGGTATGATACCCGACGTGTCCGGGCTGATGACGGAGAAGCTGGGGCTGCACTTCGACGTGGTGAAGACCAACGCCTCCTCCGACTTTGGCGCGATGGGGCGCGGCTTCAACGCCGCTGAGGGCGCAGCGATGCAGGGTTACGTCAACCGCGGTTACGCCCTCTTCCTCAAACGTGTGGCAGCGGGTCGCGGCATGAAGACCGAGGATGTGGACAAGATTGCGCAGGGGCGCGTTTGGACGGGCAGTCAGGCGTTGAAGATTAAGCTTGTGGACAAGCTGGGTACGCTTGACGACGCTATCGCCGTGGCCGCCTCCCGCGCCAAGTTGAAAGACTACAAGGTGGGCAAGTATCCCGCGCAGAAGTCCATGTTTGAGGACTTGATGTCTACCGCCACCAAGCACGACTACCTTGAGAGCAGCCTCCGCACCGCGCTGGGCGAGTATTACGCTCCGCTCAGCTTCGTGGGCACGCTCTCCGGACGCGACCGCATACAGGCACGCATACCTTATGTGCCTAACTTGAAGTAAAACGACGCGGGCGGGCGGACTGCGCGGCGGACACACCGCCGCGCGTCCGCCCGCCCTTTTTGTGCGCCGTGCTTTTACGCGACCCCGCCGCCTTCGCGCGAAGCGCCGCTTTTTGCGGTGACCCTGCGCGTTGCGGGTGCGGGGACGCCGCGTGATGACGATACCGAGCCGATGCAAATAACCCACACCCTGTGCGCCGCCCTTTCGCGCCTCTCGTGGCTGCTCGCCCCCGCCGCCGGATTGTACGGCGCGGCGGTGTGGCTGCGCGGGCGGCTGTACGACCGGGGCGTGCTGGTCTCGCGCTCTTTCCCAGTCCCCGTAATCTGCGTGGGCAACCTCAGCGCGGGCGGTACGGGCAAGACTCCCCATGTGGAGTATGTGCTGAGGCTGCTGCACGCCCACGGGCTGCGCGTGGCGTCGCTGTCGCGCGGCTACCGCCGCCGCACACGGGGCTTCGTGCTTTATGCGCCGGGGGTGACGGCGGCCGAGATTGGCGACGAGCCATGCCAAATGGCGCACAACTGCCCTTTCGCCACCATTGCGGTGTGCGAGGACAGGGCGCAGGGCATAGAGCGGCTGCTTTCGCTGCCCTCGCCGCCCGAGGTCATCGTGATGGACGACGGTTTCCAGCATCGCAGTGTGCGGGCGGGACTGTATGTGCTGCTCACCGACGCGGCACGACTTTACACGCGCGACAGACTGCTGCCGTGGGGACGCCTGCGCGAACCTGCCTCGGCGAGCCGCCGTGCGGACGCGGTGGTTGTGACCAAGTGTGGCGCGGACGAGCGTCCCGCCCTTGCCGTCGCCCCCTCGCAGGCACTTTACTACAGCCGCATCGCCTACGCGCCGCTCCGCGCCGCTGACGGCGGGGAGGAGGTTGACTGCGCCGGGCGGCGCGTGTTGCTCTTCACGGGCATAGCGCGCCCCGCCCCCCTGCGTGCGCATCTTGAGGCGGCGGGCGCGGTGGTGGTGGAGGAGTTCCGCTTCCCGGACCATCACAATTTCTCCTCCTCCGCACTGCGACGCCTTGAAGCGGCTTTCGCGGCGGCGGGCGCGGAGCTGGCCGTCACCACGCAGAAAGACGCGGCTCGCCTCACGCCCGACGCGGCGCGGCACGCCCCGCGTCTTTTGCGGAACCTCTGCGTGCAGCCCGTCACCATGCGGCTGGAACGCGGGCGCGACAATGTAAAGACGTTTAACCAAACAATACTGGACTATGTTGACAAAAATAAAAGAGACGGCGGCGTGGATTGAGAAGCACACGCAGCTGCACCCGCTCACCGCCATCGTGCTGGGCACGGGACTCGGCCGTCTGGCGGCTGAGATAGAGGTGGTGGACGCTTTCCCTTACAAGGATATCCCCAACTTCCCCGTCTCCACGGTAGAGGGGCACTCGGGACGGCTCATCTTCGGCCGTCTCGGCGGCAAGGAGGTGATGGCGCTGGAGGGACGCTTCCACTACTACGAGGGCTACGACATGCGGCAGGTGACTTTCCCCGTGCGCGTGATGCACGAGCTGGGCATCAAAAACCTCTTCGTGAGCAACGCCGCCGGCGGTGTGAACCCCGATTTTGAGATTGGCGACCTGATGCTCATCACCGACCATATCAACTTTCTGCCCGAGCACCCGCTGCACGGTCCCAACTTTCCCACGGGGCCGCGTTTCCCGGACATGCACGAGGCGTACGACCACGCTTTCCTTGACATGGCGCGGCAAATTGCGGCGGAAAAAGGCATCAAGGTGGTGGAGGGCGTGTACCTCGCCACGCAGGGTCCTACGTACGAGACGCCGGCCGAGTACCGCATGTACCGCCGTTTCGGCGCGGATGCCGTGGGCATGTCCACCGTGCCTGAGGTGATAGTGGCACGCCACAGCGGCATACGCGTCTTCGGCGTGAGCATCATCACCGACCTCGGCGTGGAGGGAAAGATTGTGGAGGTGAGCCACGAGGAGGTGCAGCGTGCCGCCGACACGGTGCAGCCGCTCATGGCGGAGATATTCCGAGAAATGATACACCGCTTCTGACACTACTCACAGGTAACCTCCACCGTCGTGGGCGGCGTTGAGGCATCGCTCTGCGGAGTCATACGTCGTAAAAAATGGGGAAGCGCCCCCGTCCGGGCTTGACAGCGGGTCCGTGGCGGCGGCTCTTCCCCGTCTTTTTGTAAAGGCGCGGTGCGGTTTTCCCACCCTTAACGCTTTTTTCACGGGCTGCGGCGCACGTCGGTGGCGGCGGCGTGTCCCTATGCGCTTGTTTTGCACTATCTTTGCAAGGCAAAAGCTGCGGACGGGCGGCCCGGAATGAAAGGGACACGTCCGGCTTGCGCAGTTTTTCCCGACAAATGCCGTGCAGAAGCGCGGACGGGGCTTTTTTCCCGCCCGCCTCCCTTTGCCGGGCTCCGTGTGAGCGGCGGGCACGCCGTTCCGTTCCAGCGGGGCTTGCGTTCCGCACATCGCGGCACGCGGGGGAGTATGTCAAACCAACACCAACCCTCATGGGGCTATTTCTCCTTTTTCTCTACCTTTTTTCGGCGTTAGCCGTCTCTTTCCTTTGCTCGGTGCTTGAGGCCGTGCTGCTTTCCGTGCCAATGTCTTTCGTCTCCATGCTGGAGACCGCAGGGCGTCCCGGTGCGGCACTACTGAAAAAATACAAGCAGGACATCGACAAGCCCATCTCAGCCATCCTCACGCTCAACACCATCTCCCACACCGTGGGCGCAGCCGGCGTGGGTGTGCAGAGCAACCTGCTCTTCGGCGACCAGTGGTTTGCCGTGACATCGGCAGTACTCACTTTCCTCATACTCGTCTTGTCAGAGATACTCCCCAAGTCCATCGGAGCGGCGTGCTGGCGCACGCTGGCGGTGTCCTGCGCCCGCGTGATACATGTGCTGGTGGTGGTGACCTACCCCTTTGTGCTGCTCTCCGAGGTGATAACCCACGTCGTGTCGCACCGCAAGCAGCTCTCCGTGAGCCGCGAGGAGGTGTCGGCCATGGTGACGGTGGGCGCCGAGGAGGGGGTGCTGGAGAAAAAGGAGAACCGCATGATACAAAACCTCCTCAAACTTGACGACGTGAAAGCGCGGGATATCATGACCCCGAGCCCTGTGGTGGAGATGGCGGAGGAGAGTATGACGCTGCGCGAGTTCCACCGCCACGAGGCGTACAACACCTACTCGCGCATACCCGTCTACAAGGAGGAGAACGACGACTACATCACGGGTTACGTCTTGCGGCAGACCATCCTCGAGCGGCTCTCGGAGGACAAGTTTGAGATGCGCCTTTCGGACATTGTGCGCCCCATTCTCACTTTCGCCGAGAGCGAGTCGGTGGCGAAGATATGGGAGAAACTGCTTGCCCGCAAGGAACACATCTCAGCCATCATTGACGAGTACGGCTGCTTCCGCGGCATCGTCACGATGGAGGACGTGATTGAGACGATGCTGGGCACGGAGATTGTCGACGAGAAGGACACCGTGACCGACATGCAGGAGCTTGCCCGCGAGAAGTGGCAGGAGCAGCAGGAGCAGCAGCACGAGGCGCAGCCCGCCGCCGGTGCTCCCGACAGTCAGGAAAAGGGCGGGGAGTAGTTTCGCCGCCGCCGGGGCGCGGACGTAAAAAGCGGCGGGGAGGAAAACCAGGGCGCAGGCTCTTGTTTCCTCCCCGCCGCTTTTCCGTTTCTTTGCTCCTTGCGTCCCTTTGTTTCAAGGAAGCCGGGGCGGCGGTCCCCCTTGGTGGCGGGATGCTCCCCCGATACCTTATATATATAAGGTGTGGCGTTGTATAGATGAAAGTGTACGCGCCCGCCGCGTGCTATGGTGCACGCGACGGGCGCGGGGCAGAAGTCTAAATCTTTTTGTATATGTAGCGGGCAAGGCCGTAAATGTAGCGGCGAAAGCCCGGGCGGTACGCCAAAAGTCGGTCAAACCACCCGAGGCGGCGGCTCACCACTCGCACCGCCGCGCCCACGTAGAACATGGCGAAGAGCGTGCCGAGTCCCACAATGTGCCACATCCACTTTCCGAAGAACGCGTAACAGGCGATTACGCCGAGCGCGACAAGGCTTGTGTCCACGTATATCTTTACTTTCGGGAAGCTGGCTCCCGTCACCTGGCTGATGGCGACGGGGAAACCCTCGCCGGGCATCGTGACGCTGCCGCAGCGCACCTCAAAGGCTATGCCCAGCGCGAGGATGGTGCAGCCCGCCACCTGCGCGGCGGCTTTCGCGAGGAGCGTGGCGGGGGCGAGCCACTCCGTGAGCAGCATGTTAAGGTCGATGAGTGAGCCGAAGACGAAGCCAACCAGCAGCTGGAAGAGCTGCACGCACTCGAAGCGGCGGCGCAGCACGCATATCTGTCCGAGGACAAGCAGGCCGTTCATGATGTAAGTGTACTGCCCGATGGTGAGCGCGGGAGCCATGGCGTTCTTTCCCGCGCTCTGGAAGACATAAGGCAGCACGCTGATAACACTCGAGCCGAGCATGGAACGCACGCACACGGCTACGCCGGCCGTCATTACCCACAGTGACAAAAGCAGCAGCAGGTGCTGCCAGCAAAAAGAGATGACTTTTTCTTTCATAGGCTTACGGGATGCACCGGACACACGGACTCGGCTCCCCGCAAGGGGGAGCGCACACCGCCCGTCCGGATGCTGTGCCCCAAACAGGTTGTTTGGTTGTTTTACAAAAGATGATTCCCGGTGCAGGCGTGCGCCGCTCAGAGATGCAGCAGGGCTTTGACGGCAAAGAAAACTATCGGCATCAGTAGCGCCGGCAGCAGGTTGGCCGTCTTGCAGTCCTTGATGTGCAGCACGCCCAGTCCCGCGGCGGCAATCAGCACGCCGCCCACGATGGACACCTCGGCGACAAGGCTCTCCGAAATGAAAGTCTTTGAGAGCAGGGCTATGGCGTAGATGAGCGACATCCAGCCGAACACCGCCACGGCCGTGAGCGCGGTGGCGAAGCCGTACGAGGAGGCGAGCACTATCATCGTCACGAGGTTGAGCGTGGCGGCGGTCATCAGGTAAGTGTTGTCGCCGTAAAGCGCGCTCATCACGGGACCCATCATCGCCAGCGTGCCGGTGCAGCACATCAGCACGCCCGCCATGATGCCCTCCGCCACGTTGGTGGTGGAGATGCGGCGCGTCGCCTTTTCCATTCGCTCGTCCAGCCGCAGCACCGTACCGAGCAGACCGCCACCGGAAAGGCAGAAGATGAAAAGCACGGGGTACTGGGACTTCTGCATGTTGGCGATGGCCACGTTAAGCCCGAGCGCGAGGGCGGCCAGCCCCATGGCCGTGTTGAGTACGTGTATGTATTTCTCGCTGATGCCTTTCCGGGCAGCCGCGCCGATGGCGCTGCCCACGATGACGGCTACCGCGTTGATGATGATGGCGTACATTTGTGTGGTGGGGGGTTGGGTGTCACGGTGGGCTATCCGGCCGCAACCAGCGCAAAGTTAATATTTCTTTCCAATTTAGCCGCTCCGCCGCGTGTGACGCCCGCCGCTGCCACAAAAAGCCGCGCCTCCGCGCTTGCCGTGGGACAGGCGGGGCGGCGCGGAGGCGTTTGTGTGCCGTGCGGGCGGTATTGTGGAGGGCGTGGGACGGCTTTTGCCGGGCGCGTGTGGTGCGGTGCGTCCCGCGTGGCATAGGCCCGTCCGCTGCGGCTGCGCGGTCAGTTTATCTTGTACTCCAGTGCCGGTGTGTCCGCAATGAAGTCCAGCAGGCGCTTGCCCACGGTAAGCCGGCACGCCTTGCTTTGCAGCGTCACGTTCATCTGGTTCTCGGGGTCCACCACCCGCAGGTAGATGTCCGTGGAGCCGGGCGACTGTTGCAGCAGTCCGGAGAGTTCGGTGGCGGTCGCCGCGTCCAGCTCGTCAAGGCGTACGGTGATGGTGAGGCTTTTCACCTTTTCCTCTTTCACGTCCGGCAGAAACTCCACACGCGTTATGCGCAGGTCGTATGCCCCCTCGCGGTAGCGGCGCGGCTCCACCTGCGCGGAGACGAAGAGCGAGTTGCCCACGGTGAAGAAGCCCATCTGCCTTGCCCAGTCCTCGCCGAAGAGTGCCACCTCACCGGCTCCGCTGTAGTCCTCCATCTTCACTATGCCGAAAGGCTTCCCGTTGCGGGTCTGTCCCGTGCGCACGTTGGTGACAATCCCCCCGAAGGTGATGCTTTGGTTGGCCAGCGCTTCAAGGTCGGCAAGTTGGTCCATGTGCGTGCTGCACACGTTTTCCAGCACGATGCGGTACTCGTCGAGCGGGTGGCCGGAGATGTAGATGCTGATGAGGTCGCGCTCGCGGTTGAGCCTTTCAAGGTCGCTCCACGGCGTGTAGTCCTTGGGTGGGACGGGCTTGGCAATCTCCACCATCTCCGTCGGGCCGAAGAGCGAGACGGCGTTGGTTTTCTTGTCATCCTGGTAGCGGTTGCCGTAGCGCACGAGGAGGTCGAGGAAAGTCTCGTGCGGTCCGGTCTCGGCGAGGAATTGCTCGCGCTTCATGTTGCCGAAGCTGTCGAAAGCCCCTGCCAGCGCGAGGTTCTCGAGGCTCTTCTTGTTGCACGTGCTGAGGTTGACGCGCTCCACAAGGTCGTAGATGGAGGCGAAAGGACCGCCGTCGTTGCGCACTCTCAGTATCTCATTGACGGCCGCCTCCCCCACGCCTTTCACCGCGCCCATGCCGAAGCGTATGTTGCCCGTCGGGTTGACGCTGAACTTGAGCTGGCTCTCGTTGATGTCCGGCCCGAGTGTCTTGATGCCCATCGTCTTGCACTCGTCCATCAGCTTCGCTATGGTGGTGATGTCCGCGAGGCTTCGGCTCATCACGGCCGCCATGTACTGCGACGGGTAGTTGGCTTTGAGGTACGCCGTCTGGTAGGCCACCCACGAGTAGCAGGTGGCGTGGCTCTTGTTGAATGCGTAGGAGGCGAACGCCCGCCAGTCCTCCCAAATTTTCTCCAGCGTCTTGGGATCGTGCCCGTTGGCCTTTCCGCCGGCGATAAACTTGGGGTACATGTGGTTAAGCTTCTCTATGAGCTTCTTTCCCATCGCCTTTCGCAGCGTGTCGCTCTCGCCGCGCGTGAAGTTGGCAATCTCGCGCGAGAGAAGCATCACCTGCTCCTGGTACACGGTGATGCCGTAGGTGTCCTCGAGGTACTTCTCCATGCACGGGAGGTCGTAGGTGATGGGTTCCTCCCCGTGCTTACGGGCGATGAACTGCGGGATGTATTGCATGGGGCCCGGGCGGTAGAGGGCGTTCATGGCGATGAGGTCCTCAAAGGTGGAGGGCTGCAGCTCGCGCAGGTACTTCTGCATCCCGACCGACTCAAACTGGAACGTGCCCACCGTGCGTCCGTCGCAGTAAAGCTGGTATGTGGCCGGGTCGTCAATGTCTACGTTGTCAATGTCAAGCTCTATGCCGAGCGAGAGGCGTATGTTTTCCTGCGCCTCCTTTATGATGGACAGCGTCTTCAGCCCGAGAAAGTCCATCTTGATGAGTCCCGTCTCCTCGATGACCTTGCCCTCGTACTGTGTGCAGTGCAGCTTCTCGTGCGTGTCCTTGTCCTCGGCCGTGGACACCGGCACCCAGTCGGATATGTTGTCGCGGCAGATGATGAAGCCGCAGGCGTGTACGCCCGTGTTGCGCACGTTGCCTTCCAGCATTTTGGCGTAGCGTATCGTGTCGCGCAGCAGCGGGTCGGGGGAGGCTTCCGCCTCGCGCAGCTCGGGTATGGCGGCGATGGCGTTGGTGAGGTTCATCTTCGGAGTCTTGCCGTCCGGTCCTTCGGGCAGTTTATCGGGGATGAGCTTGCAGAGGCGGTTGCTGGTCTCCAGCGGCAGCTTCTGTACGCGTGCCACGTCCTTTATCGCCAGCTTTGTGGCCATGGTGCCGTAGGTGATGATGTGCGCCACGTTGTCCGCGCCGTACTTGTTGGTGACCCACTGCAGCACGCGGCCGCGCCCGTCGTCGTCAAAGTCTACGTCGATATCGGGGAGTGAGATGCGGTCCGGGTTGAGGAAACGCTCGAAAAGCAGGTCGTACTTGATGGGGTCAATCTGTGTGATGCCCAGGCAGTATGCCACGGCGCTTCCCGCCGCCGAGCCGCGCCCCGGGCCCACGCTCACGTCAAGCTCCTCGCGGGCGGCGCGTATGTAGTCCTGCACGATGAGGAAGTAACCCGGGAAACCCATCGTCTTCATGATGTGCAGCTCAAACTTTATGCGCTCCCTTGTCTCGTCGTCGAGCGGGTCGCCGTATCGCCGCGCCGCGCCCTCGTAGGCCAGCTTCGCGAGGTAGTCCGCCTCGAGCTTTATGCGGTAGAGCTTGTCGTAGCCCCCCAGCTTCTTTATCTTCTTCTCGCCCTCTTCGTCGCTCATCACCACCTTGCCGTTTTCGTCGCGCGTGAACTCGTCGAAGAGATCCTTCTCCGTGAACCGCTCACGGTACTCCTTCTCCGTGCCGAAGTCCTCGGGTATGGCGAAGTTGGGCATGATGGGCGCGTGGTCGATGGAGTAGGTCTCCACCTTGTCGCATATCTCGCACGTGTTGGCCAGCGCCTCGGGCAGGTCGGCGAAGACGGCGTTCATCTCCGCGCGTGTCTTAAACCATTCCTGCTTGGTGTACAGCATGCGGTTTTCGTCGTTGAGGTCGCGTCCCGTTGCCAGACAGATGAGACGGTCGTGCGCCTCGGCGTTCTCCTCGTCCACAAAGTGGCTGTCGTTGGTGCAGACACACTTTATGTCGTGTTTCGCCGCGAGCCGCAGCAGCTCCTTGTTGGCAATCTGCTGGAGGGGGAACGTCTCCCGGTTGGCCCGCACGGACGGGTCGGTCACCTCGTGCCGCTGCAGCTCGAGGTAATAGTCGTCGCCGAAGACGCGCTTGAACCACAGCACCGATTTCTCCGCCTCCTCCAGCCGTCCCGCGAGGATGTGCTGCGGCACCTCGCCGCCTATGCACGCCGAGCATACTATGAGCCCCTCGCGGTACGCCTCAAGGTCCTTGTGGTCGGTGCGCGGGCGCATGTAGAAGCCGTCCACCCAGGCACGCGACACCAGCTTCACAAGGTTGTGGTATCCGCGCTCGTTTTTCGCCAACACGATGAGATGCCAGCCGCCCTGGTCGGCCTTCCCCTCCCGCAGTGCCTTGTCGCCGCGCCGCGCCACGTACATCTCACAGCCGAAGATGGGTTTGAATGCCGCCGCCCGCCGCTCTTTTTCCAATGCCTTCTCTGTTTCGGCGGTGAGCTGCTCCGCGCTTTTCCCCGCGTCGGGGTTGTTGCCCTTCTTGTCGGGCTGCGGCGTGTACGTCCCCTCGCGCAGGGCGGCGAGTTTTCCCTCCAGCTCCTTCACGGCATCGCGGGCTTTGCCCGTCACCTTGTTGGTGTAGTTGAAAAACTCCTTTATGCCCATCATGTTGCCGTGGTCGGTAACGGCCATGCCGCGCATGCCGTCGCGTATGGCCTTGTCTACGAGGCGCGGCACGGAGGCCTGCCCGTCAAGCACGGAGTACTGGGTGTGAACGTGAAGGTGAACGAAATCCTGCATAACCTGCATAAGATTAGAGGGTGGGGGAATTATTGCCCGGCGGCTTTTCCGTGCAAAGTTAGTCAAGCGCGGCGGTACGCGGAAGCCGCCCGTCCCACTTTCGCCCCGCGCCGCCCTTTCCGCGCCCGCCGCGGCACGGCACGGCGCACCGGGTGGCTAATGTCCCCGCAAATGGCTAACTTTGCACGCCGTAAGGGGGCGCGCCCCGCAAGTCTTGACGGACGGCGCACTCCTTAAAGGTGGGTCCTATAAATTGGCTTTGCCATATTACGGGACTATTTTCGAGAGCAATTTGTCTGCGAATGAAGGAGTATAGCGGGCTATACGACTGAACGAACAGGCGAATTGAACCGAAAAGAGGGCGTAAGATGACAGAACGTAACCCACAGTTTAATGCTATCCTTTACGGTGGGAATTCATAGAACCCACCTAATATATAAGCAGCGAAACAAACCATACGCAAAAACAAATAACGCAAAGATGAGCAAGAACATTCACTTGGAGACTGGTAAGGCCGCGGGCTTCCTTCCAGCGGGAGCCGTGGCAGGGCTTGAAGCCCGCGTAAAGGCGGCGCAGAAAGCATTGGAGGATGGCACCTGCGCGGGCAGCGACTTCCTCGGTTGGATGCACCTCGCTTCGGAGACCCCCGCCTCGCTCCTTGCCGAAATAAAGGAGACGGCGCAGACGCTGCGCGCCAACTGCGACACCATCGTGGTGGCCGGCATCGGCGGCAGCTATCTCGGCGCGCGTGCCGTGCTTGAGGCGCTCGGCAACAGCTTCGAGTGGCTCACCAACGACGGCTCCAATCCCGTGATGCTCTTCGCCGGCAACAACATAGGCGAGGACTACCTGCACGAGCTCACCGAGTACCTCCGCGCCCGCAAGTTCGGCGTGATAAACATCTCGAAGAGCGGCACCACCACCGAGACCGCCCTCGCTTTCCGCCTCCTGCGCAAGCAGTGCGAGGAGCAGCGCGGCGTGGAGACCGCCCGCAAGGTGATTGTCGCCGTCACCGACGCCCGCAAGGGAGCCGCCCGCACCACGGCCGACAAGGAGGGCTACAAAAGCTTCGTCATCCCCGACAACGTGGGCGGCCGCTTCTCCGTGCTCACCCCCGTCGGCCTGCTGCCCATCGCCTGCGCCGGCTATGACATCGACGCGCTGGTGAAGGGCGCGGCGGACATGGAGGCGCTCACCGCCCCCGGCGTGCCTTTCGCCGACAACCCCGCCGAGCAGTACGCCGCCTTCCGCAACGCGCTTTACGCCGCCGGCAAGAAGATAGAGGTGATGGTAAACTTCCAGCCCAAGCTGCACTACATGAACGAGTGGTGGAAGCAGCTCTACGGCGAGAGCGAGGGTAAGGACGGAAAGGGCATCTTCCCCGCCGCCGTCGACTTCACCACCGACCTCCACTCCATGGGCCAGTGGGTGCAGGACGGCGAGCGCACCATCTTCGAGACGGTGGTGTCCGTCGAGCAGCCGCAGCACAAGGTGCTTTTCCCGCACGACGACGAAAACCTCGACGGGCTCAACTTCCTTGAGGGCAAGCGCGTGGACGAGGTCAACAAGATGGCCGAGCTCGGCACGCAGCTGGCACACGTCGACGGCGGAGTGCCTAATCTGCGCCTCGTGGTGGAAAAACTTGACGAGTACCACATCGGGCAGCTCATCTATTTCTTCGAGCGCGCCTGCGGCATCAGCGGTCTGCTTCTGGAGGTGAACCCCTTCAACCAGCCTGGCGTCGAGGCATACAAGAAAAACATGTTCGCGCTTCTCGGCAAGCCCGGCTACGAGGCCGAGACCGAGGCGATACGCAAGCGCCTTTAATCCGCTCCGCACGATGTCAGAGACAACGCAAACCGCAAGCGAGGCCGTCAAGCAGTATCTGCTGCGAAACGGCTTCGCCGCTTTCCGCCCCAAGGCCGTGCTGTTTGACATGGACGGCGTGCTTTTCGACTCCATGCCCGGCCACGCCTCCTCGTGGGCGCAGGTGTGCACGGAGTTTGGCCTTGCGATGGACAAGGAGGAAGCCTACATGCACGAGGGGCGCACCGGCGCCGCCACCATCAACATCCTTGCGCGCCGCCACTGGGGGCGCGGAGCCACGGAAGAGGAGGTGCAGCGCATATACGCGGAGAAGTGCCGCCTTTTCAACGCCCTCCCCGAGGCGCCCAAGATGGACGGCGCGGACGACCTGCTGCGGCAGGTGCGGGCGGCGGGGCTCACCATCGCCGTGGTGACCGGCAGCGGGCAGAAGTCGCTACTCGACCGCCTGCAGAACAACTACCCCGGCGTCTTCGACCCCTCGCTTGTCGTCTCAAGCAAGGACGTGCGCCACGGCAAGCCCAGCCCCGAGCCCTACCTCGCCGGACTGGCACGGGTGGGGGCGGAGCCGTGGGAGGCCATTGTGGTGGAGAACGCCCCGCTCGGCGTGCAGGCCGCCTCGGCCGCCCGTGTCTTCACCGTGGCCGTCAACACTGGGCCGCTCCCCCCGTCCACGCTGACGGACGCGGGAGCCGACCTGCTTTTCCCCTCCATGCGCGCTTTCAGCGAGGCGTGGGCCGGGTTGGGACTTTGCGGCGGGGCGGGGCAGTGACCGCCGCGCAGTGGCAGACATTTTGCAAAGGGTGGCGCCGTGCAATTCACGCGAAAGCGGAAATGCCGGCGCCACCTTTAAGTGCGGGGGGCTTTCAGAGCCGCCTTTAACACTCACACAAGACACATACAATGGGCATAGAGAAAGCCATATTCAACCGTGCCGAGCGCCTTGTGGGCGGCGCGGGCATGGAGCGGCTCGCCGCCAAGCGCGTCATCATCTTCGGCGTGGGCGGCGTGGGCAGCTGGTGCGCCGAGAGCCTTGTGCGCACCGGCGTGCGCCACCTCACGGTGGTGGACTCCGACCGCGTGTGCGTCACCAACGTCAACCGCCAGCTTATGGCCACTATGCAGACGGTGGGCATGGTGAAGGTGGAGGCGCTGCGCGAGCGGCTGCTTACAATCAACCCCAAGGCTGAGATAACCGCCGTACAGCGCATCTACTCGGCCGACACGGCAGACAGCTTCGCGCTTGACGGGTACGACTATGTGGTTGACGCCATCGACTCTTTGCAGGACAAGGCACTGCTGATACTCAACGCGTGCCGCTCGCGCGCCCGCTTTTTCAGCTCAATGGGCGCCGCACTGAAGCTCGACCCCACGCGCGTCGCCGTGGCCGAGTTCTGGAAAGTGCGTGGCTGCCCCCTCGGCGCCGCGCTGCGCCGCCGCTTCAAGCGCGACGGCACGCGTCCGCGCCGCAAGTTCAAGTGTGTGTATAGCGAGGAGCTGCTTCCCAATCTCGGCGAGAGCCACAGCTGCGGCACTGCGGCGTGCATGTGCCCCAAGGCTGCGGAAGGGCCGGGCGACCCCGCGCTGCTCAACCATGAGTGGTGCAGCACTAAGGCGCAAATCAACGGGTCGCTGGCGCACATCACCGCCATCTTCGGCTTCACCCTCGCGGGGCTCGTCGTGCAGGACATCCTGCGTGGGGAGGCCTGACGCGGGGCGTGAAGGCGCGGACCGCCGTGCAGGTAAACCACAAGCGAGGCCTCCGCGTCACTCCCGGGTATTGTGGCTTTGCGGTATGGCAAGGTCATCCCCGAAGCTGTGAACGACTCCTTCGAGAATTCTGCCGCCACACGCCGCCGCCGGACAAAAGCCGCCGTTTTCCCACGGTGCAGCGATGATACGGGGAAAATCGAGGTGTAAGCAAAACGCCCGCAAAATTGACAAAACGTCAAAACGCGCCGCCGCGAAAATAGCGCAACTTTTAGGAAAGTTTAACGGCGTCGGCGGACTATAGCGGCCCGGTGTACCCTTTCTGAAGCCAAGCCTGCACTTCGGTGACAAGATACCGCGGTACTTTGAAGGCCAAGCCGCACTTCAGTGACCCGA
>CAVGTC010000060.1:0-16784 GCA_963632255.1 Lachnospiraceae bacterium | reverse complement strand
CTTAAACGATACACATTGCTTCCTTTTTCACGCTGTTTGTAATTGAAATCAATGCTTCTATTACGCTCGTACTGTTTTATAGTCATACGTTCGCCATTTGCAAGTTCTATATTTGAATATGCATCTGTACCATCTTTGCCAAAGATTTGTTCACGATAGAGTTTTCTGTATTTTACTTCTGATTTATCTTTCGCGAACCAAAGTATATAGTCAACAACGGAAGGTATTGTCTTAAGTTCTCCTGGAGCACCTGCGCCTGTTGTTTTCTGATACACAATCTGGCTCACAAAGTTCTCGCTTCCGAACACCTCGTCCATGAGATTTCGCACGAGGTGCACGTTGTCGTCGGAAATCTGCACGAAGCAGGAGCCGCTGTGGTGCAGCAGTTCGCGTGCGGTGACGAGGCGGTCGCGCAAATAAGAGAGGTACGAGTGTATGCCCAGCTCCCACGTGTCGCGGAACGCCTTTATCATCTCCGGCTCGCCGCTCACGCTCTCGTCGTTGTCCTTCACGTTGCGGTCGTTGAGCTTCATCTGCCAGTTGGAGCCGAACTTGATGCCGTAGGGCGGGTCGATGTACACGCACTGCACCTTTCCCGCCATTCCCTCGCGCTGCAGCAACGAGTTCATCACGAGCAGCGAGTCGCCCTGTATGAGGCGGTTTTTCCATTGCATCGGGTGCTTGTAGTACTCGCACACGCGCTCCAGCTCGTCCTCCACGATATTCTTGCCCAGCTCCTCCTCGCTGAAAAGCAGGGGCTGGTTGTCGGCGCGTTGCTCGCGCAGGCGGTAGAGGCGGCGTATGAGCATCTCGGGCTGTATGTCCTCGTGCACATAGAGCGAGCGGGTGTCTATCCGCACATCGGCGGAGTCGTCGTTGCGGTATTTGTCCAGCCAGTAGAGCTCGGGGTCGCGCCCGCGGTCAAGCTCGTGGCGGAACGCCGCGTACGCCGCCTTTCCGCTGTGCTTTTCCGCGCATTCTTTCTCCTCGCCCGCCAGCTCGGTGGTGGGTATCATTTTGCGGTCCACGCCGCTGTGCCTGATGGCGTCGACGGGTTTGTGCTGTATGCTCATAGTTGCTTTATTTTTTCGGTGAGTAGGGCGCGGATGTTGTCGATGTCGGAAATCTCGACGAAGTCCCAGCGTCCGTAAGTCTTGAGGTTGTTGGCCGCCGGCACCCAGTACTGCGTGGTGTAGTAGCGTTTGAGGTCCTTGCGTGCGGTGCGGTCGTCAGAGAAGCCCGATATCTCGATGATGAGGTTAACCGTAGCGCCGCCGCCGCCTTTGACGCGGGCTATGAAGTCGGGCATGTACCTGTGCTCACGCGAGCCGTCGATGTAGGGTATGGCGAAGTCGATAAAGGCGTTTTTCACGTAGCACTCCACCTCCGGCATCCCCTCCAGCGTCTTGGCGCATATCTGCTCCCATGAGTCGGTGTCGGCCACCACGCAGTTGATGTGGCTCTTCTCTGTGGGGTACACCTTCCTGGCGGTGGCCGCGTGCACATGGCCGGTGGAGCCTTCGGGGTTGTAGTTGTTCAAGATGGCCGTGATGCGCTCCCCGCCCTGCGCCGCGGCGCGTATGCCCTCGTAAATGCTTGTCACGACGTCGGTTGGTTTCCAAAATACCGCCAGCCGGCGCAGCTCACGGCTGCCGTCGCCGCCCACCACCTCCACCTGGGTGTCATACCACTGCTGCACCACCTTTTTCAGCTCCGCAAAGAGCTGGAAGCGGCGCCCGTTTTCCTTGTCGGAGTACTTCATGTTGACAAGCCAGCGGGTGAGCGCGTACACCACCTGCGCGTCGCGCAGTTCGCGGTAGTCGCTTTTCAGTATCACGCCGGCCTCCCTGTCGACGGCGGAAGAGAGGGTTGTCTCGGTGGGCACCTCGTTGAAGTTGAGCCTGAACTTGGGCACGCCGGCATAGCTGGCCGTGATGCGCCCGTCGGCGGTGTGGCTGCGGTAGCCGGTGATGTTGGGGAACTTTATCTCAAAGGCCGCGCGCTCTTTGACGGTAAACACGGGATTCTTTGGCTTTGGCGGAGGTGTCACGCCGCTGCCGCCGCCCTTGAAGGTCTTGAATGGCACGCCGATGATGTGGGCGTACTCGGGCGGAAACTTCCACACAATGTTCTCGGGCTTGTAATGGCGCACATCTTTTTCGTCAATCTCCCCGCCGTCGAGCGTGTAGGGCAGCAGCTCGTAACCGCGGCGGCGCAGGGCGCGCCCCGCCACCTGCTCGCAAAGCAGCTGCGAGCCGAAGGCCCTCACGCCGCATACGTGTGTCACGGTGTTGGCGTCCCAGCCCTCGGTAAGCATCGAGACGCTCACCACAAGGCGGATGTGCGCGCCCAGCGTGTGCGGCTTGCCCACGCTGTTAACCACCTCGCGCAGTATGTCGCCGTCGGTGAGCTGGTCGGCCGAGCCCGCGCCGTGCAGCGTGGCATAGTCCCGCTTGAAGCGGTCAATCTCGTTGCTGTATATGCGCTTGAAGTCGTCGTCCACCACGCTGCCGGCGTCCTCTATGGCCGCGCTGTCGATGAGCAGGGACGGCTGCTTTTGCAGCGGCATGCCGTCCCGGCGGTAGTTGGAGAAGATGTCATACCGTCCCGGAATGTAGACGGTGTTGCCGTCGTCGTCCGCGCTCTCGTAGCCCGCCATCATCTTGAAAACCTCTTTCGAGACGGACGTGTTGTTGCACACCACGATGAAGACCGGCGGCGTGGAGAATAGGTTGGCGGCCGTCTCGCCCGCCTCGCGGATGCCGCGTTGGTATACTTCGTAGTCTTTTACAAACTGGTCGATTGCCACGTTGAGCAACGACGGAAGGTTAGGGGCTGGCTCAGGTTGTCTCTTGCCTTTTCCGTTCTTCTTGTCTTCTGCTTTCTTTGCCTTTTGCCCCTTCTTTGGCAAATCCTTTGAGATACGCTCGTAGATGTTACGCAGCACGGGGTCGGTAAGCCCGGTGGTGTCGTCTGCGGCGGGCAGGAACGGAATTTTCACCAGCCCGCTCTCAATGGCGTCCACCAGCCCGAAGTCGCTCACCACCCACGGGAAGAGCGAATACTCGGTTTGGCCCGAGCCTTTAAGGTAGTAGGGCGTGGCGGAGAGGTCGTACACGTGCTGCACCTTGTAGCCAAGCAGCTTCATCTGTCGTATCCCCTCATACCACACCATGGCCTTTTTGTTTTCGGCTTCCTCGTCCCTTGAAGTCTTCTTGCCGGAGGGTTTTGGCAGGTAGCAGTGGTGCGCCTCGTCGTTGATGACAAGGATGCGCTTGCTCTTCGGCATGCGCCCAAGGATGCGCGAAATGACAGCCGTATACTCCTCCTTGTCGCGCTGCTTCACCATTCCCTCCCCGCTTTTGTAGACAAGCTTGCCGTCCAGCGGACTTTGCTTCTTGCCTTGGTACTGCTTAGGCTCAAACTGGTGGTAGTTGATGATGGTGATGCATGAGTTGAGCCCGCCGAGCTGCGTCTCGTAGTTGCGCGGGATGAGTCCGCGCTTATGGTAGTAGTCGGTCACGTCGTCCTCAAATGCCGCTTTTGCCGCGTTGCCGTCAATGAAAAGCACGCCGAGGCGGTCGCGTATGGTGATGCCCGGAGCCACCAGGAGGAAATGGTCGGCAAAGCGGGTGTCCTGCACGTGCTGGCGCTTGTTGAGGTAGTTGTAGAGTATGAGCATGGCCATCACCACGGTTTTTCCGGTGCCGGTGGCCATCTTGAAAGCTGTGCGCGGCAGTACGAAGGCGAAGTCGTCATGCACGGTTTGCTGGCGCTCCTCAAGCTGGCGCAGGAGCCAGCGCCCCGCATTGGGGTCGAAGTCGGCGGCCTCGTTGAGGTATACGGCGGTCTCCACCGCCTCACGCTGGCAGAAAAACAGGCGCTGGAATGACTGGCGCCCGGGGTTGCGGAACCAAAAGTCCAGCAGCTCTCTTGTGACGCGTGTGACATGGGGGTATCCGCTCTCGCGCCAGCGTTTCACCTCCTCGCGCAAAGAGTCGATGAAGGCGGCGTTAGGGTCGTCCTCCTGTACGTCGTCGTGGGTGAAGAATCCGTTTTGCGGCTGGTTTGGCGCAATGCCGACCGCGGCGGTGTAAGGCCTGCGGCCGTCAAGCACCTTGTTATAGTCAAGGTTGCCTTCAAGGTCCGCCGCATAGTGCCACCGCGGCTCCTCGTACGGATTGTTCAGAATGGGGGATTTTTCACTCATCGTATTGTCTCTGTTCCTTGTTCTTGGTTTACGGATTTCGCAAAATCCGCCCTTTTTATGCCCGGCGCCCGCCGGCGGGATTGGGGAAGCCGGCATAAATTGACCTATACGCCCACAAATTGGCAAAAGCCGGCGGCGGGCGGAAATGCCGGCGCGGACGGTGCCCGCGCAAGCCCTTTACAAAATTTGCCACAATACTTGGGACAGCCAAGCGTTTCGCCGAAAAAACAGCCGCGGGACGGCACGCCGCGCGTTTCCTCCCCCGCCCCGCGCCTCCGTCCGCCGCGCGCTTTTGCGCGGCGCGGCGGAAAAAGCGCGGGCAAGCGGAAGCCTAAACGCAAGCGGGAAGGCACAAAAACCGCACGCGGCGGGAACGCGAAGTGCAAGCGGAACGGCGCAAGGCGCGCGGGCAGGCAAAAAAATCGAGGTGTAAGCAAAACGCCCGCAAAACTGACAAAACGTCAAAACGCGCCGCCGCGAAAGGAGGGGCAACTTTTAGGGAAGTTTAACGGGGCTGGCGGCCTGTAGCGGCCCGGTGCACCTTTTTTTAAGCCAAGCCTGCACTTCGGTGACAAGATGCCGCGGTACTTTGAAGGCCAAGCCGCACTTCAGTGACCGAGTACCACGGTATCACGTGGGCCAAGTGCAGGCGTTTTGACACGTAAGTGGCTGGAAATCAATACAGGCAAAAATATAGGGACATTCCTCGCGGGATGTCCCTTTCTTGTAGTACAAAGATAATGCATTTTTCGGCCAAATGCAAACGGGCCTTCCGCCGCCCGAAAAATCACTTTGTCAGATTTTTGCCCGTTTTGCTTACATTCTGGATTTGCGCCCATGCCCGCGGGGTGTGCTGTGAGGGGTGTCCTTCCGCCCTGCGCCACGGTCCGCGTCACCGTGGCGGCGGGATGCCTTGCACGAAACACACGCCCGCCGCACCCGACGGTGCGGCGGGCGTTGAAAAAAGCGTGACACCGCGTGCGCGCGCATGTGGCGCGGAAGTGCGGCGGGCGCTTCTCAGACGAGGTGGGCGATGTTGTCCTCGCGGTCGCCCGGCAGGAGGTCAATCACCGGCAGCTCTATCATGGTGTAGCAACCCGGCTTCTGCCGCATGGCGGCGCGGGCGGCGCACACCAGCACCTGCCCCGTGAGGGCGGGGTTGTTGATGCGCATGTCAAACTCGAAGAGCTGGTTCTGCGTCACGCCGCTCACGCCCTTGCGCGTGAGGTGTACGCCGTGCCCCATGTCTATCACGTCGTCAACCGACGGCACAAGCGTCACGTGCGTCTCGTCCGAGGCGAAGTAAGGGTCGGCCTTGATGGCGGCCGCCACGGTGTCGAAGTCGTGGCCGTCCTCCACCTCGATGTACACCATGCGGCGGTGTATGCCCGTACCCGTGGGGATGGTCATCGAGAGCGCTTTCTTCACGCCCGGTACCCCCTTCACCGCCACGGTGTGACCCATTGACATGCCCGGCCCGAAGTCGGTGTACGTCACGCCCTTGGGCGCGATGGCCTGCAGCAGCGCGCGCACCACAGAGTCCGACCCCGGGTCCCAGCCCGCCGATATCACGCTCACCGCGCCGTGCTTGCAAGCCGTCTCGCCCAGCGAGCGGCGAAGCGAGGTTATCTGCTGGTGGATGTCAAAGCTGTCCACCGTGTGTATGCCGAGGCCCAGTATGTCCTTCGCGTAGGCCTCCACGCTGCGGGTGGGGGTGCAGAGCACGGCGACGTCCACGCGCTCAAGCTCGCGTATGTCCTTCACGACTGGGTAGGGGGCGAGCTCCGGGGGGCAGTCCGCCGCCCCTTGGCGGCGCACCACGCCCGCCACCTCAAAGTCGGGGGCGGCGGCGAGTGCCTGGAGTGTGTAGTGTCCGATGTTGCCGTAGCCAACGACGGCGGCGCGAATCTTTTCCATAACAATATAAATGTGTGCTTTTCCTTAATCCGGGTGGTTGGCGCGGCGGCGCGGCTTCCCGTCCGGCTTTCCGCCGGGGCGCGAAAGCGGCGTGGCGGCGCGTTGCCCGGTACGCAAAGGTAAGAAACGGCGGCGGTTGTGCAAGCGTGCCGCGCCGTCCCGTGTCCGCCCGGCGCGGCGTTAAAGGTAATATAACAAAAAGTGGCAACCCCGCTTTGCAGATATCCGCCGAAGTGAGTAATTTTGCAAGGAATTGCAGGGCGGCGCGTGGCGTACCGCCCGCCGCGCTCAACAACCGAAAAACGTACCAGGGTATGGAGACATTCTTCCTTTCGCACGCCTACCTTATGGAGCATTTCAACGCTCCCGTGCGCCGCTCGCTGATGGACACCGTCGACTGGAGCTACCGCATGATAGGCATCAAAGGGCCGCGCGGGGTGGGTCGCACCTCCTTTCTCCTGCAGTACGCGCAGGAGTATTTTGACGTGCAGCTGCGCCAGTGCCTGTACATCAACCTCAACAGCTTCTACTTCCAGGCGCACGGTATAGTGGACTTCGCCGGCGAGTTTGTCGCGAAAGGCGGGCGCGTGCTGCTTGTCGACCAGGCTTTCAAGCTGCCCGACTGGCGCGAGCAGCTCTGCGAGTGCTACCACAAATACCCCTCGCTGCGCATCGTCTACTCCACCACCTCCGTCAACACCGGCGACGGGGAGGACCCCACCGAGCTCTCCTCCATCAGCCACACCTACGTGCTGCACGGCTTCTCTTTCCGCGAGTACATCAACCTGCGCACCGACAACCACTTCGAGCCGTACACCTTCGACGAGCTGCTCACCGACCACGACCGCATACTGCGCGGCATACTGCCGCGCGTGCTGCCGTGGAACTACTTCAAGGAGTACCTGCAGTACGGCTACTACCCGTTTTTCCTTGAAAACCACAACTTCACCGAGGGCCTGCTCAAGGCGATGAACAGCATGATAGAGGTGGATCTCCTGCTCAACAAGCAGATTGAGCTGAAATACCTCTCGCGCATCAAGAAGCTGCTTTACCTCCTTGCCATCGGCGACCCCTCGTCGCCCAACGTCAGCAAGCTGGCCTCCGCCATAGACACCTCGCGCGCCACGGTGATGAACTACCTGAAATACCTGGAAGAGGCGCGGCTCATCAACCGGGTATACCGCGAGGGGGAGGAGCAGACGCGCAAGCCCTCAGCGATATACCTGCACGACGCCAACCTGATGTACGCCATCTACACGCCGCAGATGAGCGAGCAGACCATCATGGAGACGTTTTTCGTCAACTCGCTCTGGCGCCACCACACCGTAAACAAGGCGCGGCGCAACGGACTCTTCCGCATAGACAACACAACCAACATCAGCGTGTGCGACCGCTCGCGCCGCGTGCGCTCGTCGGCTGACGTGATATACGCGAAGTACAACACGGACATAGGGCGCGAGCGCGAAATACCGCTCTGGATGTTCGGCTTCCTGTACTGAGCCGTGTGCCCGCCCGCGCGGCGGGGGGAACATACCACCGCGGCGGGCACCGCGCCAACAACGAACATAACAACTACTCCTATATAAATAAAGAAGCGGCCGCGACGGAAGCAAGACGCCGTCCCCCGCACATTTGTCAAACTCATGGCTAACAAGAAATTCATCACTTGTGACGGCAACCAGGCCGCTGCGCACATCGCGTACATGTTTTCCGAGGTTGCTGCCATCTACCCCATCACCCCGTCCTCGCCGATGGCCGAGCACGTGGACGAATGGTCGGCGCAGGGGCGCACCAACCTCTTCGGCGACACGGTGAAGGTGCAGGAGATGCAGAGCGAGGGCGGCGCGGCCGGCGCCGTGCACGGCTCGCTGCAGAGCGGCGCGCTGACCACCACGTTCACCGCGTCGCAGGGCCTGCTCCTGATGATACCCAACATGTACAAAATCGCGGGCGAGCTGCTCCCCTGCGTCTTCCATGTGTCGGCCCGCACGCTGGCCACGCACTCCCTCTGCATCTTCGGCGACCACTCCGACGTGATGGCCTGCCGGCAGACGGGCTTCGCCATGCTTTGCGAGGGCTCGGTGCAGGAGGTGATGGACCTCTCCGCAGTGGCGCACCTCGCCGCGCTTGACACGCGCGTGCCTTTCATCAACTTCTTCGACGGCTTCCGCACATCGCACGAGTACCAGAAGATTGAGGTGATGGACCAGGAGGACATCCGTCCGCTCGTGCCCATGGACAAGGTGAGCGAGTTTCGCTCCCGCGCCCTCACGCCCGAGCACCCCGTGGCACGCGGCATGGCTGAAAACCCCGAGACTTTCTTCGCGCACCGCGAGGTTTGCAACCCCTACTACGACTCCGTGCCCGCCGCAGTGGAGAAGTACATGGCCGCCGTGTCGAAAATAACCGGCCGCGAGTACAAGCTCTTCAGCTACTACGGCGCCGCTGACGCCGAGCGCGTCATCATCTGCATGGGCTCCGTGACCGAGGCCGCACGCGAGGCAATCGACCACCTCAACGCAAAGGGCGAGAAGGTGGGTATGGTGAGCGTGCATCTCTACCGCCCGTTCTCCGTGAAGCACCTCCTCGAGGCTGTGCCCGCAACCTGCAAGAAAATCGCCGTGCTCGACCGCACGAAGGAGCCGGGCGCAAACGGCGAGCCGCTCTACCTTGACGTGAAGGACGCTTTCTACGACGCTCCCTCTCACCCGCTCATCGTGGGCGGACGCTACGGCCTCGGCTCGTGCGACACCACGCCGACGATGATTATCTCCGTCTTCGACAACCTCGCACTGCCCGAGCCCAAGGATCACTTCACCCTCGGCATCGTGGACGACGTGACCTTCAAGTCGCTGCCGTTGGAGAAAGAGATGGCACTCGGCGGAGAGGGCATCTTCGAGGCCAAGTTCTACGGACTCGGCGCGGACGGCACCGTGGGAGCCAACAAAAACTCCATCAAGATTATCGGCGACAACACCGACAAGTACTGCCAGGCTTACTTCTCCTACGACTCGAAGAAGTCCGGCGGCTTCACCTGCTCGCACTTGCGCTTCGGCGACCACCCCATTCGCTCCACCTACCAGATTAAGACCCCCAACTTCGTGGCGTGCCACGTGCAGGCTTACCTGCACATGTACGACGTGCTGCGCGGCCTGCGCGACAACGGCACGTTCCTCCTCAACACCATTTGGGAGGGCGACGAGCTGGCAGCCAACCTGCCCAACAACGTGAAGCGTTATTTCGCCGAGCACAACATCACGGTGTACTACATCAACGCCACGAAGATTGCGCAGGAGATTGGTCTCGGCAACCGCACCAACACCATCCTCCAGTCCGCCTTCTTCCGCATCACGGGCGTAATCCCCGTTGACCTTGCCGTGGAGCAGATGAAGAAGTTCATCGTGAAGTCGTACAGCAAGAAGGGCCAGGACATCGTCGACAAGAACTACCAGGCCGTCGACCGCGGCGGCGAGTACAAGCAGCTGCCCGTTGACGCGGCGTGGGCTTCTCTCCCCGAGGACGCCAAGGTGGAGCGCGACGAACCCGCGTACATCTCCGACCTCGTGCGCCCCATCAACGCGCAGAACGGCGACCTGCTTCCCGTCAGCGCCTTCAAGGTGTCTGAGGACGGCACTTGGGCACAGGGCACGGCAGCCTACGAGAAGCGCGGCGTGGCCGCCTTCGTGCCGGTGTGGCACAAGGAGAACTGCATCCAGTGCAACAAGTGTGACTTCGTCTGCCCCCACGCTGCCATCCGCCCGTTTGTCCTCACCAATGACGAGCTTGCCGGCTTTGGCGGCGAGAGCATTGAGATGAAGGCGCCCGCCGCGATGAAGGGTATGCACTTCGTGCAGCAGGTGGACGTGATGGACTGCCTCGGCTGCGGCAACTGCGCCGACGTGTGCCCGGGTCTCAAAGGCAACAAGGCGCTTGAGATGGTTCCCCTCGAGGGACAGCTCGGCGAGGCTGCCAACTGGGACTACTGCACCAAGAAGGTCACAAGCAAGCAGCACCTCGTGGACACGAAGCAGAACCCCAAGAACTCGCAGTTTGCCACCCCGCTCTTCGAGTTCTCCGGCGCTTGCTCGGGCTGCGGCGAGACTCCGTACGTGAAGCTCGTCAGCCAGCTCTTCGGCGACCGCCAGATGGTGGCTAACGCCACGGGCTGCTCGTCCATCTATTCCGGCTCCATCCCCTCCACTCCCTACACCACCAACGAGAAGGGCCAGGGACCCGCTTGGGCAAACTCCCTCTTCGAGGACTTCTGCGAGTTTGGCATGGGTATGATTCTCGCCAACAAGAAGATGCGCGCGCGCATCCAGAGTCTCTTCGAGGGCGCGATAGCCGACGAGCACGTGCCCGCCGACTTCAAGGAGGCTGCAAAGGAGTGGATTGCCGGTCAGGACGACGCTGTGGCAAGCCGCGCCGCCGCCGAGAAGCTCGAGCCGATGATTAAGGCGGGTGCCGAGGGCGGCTGCCCCACCTGCGCCCAGCTTTCCGAGCTTTCGCACTTCCTCACGAAGCGCAGCCAGTGGATTATCGGTGGCGACGGCGCTTCCTACGATATCGGTTACGGCGGTCTTGACCACGTGCTGGCAAGCGGCGAGGATGTCAACATCCTTGTGCTTGACACGGAGGTTTACTCCAACACGGGCGGACAGGCTTCCAAGTCCACGCCTATCGGCGCCATCGCGCAGTTTGCCGCTGCCGGCAAGCGCGTGACGAAGAAGGACCTCGGCTTGATGCAGACCACCTACGGCTACATCTATGTGGCTCAGGTGGCAATGGGAGCCGACCAGGCACAGTGCCTCAAGGCGTTCCGTGAGGCTGAGGCTTACCACGGCCCGTCGCTCATCATCGCCTACGCACCGTGTATCAACCACGGCTTGAAGATTAAGGGCGGTATGGGTCGCAGTCAGGCAGAGGAAGGCCGCGCCGTGGCTTGCGGCTACTGGCACCTGTGGCGTTACAACCCCGAGTTGGCCGAGCAGGGCAAGAATCCGTTCACGCTCGACTCCAAGGAGCCGGACTGGACGCTCTTCCAGGATTATCTCGACCACGAGGTGCGCTTCCTCTCGCTGAAGAAAGCACTGCCCGAACAGGCGCAGGAGCTTTACGACGAGACCAAGCGTGCGGCGCAGCGCCGCTACGCATCCTACGTGCGCAAGACGAAGGAGGACTGGTCGCTTCCCGAGGAGTAAGCGGCGGTATCCCTTGCGCGGTCAGCCGGACAGCGTGACGGCAAGGGACGGAAACAGATGAAAGACTGAGGCGCGAAAAGCGCGGACGTGATACGCATAAGGCGCATCCCCATGTTCATCATCGGGGATGCGCCTTTTTGCGTTTGCCCGCTTGACAGGGCAAATGCGCGGGCGGGAGGAAGATTAGTCCGCCTCTCCCCCGCACGCCTTGCCGAACTGCCAGCGGAAGAGCGCGGCGGCGAGAAACAAACCGCAGGAGAAAGCGAGGTAAAGCCCCGTGAGTCCGAGGCGGCACGGGAAGGCGAGCAAGTATCCCACGGGCAGGTTGACGAGGATGTAGCTTATGAAGGCAATCCACATCATCGGCATCACGCGTCCCGTGCCGCGCAGCGCGTTGGCGAAGCACACCTGCATGGCGTCGCCCAGCTGGTAGAGCATGAGGGGCGGAACGAGCGTGAGGGCGAGGGCTATCACGGCGGTGTCCTCCGTGAAGCAGCGCATCATTCCGCCGCCCAGCGTGAGGAAGAGCAGGGAAACGGCAGCCGCCATCACCACGAGGATGTGCGTCCCCGCTTTCGCCGCGTCGCGCACGCCAGCCCAGTCGTTGTTGCCGGCAAAGGCCGCCGCGCGGATGCTCACGCCCGCGCCGAAGCTGTAATAGAGAAGGAAGCCGAGCGTGCTCACCGTCACCACCACCTGGTAGGTGGCAAGTTCCAGCGCGCCGAGCCATCCCGCCATAATGCCGCTGAAAGTGAACGCCCCGCTTTCCATGCCCATTTGCAGACTGACCGGCAGCGAGCACGCGTTGACCCTCCGCACGCTTCGCCAGCTGAATGGCAGGCGGGGGAAACCCGCGCGGTAGTCCGCGTAACGCCGGCGGAGGAGAATGACCGCCGCGATGGCCACCGCCATAAAGACGCGCGACAAGAGCGTGCTAAGACCCGCGCCGAGCAACCCCAGTCGCGGGAACGGCCCGACACCGAATATCAGCAGCCAGTTGAAGAGAATGTTTATCGCGTTGCCCGCCAAAAGCACCCACATGCCCGTGGCGGTGTCCGTAGTGCCGTCGGTGAACTGCCGCAGCACGTTGAAAAGCGCGAGGAAAGCCATTGACACCAGCACCACAGCGTAGTAAGGGCGCACCAGCGGCAGTATAGCGGCGGGCTGCCCCATTCTGTCAAGGAAGAAATACAATACGCCCATCGCCGCCAGCAGCGCGAACGTGAAGAGGGCGTTGACCGTCAGCGCGTGTTTCAGCGCGCCGCCCGCCCCGGCTCTGTCGCCGCGCCCGCAGAGCGAACTCACGAGAGGCGTGAGTCCGTAGCTGTAACCCAGCAGCAGGTAGGTGACAAGGTTGAAGAGACTGTTGACAAACGAGGCCGCCGCAAGCGAGGGCGTGTCAAAGTGTCCCACCATCATTGTGTCGGCAAAGCCCACCATAATGACGCCTATCTGCCCTATCGCGATGGGTACGCCGAGACGCAGCGTGGCCTTGTAGTGAGTGAAAAGCGTTTTCATTGGTCAGGAGTTCTGGGGGGGCAGGGCTGCGGCATATGTTCACGGAAAGCCGGAGCCGCGCACCTGCGTGTCCGGCTCCGGCTTGTGGATGGTTGGGCTTTGCCCTTGTCGTGTCTGCCGTAAAGTGCGCGACGGGTGTCAGTTGCCGGCGTGTACGCTGAAAGTCTTTGCAGTGACCGCCCCTTTACCCGTGCCGAAACTGACATTGAAGGTGAGCAGGCCGGCGCGCAGCCGTCCCGGGGCACGCACCTCCGCCTTGTAGCGCACGCCGCCGCCCGGAGCAATCTCGCTCACGATGGCCGGCGGCGAGACGAGCACTTTGCGGTTGTCGCAGGAGATGACGGGGGTGACGTTGTAAAGCGTGTTGTCCCCGCGGTTGTATATCTCCATCGTGATGTAGGCCGACTCGCCCGCGTCAAGGCGGCGGTTGTTGTTGGCGTCAAGAAACTTGACCCCCGCCACCTCCAGGCAGTCCCAGCCGCTGTCCTGCGCCATGCGCGAGCGGTATGACGGCGTGTCGTACGTTCCGTACTCCACGCTCTCTTTCTTCCCGCTGTGGTTTGCAGTGGCCGCCGCGCCGGCTGTGCCGCCCGCAAGCATGCCTATCACCGCCCCGGCGTCGGCGCCACGCGGCCCGCCGATAAGTCCGCCGATGCTCGACCCGAAGAGCCCTCCGAGCGAGCTGCCCGTCGCCACGGCCGAAAACTGGCTATAGCTGCACCCCGACAGCGTGAGTGCGGACAAAAGCAGCGCAAGCGCCGGCTTGCGCAGTCCTATTCTTCCCGTCATTGTCATTCTCCTTATGTCATTTCACGGTTATCACGAGGTAGCGGCTCACGCTCCAAAAGGCTTTCGGGTCGGTGATGCGCAGCACATACTGCCCCTGCGCGTCCTTTTCAAGCGTGTAGCTGCCCGAGGGGTGCGTGGTCATCAGTTTCGCACTCTTCGAGTAAAGGCGTATCACCTTTGTAACGCGCAGGTCGATGCGCTCGAAGTAGTCCTTGTTGAAGCTTCCGCTTTTCAGCACGTCGCCACGGTTGAGTATGTTCTGCTCGCGCAGCTCTTTCTTCGTGCCGAAGACATAGTACGCAGTGTTGAGTTCCTTGTCCTGCTGCTCCATGGCGCGCTCCTTGGCGGCGTTTTGCTCGCTCAGCAGACTCACATTGTCGTTGAGCGAGTTTATCTGCTCGCCCTGTTCGGCAATCTGTATGTCCTTATCTGCGAGCTGCTTCCGCAGTTCGGCCATCTCCTTGTCTTTGTTTTCCAGCTGTCGGGTGAAGTTTTCCACCATATCCTCCAGCTTCGCCTTGGTGCGTGCGTCGCTCTGGTTGCTTGCACGCAGCTGCTGCCGCAGGCTGGCTATGAGCTCGCGGTTGAGGCTCAGTGTGCGCTGGATGAATGACATGCTTTCCGCAATCTTTTCCTTGTCCACGCGGTCGCCCTCGGCGGTGCTTGCCACGCTGACGCGCCCCTCCGCCTCGTTAATTTGGTCGAAGCCGTCCTGTATCTGCGACAGCGTCTCGATGAGGTCGCTCGACTCGTTTTGCGATTGCGTCAGTGCCTGTTGCAGCGAGTCTATTGTGGCCGCGCTGGTGTCCTTGGCCAGCTCTTTCTCCTTTTTCGTGTCGCAGGCGGTGAAGCCTATTGCCGCAGCTGCGGCGAGCAGGATGACATATTTTTTCATAGCAATGGTGTCTGATTGTTGGTGGTGTGCGCCGCGTCCGCCGCCGCTTTGTCCTTTTTGCGTTTCTTCGGCGGGTCGTACCCCTCCACCACGATGACAAACTCGCCGCGCGGCTCGTTTTCGGTGAAGTGTGCCAGTACTTCGGCGAGTGTGCCGCGCACGCTTTCCTCGTGTATCTTTGAAATTTCGCGGCAGGCCGAGCAGCGGCGTTCGACACCGAAGACTTCGCAGAACTGCGCGAGCGTCTTCGCCACACGGTGCGGCGACTCGTAGAAAATCATTGTGCGCGTCTCTTCGCGCAGTTGTTCAAGACGTGTGGCGCGTCCCTTTTTCTGCGGAAGGAAACCCTCGAAGCAGAAGCGGTCGCAGGGCAGTCCCGAGGAGGCCAGTGCGGGCACGAAAGCCGTGGCGCCGGGAAGGCACTGCACCGTCACGCCGCGCTCCACGCAGGCTCTCACCAGCATGAAACCAGGGTCTGATATGCCCGGTGTCCCCGCGTCCGTCACAAGCGCCATCACCTCGCCCGCCGCCATCCGCGCGGCGAAAGCGTCTGCCGTCTGGTGCTCGTTGAACTTGTGGTGGGCGGCCAGCCGCGCCTTGATGTCGTGGTGCTTCAGCAGGATGCCAGTCGTGCGGGTGTCCTCCGCCAGCACCACGTCCGCCTCGCGCAGCACGCGCAGGGCGCGCAGTGTGATGTCCTCCATATTGCCCACGGGCGTGGGCACAAGGTACAATTGTCCCATAGTGCAAATATAGGGACAAAATCATTCGTGCCGCAAACAATGCCCGCGCTTTCGCCGCTTTTCGCCGCCTATCTTGTACTTTTGCCACAAAAGGGGCTGCACGGCGCAGCAAATGTAAAAGTTGAATGTTACGATGATTAAGGAAATAAACTTCGACCGCTTTGTGCGCGGACTTCTCGTACTGCTGGCCGTCGTGGCGGCGGGTCTTGTGCTGTACTACCTGCGCACCGCGCTGATACCTTTCTTCGTGGCGTGGGTGGCCGCCTACATGCTGTACCCAGTCGTGCGCTTCCTGCAGGTGAAGTGCCGGCTGCGCTACCGCCCGCTGTGCATACTCCTCGCCCTCGCCCTGACGCTCGGGGTCTTCGCCGGCTTCTTCTACATCGTCGTGCCGCCGATGGTGAGCGAGATGGTGCACCTTAAAGACGTCGCCCTCTCCTATATGCACAAGGACTCGTGGGAAAACAGCACCATACCGCCCGCAGTGATGGACTTCATACAGCGCGCGGCGAAAGAGCACCGTGTGGAGGAGCTGCTGGAGCAGAAAGACATCATCGCGGCGGTGAAGAGCACCCTGCCGCGCATATGGTCAATGCTGTGGAGCACGGCGGGTGTGCTGGTCAATGCCGTGGCCTCGCTCATCGCCCTACTCTACCTCTTCTTCATACTGACCGACTACGAGCGCTACGCCACGGGCTGGATAAAGTTTGTGCCGCGCCGCCGCCGCACCCTTGCGGCGCAGGTAGCGGCCGACATAGAGCACGGCATGAGCGGCTACTTCCGCGGGCAGGCGCTCGTCGCGCTCAGCAACTGCGTCATGTTCTGCGTAGGCTTCTACCTCATCGGCTTCCCCATGCCGCTCGCGCTCGGCTGCTTCATCGGCGCCATCAGCTTCGTGCCCTACCTGCAGGTGGTGGGCATACTGCCCGCCACGCTGCTGGCTCTTCTGCGAGCGGCGGAGAGCGGGCAGAACTTTTGGTGGCTCATCGGTGGCGTGCTGCTGGTGTACCTTGTGGTGCAGATATTGCAGGACACCATCTTCACGCCGCGCATCATGGGAAAGATTATGGGACTGCCGCCCGCCATCATTCTGCTCTCGCTCTCGGTGTGGGGCTATGCGCTGGGCATCATAGGACTCATCATCGCCCTGCCCGTCACCACGCTAATGGCCTCGTACTACCGCCGCTACGTGGTGCACGACACCACGCCTTTCGGCTCGCTTGACGAGGAGGCGGAGAGTGTGGAACGCAAGGCGGACATCTATATGGAACGCCCCGGCACGTGCACGGGCGAGGAGGAAGGCTCACCCGCAAACACCTGTGGAAAGACTGACGCGGACACTCCGCACGGCGGAAATGGGGAGGAAAACAGCGCGGAGGCTAAAAAAGACAGATGAAATGTTTGCCAATATCCCGCAAGGGCTTACCTTTGCACTCGCTTAACGGCAAAAAGGCTTGATTCGCTAGCTCAGCTGGTAGAGCACAACACTTTTAATGTTGGGGTCTTGGGTT
>CAVGTC010000059.1:0-16806 GCA_963632255.1 Lachnospiraceae bacterium | reverse complement strand
GACGTGACCGCAAAAATGGTTGATTTGCAACCACTTGGCGAAAAGCATAGTGTTAAGAAGAAGTAGATGCACACAAGGATGCAACGCGGAAATCCCTACCATTTGCAGTAAGGGCAGGCGCGGAGGGAGGAATTATAATAACGGCGGTCGCCCGTCACCTCGTCGCCAAGGAAAGGGGCGGGAGCGAATGGCTCGTCTGGGCGAGACAACTCTATCTCCGCCACGACAAGTCCCCGGTTATCCCCCAAGAACTCGTCTACCTCATAGGTGTGTCCCTGCCACGGCACAAGCCAGCGCACCTTGTCTACCATACCCGGCTCACAAAGCCTCAGCAGGGAGAGGGCTTCGTCCTGGGTTATCTCTTTCTCAAACTCATAACGCGAAAGACCGCCATCAAACGAAGGTCCCTTGATAGTGAGATAACCCTTTTCATCACGCAACCGCACACGCACCGTACGCCCCCGCCCGCTGCAGATATACCCCTGCACGATGCGGCTGGACGAAGAAGCCAAGGACTTGAACTCTCCCTTAACCAAAAATTTACGCTCAATCTCCAGTGCCATATGTCACGCTTACGATATTGGGGCCAAGCACAAACAGCAACCAGTCTGCGTTACTGCACAAAGCATTACCCGTCAAAACGAACGAAAGGACAACACTATAACGGCGGCGTACAAGCAAAGACAGTGCCACAAGTACGCCGCCAGTAAAAGTGTGCGTTCGTGCCAATCACGAAAGCAGATAGTAGCCTATCAGCGCAAGCACCATCAGGAGGATGAGCGCGATGAATATTCCGTTGACCACCCTGTTGGCCTGCCGTGCCTGACGGGCATCGCGTGCGTTGGTACGCTTTTGTCTGTTTGCTTTCATAATATCTTGGTATTTAAGGTTATGATTTCTCACACACTGCGGCGCGTAGCGGCTACTTGTTGTTTTCCTCCTGCTCGGAGAACTCCATAAGATAAGCTTTGATAAAGCCGTCAATCTTACCGTCCATCACGCCGTTGACGTCACTTGTCTGGTATCCCGTGCGGTGATCCTTCACGCGGCGGTCGTCAAAGACATAGCTTCGTATCTGACTGCCCCACTCTATCTTCTTCTTTCCAGCCTCAATCTTTGCCTGCGCCGCCTTGCGCTTCTGCAAGGCGCGGTCGTACAGCTGCGAGCGGAGCAAGCGCATGGCGTTCTCACGGTTTTCAAGCTGCTTGCGGCTCTCGGTATTCTCGATAAGGATTTCCTCCTCCTCGCCGGTGTCAGGGTCTTTGTACTGGTAGCGCAGACGCACGCCCGTCTCCACCTTGTTGACATTCTGTCCACCGGCGCCGCCGCTTCTGAACAAGTCCCAGGAAACGCGTGACGGGTCGACATACACCTCAATGGTGTCGTCAACGAGCGGTGTGACGAAGACGGAAGCGAAGCTGGTCATTCGCTTTCCCTGCGCGTTGTACGGAGAGACACGCACCAGCCGGTGCACGCCGTTCTCACTTTTAAGGTAACCGTAAGCGTCGTCACCCTCTATCTCCATCGTCACCGTCTTAATGCCCGCCTCGTCGCCATCCTGCAAATGGGAGATGACGCACTTGTAGCCGTGCGCCTCAGCGTAGCGCATATACATACGCATAAGCATAGCCGCCCAGTCCTGGCTCTCAGTACCACCCGCGCCCGAATTGATTTTCAGCACACAGTCCATAGAGTCCTCCTCCTGTCGAAGCATATTGCGCAGTTCCAGTTCCTCTATGGCCGAAACGGTCTTGGCGTAGTCGTCATCAACCTCCTCCTCAGTGACCATATCGTCCTTGTAAAACTCAAACGCGAGGGCAAGCTCGTCCACAAGTAGTTTTACCGCCTTGTAGCCGTCAATCCATTTCTCTATACCCTTCACTTTCTTCATCTGCTCCTCTGCCCTTTTGGCATCGTCCCAAAAGTCGGGAGCCTGCGTACGCAGCTGCTCTTCCTCAAGCTGCACTGTCTTGGCCTCGATGTCAAGGTAGCGGTAAAGTGCCTCAACGCGACTTTGTGTATCTTTCAGTTGGTCGGAGGTTATCATTCTGTCCTATAAATATGGCTTGTGAGTGTCTTGATTTGTTCTCCGTCCCCAAACAGGCCGGGCGAACGGATGCCGTGATTCGGAAAACTATCTGCCCGCCTCCGCGTCGGCGTACATTTTGTCAATTTCCCGCGCGTAGTGTTCGTACACCACGCGGCGGCGTACCTTAAGTGTGTTAGTAAGCTCGCCGCTCTCCATTGTGAACGGGCGCGGCAAGAGGATAAAACGCTTTATCTGCTCGTAGTGGGCAAGGTCCTGCTGAAGCGTGTCAATGCGCTCAGTGACGAAACGCACTATCTCCGACTGGGCGCAAAGCTGCTCGCGGGAAGAGAAAGCGATTCCGTGTTCGGCGGCGTAAGCTTCAAGCAGCTTGTAGTCCGGCACAATCAACGCGCTGACAAACTTGCGCTTGTCCGCCACGATAACCGCCTGTTCAAGGTAGCGGTCAAGCACCAGTTTTGACTCGATAAGCTGCGGGGCGATATACTTTCCGTTAGATGTCTTGAAAAGATCCTTGATGCGCTCGCGTAAGAAAAGCTCGCCGTCTTTCAGGTAGCCCGCGTCTCCGGTGTGGAACCACCCGTCGGAGTCAATAGCCTCAGCCGTAGTGGTAGCTTTCTTGTAGTATCCCGGTGTAATGGTCTTTCCGCGCAACATTATCTCGTCATTGGCTCCGAACTTCACTTCTATCTTGTCAATGAGCCGTCCCACGCTCCCTGCTGTGTTAGGTTTGCCCGGAATATCGCAGGAAACAGTGGCCGTGCTTTCCGTCAAGCCGTAGCCCACCACCATATATATACCGGCGGCGTGTACGAAACGCTCCACCTCGGGTGACACTGCCGCGCCCGCTGTGGGGAAGAAGTTAGCCCGGTCAAGCCCCAACGTGCTACGCAGCATCCTAATAACGGTTTTGTCATAGAACTTGTAACGCATGCGCAGCGCGATCGGGGCACTTTTCCCACGCGAGGCATAATCCGTCCAATAACGCCCGGCCACATCCAACGCGTTGCCGATGAGCTTGCGCTGCACCGCCGTACCATTCTCCATTTTCTCAAGCACGGCTTGGTACACTTTTTCCCAAAAACGCGGCACACTGCTCATACACGTGGGATGTACCTCCTGCATAGAGCGCAGCACATCTGCGGGACGGAGGTTGACGCACTGAAGCGCGCCCTCCGTGAGACCGAGATAACACCACGCCCGCTCAAAGACATGGGTATAGGGAAGGAAATTAAGGAACACGTCATTCTCGGAGAGCGGCAACACGGCATCATTCACCCGGAAGCCCTCGTGGTACATTCCGTAAGTGAGCATCACGCCCTTGCTATTGCCTGTCGTGCCACTTGTGTAGAGAATGTTGCACAGGTCTTCGAAGTTTGCCTCAGCCTGCCGCCGGGCATACTCCTCCTCCAAGGCACGGGTATCGCCCCGCAAGGCATCGGAGACGAAATCGTCAAAGTAGACAGATAGATGGTCTTTCGGGTTGCGCTTTACGGCGCGGTCGAAGATGACGATTTTTTCAAGTGTATGGCTGAGCGAAATGACACCGAATGCCGTGTCGTACTGCTGCTGCTCACCCACGAAAAGGAAACGCACTTGCGCGTCATTGAGCATATAGGTGACCTGTGCCCCACTGCTTGTGGCGTAGAAAGGTATGGTAGTCACACGTATGCCGTACGCGCCAAAATCCACATAGTGCGTTTCGGGCTTATTCTGTGAAAAGACAGCGATGTTCTCCTGCACACCTACCCCGTGGCGGAGAAGGGCTATGGAGACTTTCTTCACGTTTTCGGCAAAGCTGTTCCACGAAACGGGAACCCACTTTCCTTTATCATAATCGCGGTAGCTCAGCGCGGCTCGCTCGCCGTAACGTTTCGCCTGCGATGCTATCAACCTTGACAGATGGCAATTGTTCTGCATAAAAGCAAGAGTTTAGGAAAACCCGCTGCAAGAGGGGACATGCGGAGCGGCCACCTGCGGGTCTTCTACGCACAAAGTTATTTATAAATTGCGTACCCTGTCCTTACCAAGCCGCCTTTTTGACTTTGCACCGCCCCGCCGGCTCACACCTCACGGCTGATTTCCTCTGCGGCAACACTTTCTGCCACCTGTGCATTTCCTTTTTTCTTCTTTTTGGCAGAACGGCTCACACTGAGTATAATGCCAAAATAAGCACCAAAGATTATGGTTGATGTACCGCCGCGGCTGATGATGGGAAGCGGCTGGCCCGACACAGGGAACAGTCCCACGGCAATGAGCATATTGAGAAGAGCCTGCGAGACAAGCATAAGCACAAGTCCCAGGCAAAGGAACGCAGGGAAGCAGTACTCGCACCGGCTGGCAATACGCCAGCCCCGCACAAGCAGAGTGACATAAAGTATCACCACGATGGCAGCACCCCCAATACCCATCTCCTCTATAATGATGGCAAAGATGAAGTCGGAAAAAGCCTGGGCAAGGAAATCGCGCTCTACGGAGTTGCCCGGCAATTTCCCCACGACATTGGATGAGGCGATGGCAATATTGGCATGCGCTGACTGCGCGTTGTTGGCAAGGTCGTATTCTGCGGGATCGTCCGTCCCGGTACCCTCCGCGTGTGAGTCCACACGACTCACCCAAGTGTCCACACGATGGAATACACCTATCTTTTTGATAACCTGTTCCTGCCCCGCAGCGCGTAACGCGGCATACGAACCCAACCCAAGCGCGAAGATCAATGCCCCCACTCCTGCCAATTTGCCAAGCTGACGGAGAGGAACACGCCCCACAAACATCATAAGAAATACCACACCGGAAAGAAGAATCGCCGTGGACAAGTTCTCAGAGAAAATGAGAAGCACAATGGGACACGTCACCCACAGAATAGACTTGAACGCTTTATTCCCCGCTCCTTCCGTCCTCTGCGTGTTAGCCAGAATGAGCGCTACCGCCATTATCACAGAGAGCTTGGCCAATTCGGATGGTTGGAAAGTGAACAACCCCCCAAGGCTTATCCAACGGCTGCCCCCGTTTACTGCCCTTGAAAAGAACAATGTATAAAGCAAAAGAAAAAAAGAAGCAGGCACCATTATGATGGGGCAAAGCCTGAAATTGCGGTAAGGGATGAAATGGAGCAACCACGCCACAAGTATACTGCCCGCAAGCATCTCTGCCTGGCGGATGAGCGGATCTATGAAGTTACCGCTCTTATACGCCAAGGCACTGCCCGCACTGAACACCTCCACCAGAGAGATGGCACAAAGCGCGAAAAACACCCCCCAAATGGTGAAATCTCCCATAAAGTATTTCCCAAACGACGACTTCACTGTATACTTCCTTTTTTCCTTTTACTAAATGCAAACCATACGGACTGCCTACCTAACTTAGCGCACCTCACTCAGCGGCGTTTTCTTTTTCCCAGCCTTTCACCCAAGCCTTGAACTGCTCGCCGCGGTCCTCCATATTATGGAAGAGATCGAAACTTGCGCAACAGGGACTGAGCAGGACGGTGTCCCCCTCGTGGGCAAGGCGCACCGCGTTTTCCATACACTCTGCCATGCTGTGCGTGTCGGCGACAGGAAGTCCCAATGAGTCAAAGCTGTCATGCAGTTTGGTGTTGTCCACTCCCATATACACCAACGCGCGGCATTTACTTTTCACAAAAGGCACGATTGCGGAATAGTCGTTCCCCTTGTCTTTCCCGCCTAGTATCAGCACAACAGGCGTGGCCATACTCTCCAAGGCGCAGTAGCATGCGTCCACGTTGGTGGCTTTTGAGTCATTGACAAAATGTATGCCGTGTACGACACCCGCTTTCTCCAAGCGGTGTTCGACACCGGGAAAGTCGGACAGTCCCGCCCGCACCTTTTCAGGATCCACGCCGGCTGACAAAGTGGCAAGGGCGGCGGCGATGGAGTTGCGAAGGTTGTGCGTACCTGGAAGGGAAAGCTCTGACAGAGGCATCTCAAAATGCACAGGGGCGTTCAGTACGAGCTTGTTTCCCGAGGCGTAGCCCACGGACGCATCTTCCAGCCCATCGGAAAAACCGAGTAAGCGACTTTTGGCATCCCGTTTCCCCAGCTCGGCGGGAACGTGATTGTCCCCGCGCCAGTAGACGAAAGTGTCGCACGCACGCTGGTTTTGCAGTATACGCATCTTCGAGTCCACGTAGTTCTGCATACAGAATCCGTAACGGTCGAGGTGGTCGGGGGTGATGTTGAGCAGCACGGCGATGTCGGCGCGAAAGTCGTACATATTGTCCAGTTGGAAAGAGGACAGCTCTATCACATATGTCTTGTGCGGACTCTGCGCCACTTGCAGGGCGAGGCTGTGTCCGATGTTCCCCGCAAGTCCCACATCCTCGCCCGCCTTACAGAGTATATGGTAGATGAGCGAGGTGGTTGTGGTTTTTCCGTTGCTGCCCGTGATGCAAATCATACGGGAGTCGGTATATCTCCCCGCAAACTCTATTTCGCTGAGAATGGGTGTGCCTTGCTCCGTAAGGCGGCACACCATCGGGGCTGTCTCGGGGATGCCAGGGCTTTTCACCACCTCGTCGGCTCTGAGCACTCTCTCTGCTGTGTGTCCGCCCTCCTCCCAGGATATGCCGCACTCGTCAAGCATAGCCTTGTAGCGGGGCTGTATCTGTCCCGCGTCGGAAACAAACACCTCATAGCCCTCCTTCCGGGCAAGTATGGCGGCACCCACGCCGCTCTCAGCCGCGCCCAGCACGACCAGACACTTCTTTTCTGACATCTTACTTGCTTTATCTTGCATTTCTCCCGTTCACCTAATCTTCAGAGTGATGATGGTGAAAGCGGCGAGAAGTATCGTGGCAATCCAAAACCGCACGGTTATCTTTGACTCGTGCCAAGCTCCGCGCGGCCAGTTTTTCAGCACATAGCGGCAGGAGGGGTCAAGCTGCTCGGGCAACACTCGAAAGTTGTCATGTATCGGGGTACGCTTGAAGATGCGTTGCCGCCGCCCGCGTTTTTTCCCGAATTTGAAGAACTCCACCTGCAATATCACGCTCAGACTCTCCAGCAGAAATATGCCGCAAAGAATGGGAACAAGCAACTCTTTGTGTATGATGATGGCAAGCACACCGATTACCCCGCCGATGGTAAGCGAGCCGGTGTCGCCCATAAACACCTGTGCAGGATAAGCGTTGTACCATAGGAAACCTATCAGCGCACCCACCATAGCGCAGATAAAGATGACAAGTTCCTGCGACTGCGGCACATACATTATATTAAGGTATGAGGCGTACTCTATGTGACTGGACACATACGCCAAAATGCCGAGGGCGATGCAGATGATGGCAGAGTTACCCGCCGCCATTCCGTCCATCCCGTCATTAAGGTTGGCTCCGTTTGACACGGCCGTGATGACAAATATGGTGACCAGCACAAAGAGCGCCCAGCCCGCCTGCTTCTTGTACTTCCCACAGAAAGCGGTGACACTGGAGTAGTCAAAGTTGTTATTCTTCACGAAAGGAATGGTAGTGAGCGTGCTCTTCACGGGCTGACTTTTGTGTACCACTTCGGTCACCGCGCCATTTCGCCTCATCTCTATGTTCTCCCTTATCGTGGCATCGGGACTGAGGTAGAGCGTCAACCCCACACCAAGTCCAAGCAGCACCTGCCCCACTATCTTGTAACGACCGGGCAGCCCGTCCTTGTTCTTCTTGAAAATCTTGATGTAATCATCAAGAAAGCCAAGCAATCCGAGCCATACGGTACTGACAAGCATCAATATCATATAGATGTTGCGCAGTCGCCCAAGCAGCAGACACGGCACAAGGATGGACACAATGATGATGATGCCGCCCATTGAGGGTACGTTTAGCTTCTTCACACCGAAAGGGTCGATGGAAGCGTCACGCTGCGTCTCGCTGATGTGGTGACGTTTCATCCATTTGATGAAATACTCACCAAACCACGCGGAAATGACAAGCGCAAGCATCAACGCAAGCAGCGAGCGGAAAGAGATGTAACCCCACATCGCCGAACCCGGCACGCCGAACTGTTCCAGAAAGCGGAAAAGATAGTATAGCATCTTTGTCTTGTTTGTGTAGTATGGTTATGATGGCACGCGGCAGAGAGAACGGCATATACAACCACCCTGTACCGTGTGCTTCTCTGTCACATAAGTCCGAAAGCCTTTCGTATCTCCTCGTGGTCGTCAAAATGGTGCTTCACGCCTTTCACCTCCTGATAGGGTTCGTGCCCCTTGCCCGCTACAAGTATTACGTCGCCTTTCTGCGCCAGCATCACGGCGGTGCGAATGGCCTCGCGGCGGTCGGCAATGCTCAGCACCTTGCGCATCTGCCCTGCGTCAAGTCCGGCAAGCATGTCGTTGATGATGTCTTGCGGCTCCTCAAAGCGCGGGTTGTCACTCGTAATTATCACACGGTCGCTCTGCTTCACGGCCTCCTGCGCCATGAGCGGACGCTTACCCTTGTCTCGGTTTCCGCCCGCGCCGCACACAGTGATTACCTTACCCGGGGCACGCACTATCTCATTGATGGCAGACAGGACATTCTCAAGCGCGTCGGGCGTGTGGGCGTAGTCCACTATCGCGCTGAAACCCTGCGGCGAACGTATCGCCTCAAAACGCCCGTTGACGGGGTGGAGCGTGGAAAGCACGCGCAGCACCTCTTCCTGCGTGTGCCCCATCATCACCGCCGCACCATATACGGCCAGCAGGTTGGACACATTGAAACGTCCCACGAAACGCACGCTCACCTCATGCCCGTCAATGTCGAGAAGCATACCCTCAATGCTTTCCTCCAGTATGCGCCCCTTGTAGTCGGCGGCGGTGCGGGTGGAGTATGTGCGGACGGTAGCGCGGGTGTTCTGCACCATCACCGCCCCGTTGCGGTCGTCTGCATTGGTGATGGCGAAAGCGTCTTTCGGCAGCGCGTCAAAGAATGCTTTCTTCGCGTCCCGGTAGTTTTCAAATGTCTTGTGGTAGTCGAGGTGGTCGCGCGTGAGGTTGGTGAAGATTCCCCCGGCAAAACGCAGTCCCCCGATGCGCTTCTGATGGATGGCGTGGGACGAGCACTCCATAAAGGCGTACTCACAGCCGGCCTCTACCATTTGTGCGAGCAGGGCATTGAGCGTGACAGGGTCGGGCGTGGTGTGGTCTGCGGGTATTTCTTTTCCGTCTATGTAGTTGCACACCGTGGAGCAAAGTCCGCACTTGTACCCGAAGGCGCGGAACATATTGTACAGAAGTGTGGCGATGGTGGTCTTCCCGTTTGTGCCGGTCACGCCCACCAGTTTCAGCTTGGCGGTGGGATCGCCGTAGAAAAGTGTCGCCACCTTTCCCACGTTTCCTTCCGTGTCGGCCACACGCACAAAGGTCACGCCCTCCGGCACTTCTGCGGGTATGGGGTCGCTCACCAGTACGGCCGCGGCTCCCTGTTCCAGAGCCTTGGATATATAGGCGTGGCCGTCGGTCTGCGTGCCTTTCACCGCAATGAAGAGACCGCCCTTTTCCACTTTGCGTGAGTCGATGTGTACTCCCGTTATCTCAAGTTGGAGAGAGCCTTTCGTCTCTTTCACCTCCACGCTTTTCAGTATGTCTGCCAGTTTCATTTCTCTGTATGTGTTTTTACCATGGGGCGACCGTTGCGCTACCCTATGGCCGTTGTTGTCATTGCGTCTGCCTATGGCTTTCTCTTTGCGGCGTTACGCTGTCGGGGGTCGCCCGCTTTTGCGGAAGACTCTTTCTTGGAGTTATCCCCCTTGTCGGGCTTCTTCTTGCCTTTCGCGCTGTTACCTTTTTTGTCCTCGGACTTCACCGCCGCACTTTTCTTGACGGTCGAGCCCGGGGCTTTCTTCGGTGTGGAGGGCTTATCCGCCTTCTTCGTAGCGGACGAGGCCTCAGCCGTCTCCCTTTGTTTCTTATCCGTCTGCGCGGCAGCTTTTTGCGCGTTATGAACGGTATCACCCCCAACCACGCGAACCTTGTGCGTGCTGTCCGCTTTCGTTTCCTCCGCCGCCGCTGTCTGCGGACGGTTTTCCACAAAGTCTGCCTCCTCCGTTTCCACGCCCTCCGGCACTTCAAGGGTCAAGTCTATGCGCTCGCCTTTTTTGAAAGTGCTTCCGGGGGACAAACTCTGCCCGCTCACTTTCCCGCGACCTTGAATATGGACGCGCAGCCCGAGCTTTTCCAGACGGAACACTGCATCACGCAAGCCGTATCCGCGCACATCGGGTACACCCGCGCCAGCCTTGGTTGTCATCAGCGTCAGCGCGTTGCCGTTCAGGGACGACACGCCCCACACATACTGTCCGTCTTCTCCCGCCACCACGTTGCCGCCGTACTGCACACCAAGCTGACCCAGCACGGCTGTTGTGGCGACCATATTTCCGGAGGCGGCCACGGGGAGACGGTTGTTGGCTGTGTCACGCGCGGCGGAGTAGTCATCCACACGGCGCTGCGCCATCACCGACTCTGCCACGCGGCGGAAAACCGGCGCGCACATCGTGCCGCCGGAGGCGGGACTGCTGCGGTGTATACAGACAATGCACGAGTACTCGGGCTTGTCGGAGGGGAAATACCCGGCAAAGGAGATGAGGTACTTCGAGGAGAACCCTGCCTTTGTCCACACCTGTGCCGTACCGGTCTTGCCCGACACGCGGAAATGGCGGCTGCCGGCCAGTCTGCCCAGCCCGTGGGACACGACGGACTCAAGGCAGTATTGTATGTCATGCACGGCCTGTGGCTTCGCCATCTGCTCACGCAAGACGGTAACGGGGTACTCTTTCACCACCTCACCGTCGCGAAGCACAGCTTTCACGAGGCGCGGACGGAGAAGTTTCCCGTTGTTGGCTATGCCGTTGTAGAAGTTGAGCGTGTTGATGGGCGGTATCTGTGTCTCGTAGCCTATGCTCATCCACGGGAGGGCTGTGTTGGACCAGTTGCTCTTGTCTTTTTCAGGCATACGGATACGTGGCTTCTTGTACTCGGCGAGCGGGATGTGCAAGTCCTCGGCCGTGCCTATTCCGTAAATGCCTTTCACAAACCTGCGCGGGTCGTTGTGGTAGAAGCGGTCGATGAAGGTGCTCACTCCCACGTTGGACGATTTCTGCAATATCTCGGGCACCGTCAGCACCCCGTTTCCGCCGCTTCGCCAGTTTGCGTCGCGCATCTTGCGCCCGTACATTTCTTTCACGCCGTGCTGCACGTCCACAGCGTCATCCAAATGGAGGAATCCGTCGTTCATCGCCACGAGAAACGACATCGGCTTGAACACGGAGCCAGGCTCGAAAAGCAGACTGACGGCATAGGGTGATATCTCCTTGAAAGTGCCGTCCTCCATCTTAGAAAGTGAGGTAATGGCCTTTATGTCGCCCGTCGCGACCTCCATGAGTATGCACACGCCGAACTCACAGCCGCCGTACTCCTCCTCCAGTTCGCAAAGTTTGTCGGAAAGAGCTTTCTCGCAGATGTCCTGCATCGCCACGTTAAGCGTGGTTTGTATGTCGCAGCCGTCCTCTGCGGGTTTGTCCATGATGGTGAGGTAGCGGTTGAGCACCTTCTGGCGGTGCCCGAAACCCGGTTTGCCACGCAGCACGGAGTCAAACGACAGCTCAAGCCCGGTGCGCGCGCTGTCCCCGCGCCCTTTGTACAGGTCACCTATGGTGCGTATGGCGAGACGCCCGTACGGGTTGTTGCGTGTCTTTATCTCTTCCACGTGGAAGCCGCCGCTGTTGGGCGAGAGGCGGAAAAGCGGCAACTCTTTTAGCTGGCAATATTGTATGTAGGTTACGCGCTTCTTGTAAAGCAGCCAGTTGTGGCTTTCCCTACGCCGTCCCTCAAGCAGAAGCCCCCGCATCCTGACAGGGTCAACGTCAGGCAGCACACGCCGCATCCCCTGGCAGATGCTGTCCATCTTTGTCTCAAGAAGGCTGTCGCGTCGGTGCTGGTCTTTCACGCGCCGCACAGAGTCCTTCTCCCATGACATAAAGTCCATATATATCCTGTACTCCGGCAGCGACGATGCCAGCAGCTCGCCATTGTCGGCAAGTATGTTGCCGCGTGTGGGGGGAATCGGCTCGTTGGTACGCTTGTACCGCTCGGCCACGGCCATCCAGTACCCCTTGCGCACGGTCATGGTATACAAGGCTTTGCCAAGCACAGCCACAAACCCCAGAGAGAGGATGACGGCGATGAAGCCGTAACGGGGGATTACCTTTGAGGGAATGAATATCATTCTTCGTCCACTTTAAGGTTGTAAGACGGCGTGGCGGCGGTTTGCAGCGTGGTGTCTTCCAGACTTTCCTCAATGACGCTGCGGAGGGTGCGTTCCTTGAGCTGGCTTAGTCGTGTCAGTGCCTTGTAACGGCGGTCAAGCAAAGTGTCGGTAAGCGCTTTCGTGGCTATCATCTCCTGCTGGCACGAGTAGCGGCTGCCCACATATACCACAACCATCACGACAAGCATCGCGATGTACCAGAAGTTTTTCATGAACCACCCTTTCGTCAGGTAGTCTCCGCCGAGCAACGTCCTGAAATTGACGGGGACGCGCACATTCTCCGCCTCGGTGTTCTCCTGATCGTCGGCGGTGAGGCGGCGAAGCAGTTGCATAAACGAACGTCCGCCCGCGTCCGTCCGTTTTTTCCCGTTCTCCGCTTTTGCGGCGGGTGTTTCCTGTATATTGTCTTTTCCTTTTTCTTCCTTTTCCATCGTGCGGTGTCAATTGGCGCGTTACACCTATATATATATAATGTGTCACCTTTTTCAGCGTGTCACACTTTCTCCGCTACGCGCAGCTTTGCCGAACGGCTGCGGGGGTTGCGTTCAAGTTCTTCGGCTGAAGGCACTATCACCTTGTTGTTTATTGCCCGCAATGGAGAGAGGCGGCGGCCGTAGAAGTCCTGTTCCACTTTTCCGTCCGCACGCCCGCTACGCATAAAGTTCTTCACCATACGGTCTTCCAGCGAATGGTAGGTTATCACCGCGAGCCGTCCGCCCGGACGCAGCACACTGACTGCGGACTCAAGCAGCTCGCGCAGGGCGTCCATCTCGTGGTTCACCTCTATGCGCAGTGCCTGAAACACCCTCGCAAGGTCTTTCTTCTCGCGCTCGCGGGGCATCAGGGGGCGCACTGCGGCAAGCAGGTCGTCTATCGTGCGCAGCTCTCGCTGCGCACGCGCCTTGACAAGGACGGCGGCGATGCGCCGGCTGTTCTTCAGCTCTCCGTAAAGGTAAAGAACCTCCGCGAGTTTCTCCTCCGTGTAGCGGTTCACCACATCGGCAGCGGTGTCGCCGGCGCGTCCGTTCATGCGCATGTCAAGGGGCGCGTCAAAGCGGAATGAGAAGCCGCGTGCAGCGTCGTCAAAATGGTGGCTTGACACGCCGAGGTCAGCAAGCAGTCCGTCCACGCCCTCCACGCCGTAATAGCGCATCCAGTTGCCGAGATAACGGAAGTTGCTGTAGACAAAAGTGAAACGGGTGTCGTCGGCGGGGACATTCTGCCGTGCGTCTGCGTCCTGGTCAAAACCGTACAGATGTCCGCCGCAGTCAAGCCGCCGCAATATCTCGCGGCTGTGCCCGCCTCCGCCGAAAGTGGCGTCCACATACACGCCGCCAGGACGCACTGACAATCCGTCCACGCTCTCGCCAAGCAATACCGGTATGTGGTAGTCCATAAACGCTGGTGTTTTTTTAAGGATATATGCAAAGGAGGGAAGCACAAGGCACATTGCTCCACCGTATCAGAGCGACTCGAGCGCCGCGCCAAGTTCCTCGTCGGCGAGGAAACGGGCGGCACGCTGCTCCGCCCCCCATATTTCCACGCGGTCGTCCACGCCGATGAAATGCACCTCGCGCCCCATCCCGCACAGCTCGACAAGGCGGCGGGGGAGGATGAAACGGCCGTTTGCGTCAAGTGAGAAACACACCGCATCGGCCATGAACTGGCGGAAAACCATCATCTCCCGCGCGTTCCAGCGGTTAAGCCGGGCGCGGAGGCTCTCCACCTCGGCATCCCACGCCGCAGCCGTGTACACGGTGAGGCAGGGCTGAAAGATGTCGCGTTTCATCACCATTTCCGCGTCGTCGCCAGGCAGGGCACGGCGGAACTCGGAGGGGAAGAACACCCTTCCCTTCGCGTCCATCTTTGCCGTGTATGTGCCGGAAAATCTCACTCCGTGTGCTTTGAATTTCCAAAAGTACGCACTTTCCCCCACTTTTCCCCACTGGCAGGACAAAAAGTGTATTTTTCCTGCCACGCCGCACCCCAGACCGTCCTATCCGGACTACCGCGCGGACGCAACACGCGGCGGCTTTCCGTCCCTTTCCACGCTCGCAAAAGCCATTTTTGCTATCTTTGTGAGGGTAAAACGCCCACCTTTACTTTTTACCTAAAACATCCATCATTTCATTCCCACATAAGCAATGACCGCAACCATCATCATCCTGGCTGTGTCGGCCATACTTTTCGTAAGCGGGCGCGTGCGCTCTGACCTCGTGGCGGTGTGCGCCGCCCTTTCCCTTGTGCTCACTGGCGTGCTGACGCCGGAGGAGGCTCTCTCGGGCTTCTCCAACCCCATCGTCATAATGATGGCAGGACTTTTCATCGTGGGCGGGGGCATCTTCGGCACGGGACTGGCACGGCAGGTAGGCACAAGCATCCTGCGGCTGGCGGGGGAGAGCGAAACGCGGCTTTTTGTCTTACTGATGCTCACAACGGCTGCAGTTGGGGCTTTCGTCAGCAACACGGGCACGGTGGCACTGATGATGCCCATTGTGGTGAGCATGGCGAGGGCGGCTGGCTTTTCCCCGGCGCGGATGCTGATGCCGCTGGCTTTCGCGGGGAGCATGGGCGGAATGCTGACGCTCATCGGCACGCCGCCCAACCTCATCGTGCGCGACGCGCTGGCGGCGGCGGGTTGCGAACCGCCGGGCTTTTTCACCTTCACTCCGGTGGGACTGCTTTGCGTGGCGGTCGGGACGGTCACGCTGCTGCCGCTCACACGGCGTTTCCTGAAAGACCGCAAAGGGAAAGGCACACGACGCGGGGGCAAGACGCTTGACCAGCTTGCCAAGGAGTACAAGGTGGGGCAGAGCATCACGGCACTGCGCCTCCCCGCAGACTCGCCCATGTGCGGACGCACTCTGCGTGAGCTTGGCATACGCGGCCACTATGGCGTGAACATACTGGAGGTGAGGCGCGGCGGCGGGCAGAAGACATCTCCCTTGGCACGGGTGGAGCAATACGTGCTGGCGGACGTGGCGCTCGCGCCGGGCGATGTGCTTTATGCCGAAGGACCGCAGGAGGGGGTGCGCCTTATGGCGGCAGAAAACTCGCTGGCTGAGGTGAAGGCGGGAAAACGCCAGCGGATGGGCTTTTACGAGGTGGGGATGGCGGAGATGCTGCTACTGCCGGAAGCGTCACTGGTGGGGCGGACGGTGGAGGAGGCGGACTTCCGCTCGGCTTACGGACTTAACGTGCTGGGCATCCGCCGCCACGACGGTTATCTTCTAAACAACCTAAAGACGCGCCGGCTGCACGCGGCGGACATTGTGCTGGTGCAGGGACCGTGGGAAAACATCGCACGGCTCAACGCCCGTGACGGGCAGGAATGGGTCGTGATGGGCCAGCCGCAGGAGCAGGCGGCAAGGGTGACGCTTGACTACAAGGCACCGGTGGCGGCGGCGGTGATGGCACTGATGGTGGCAGCGATGGCTCTCGACTTCATTCCGCTCGCGCCGGTCACAGCGGTGGTGCTGGCGGCGGTGGCGATGGTGGCGACAGGCTGTCTGCGCAACATGGAGGCGGCCTACAAAAGCATCAACTGGGAGAGCATCGTGCTTTTCGGGGCAATGCTGCCCATGTCCACCGCGCTGGAGAAGACGGGGGCGAGCGCGGTCATCTCGCAAGGACTTGTGCAATCGGCGGGGGCGTACGGCCCGTATGTACTCCTTGCGGCGGTATATGTGGCCACATCGTTGCTGACTTTCTTCATCTCCAACACGGTGACGGCGGTGCTAATGGCTCCCATCGCCCTCGCGGCGGCCTCGGCGCAGGGAGTGAGTCCCGTGCCTGTGCTCATGGCAGTGACGGTGGCGGCGAGCATGTGCTTCGCCTCACCGTTCAGCACGCCGCCCAACGCGCTCGTGATGTCGGCGGGCGGCTACAAGGCGGCGGACTACGTGAAGGTGGGACTTCCGCTGCAAGTAGTGATGGGGGTGGTGATGGTGTTTGCACTACCGCTGCTTTTCCCTTTCTGACGCGTTGGGCAACCCAAAGTGTCATTGATGCTATTGCTGCCGATTCTTAACGCCCCCCTTAATACGCATTAATTTTAGACTTTCAGATTTCATTGCGAACATGCATAGTACATACACACTACAACAAGTCATGACTTCAATAAATAGTCTGTAAGCCAACCCTTGCGGAGCGAATTCTTTTGCAAAAGCCAAGGCCAAAGAGCAAAAGGCAAAGGAAATGCAGCCCTTAGCATATTCTTCTTTAGGGGAGGGGGAGGAGGTCGCGCCAGCGTTAGGCGCAAAAAAGCGGGATGTCAGTTTTTCACCGGAAAAGTTGACAAAGTGTCAAAACGGGCGACGGGGAAATAAGCAAAACTTTTAGGAAAGTTTAACGGTGTCGGCGGTCTGTAGCGGCCCGGCGTACCCTTTTCTAAGCCGAGCCTGCACTTCGGTGACAAGATGCCGCGGTACTTTGAAGGCCAAGCCGCACTTCAGTGACCCGATACCACGGTATTCCGTGGGCCAAGTGCAGGCGTTTTGACTCGTAAGTGGCT